>JACTND010000063.1 GCA_014584305.1 Planctomycetota bacterium | reverse complement strand
TACAAGCGTATGAGGGGCTGATCTACATGGACTTTTCCTCTGCCGCTGCGCGCACGGTGGACAATCTGACGATGGGCAATTATGAACGGCTCGATGCGTCCTGGTTGCCGCCTCTGTACATTGCCTATGCTCGCCATGCTGGCGAACCGACGGAGGTGACGCACTCCGAATTGCGGCAACGGTTCCTGGCTCGGGATCCTGACGTCTTGGCGGGTTTGCAGGAATTGGCACAGTTGGCGGAACGTGGGCGCGACGCAATCCAATCCGGGAACACCGCACTGTTGTCAGAATTGATGAACCGCAATTTTGACATCCGCCGCCGGATCTGCCGTTTGCGGCCGGATCATGTGGAAATGGTGCTGCGGGCGCGACACGTTGGCGCCAGCGCGAAATATTGCGGCAGCGGTGGCGCCATCGTGGGCATATACGACGGGCCCGACATGTTGGCCCGTCTGACGCATGCCCTGGCGCCGATGGATTGCGCTGTCGCACCATTGCGCGTGGCGCTTCCCGTCAAAACCGCAACTGCATAACGAAGGCGCGCCACGATTCCTCAAACGCAGCCAGATCATCGATTTCCAAAATGGCTTGCAGTGTGCCCCGCCCCGTCGGATCGCGCCGGGCATCGCGCGCGAATTGATGGTAGAAATCTGTCAGTTTCCCGTGTTCTTGCAAGTAATAACACAGGTAACGGGCCTGCGCATAGTTCTGGCCAGTGCGATCATCGTAGAACTCGCGCGTCGTAGTCGCCAACAGATCTTCCAACGAGCCTAACCGATCATCCACGATCGCGGTTTGAAGGCCGCGGAGCCGCCAATTGGTCAACCCTCGAATGCGGCCATCCTGCTCGCGAGATTGTTCATACAGCGAAGCCAACCCTTCGTTGAACCACGCCGGACAATCCGGAAAGTTCGCCTCGATGAATGGATGCACAATTTCGTGGACCAAGGTGCCGCCTCCCGTCGCAATGTTCATTACTAGCGCCCGATCCTGCCGAGAATAAAACCCGTAGGGCGTATGCGGTCGGCGTTGAAAGAACTCCCAGCAGTGGCTTTCATAGCTTTCCCGATCGCGAAACAACCAGATATTGATGATGTGCTCGCCATCGCGCTGGAAGTACAGCCGTTTGAGATGCTCGACCGCCCACTGAACCGTCTGTTCGCTCCGTTGGCGAACCACCTCTGGGGC
Organism: Planctomycetota bacterium; assembly: GCA_014584305.1. Classification (GTDB taxonomy): domain Bacteria; phylum Planctomycetota; class Planctomycetia; order Pirellulales; family Pirellulaceae; genus BJ22. The sequence goes on along the minus strand of JACTND010000063.1, from coordinate 48,250 downwards.
TTCATCGCCGATGACCACGAACGGCGGTTGAATGACGATCGTGAAACGATCCGTATCGATGGAGCGCCGGAGTTCACGAACGTGATCGATAAAGCGGTCCGCTGCAAGACGAGGATCGGTCGTCCGCAGTACATGATCATCGGCGACAATAGCCGCTAGGCTGCTCAATCCTGCGACCGCCCATACCGCGAGGTACTTTCCCCAGCAGGAAGTATTCATGGCTATTTTTCTCGGCCCCTGTTTCAGACATCCGGCGCTTCATTCATTTCGCGCAGCGCGGATAAATACAGTGGCGGTGTTTTCTCCTGCACGGGTTGACTCAGCATCTGGTGCGCCGCGCGAATCACGTCGCGCCGGCTGACCTGTCCCACGACGACGCCTTCGCGCACCACTGGTAAGCGCCGCCGCGAAGTAGTCAAAAATATCTGCGCTATCGACAACAGGTCCGTTTGCTCGTCAATGGTCTGTGGATTCTTGATCATAAAAGCATCCACGCGATTCGTGGGGAGTTGCTCGTAGGCCGCGTCAATGACGACCTGCATGCAGGACTTCTCCGAGAACAAACCCAACAGTCGGCGTTCGCCATCGACAACCGGGCAGCCGGAAATCTTATGTTTGAGTAGGACGGCGATGGCTTCAAAAACGTCGGCGTCGGGAGAAAGAGTGACCAACTGCGTGGCCATGATGTCGCGGGCGGTCATCGCCGGGGGAAGTTGTTGCGTCATGTTCGGCGCCTCCCAAATACACTTCCGGTATTATCCGCAGGAAAACATGAGTTCCACGGTAATGGTATCACGTCAGCGGACCAATTTAAGCACATTTCTTGAGAATTGCCGTATTTTTTTGATCGACACGGCCTTGAAACCTCCCGGCACTGGAATGATTGTCAACATTTCCCGAAATACACGCCATTTCGCCCGCCGACGGGACTCTGGTCCCAAAGAACTCCAACCCTCGACGATCCGCTTCTGATCCGGTAAATTCACCCGAGAGGACCAGTTGCTCGTCCGTCAGCATGTCCGGGGTCGCGATGGATGAATAGCAAGGGCTCTCGAAAGGCTGGGGCCGATCGACCATAGGCATTCAATACTCATTTGGAATCAACGAACATGTATGCGATTTTCGCCGACGGCGGTCGGCAATATATGGTGAGCGAAGGACAAGTCATCGACATTGATTTTCGCCAGGCGGAGGCGGGGAGCGAATTAGTCTTCGACCGAGTCCTGGCCTTGTCCAAAGGGGACTCATTGCAACTGGGCCAGCCGGTGGTGGCTGGCGCCAAGGTGGTCGCTACGGTCAAAGAGGAACTCTTGGGTGACAAGGTATTTATTCAAAAGTTCCGTCGGCGTAAGAACGTTCGTCGGCGCACCGGCCACCGGCAAAAGTACCTCCGCGTGGAAATCACAAAAATCGCCGGTTGATCCTGAATGTTGTTTGCCTCGCAGAAGCAAACTACGGAATTGGGCAACGGCGGCGATTGGGGTGGATTCGAGCATCACCTGAGGGGCGGCGCAGCGCGGTGGAACTTCCCGCGGACTGGCGATGAACATGAACCGATTGCGATCAGCCCCGTCCCCTGATTTGAGAGCCCATGGTTTGGTCGGTGCGTCGGCGGCCATTCAAGCCGTCTGGCAATGGTTCGAAATCGCTCGAGGATGTTTCGACCCCGTGCTGATCCAGGGCGAAACCGGGACCGGCAAACGAACCTTGGCCAAATTGCTGGCGTATGGCGATGGCTCGGCCAACGTGGATGAATTTCACCTGGCCAGTATGTCTCCCGAGGAGCAACATCATCAATGGCATTCTTGGCTGGCTCAGGAAAAGGAAGAGACCGCGGATGGGAATCACCCCTCGTCCGGTTCTGTTTTAGTGCTGCACGGAGTGCAGCATGCTTCCAGTACCATTCAAGCGCACCTGGCCGATTTGTTGTCGTCGCAGGTCGATTTGTTAACGTATCGGCCGCACTTCCGTTTGATCGCCACGTCGGCGGCCAATTTGGTCGAGGCGGTGGTTGGCGGTTTGTTTTCCAAAGAGCTGTATTGGCGGCTGAATGTATTTCCGATCGCACTCCCGCCTTTGCGCCGCCGCCCTGAGGACTTGTTCGCGATCATCGAGTGGATCGGGCAGCGCTGGGAGTCCGCCGGCCTGCCCACCATCAAGGATGTTGACCCGTTGGCGTTGAAGGCCATGGCACGTTACACCTGGCCCGGCAATTGGCATGAGCTGATCGGTTATTTGCGCGCTGCGGCGGTTTCCGGGGGTGGTCCAACATTGACTCTTGCCGATCTACCTCTGGCGATTCGCGAGCAGGCATCGCAAGCCTCCATGACGGCTGCGCTGGGTGGCGTCAGCCCCGAATCGTTGGCCCGAGAGTATGTCCAGCAGAGTTTAGGAACTTGCGATGGCACCCACGACGTATACAACGCGGTGATCCAACCGATTGAGCGCGAGTTGATCGCTCAGGTACTTCGGGCCTGCGACGACAAACAAGTCCGCGCTGCCGAACGCCTGGGTATCAGTCGCAATACGTTGCACAAAAAAATCAAGGAGTATGGGTTAGCGACCTTGGAAACGAATGCCAATGGATAAGCAGTCTGAATCCTGATTTCTCGTGTTGGAAATGATTGACCCTGGCGAGTAATCGTCCGCGAGAGACGGCCGGTATCGTCGGCTTGATGGGCGCAGTCGAAGGGCCGCCGAGCAACCAACGATCCATATCGCCGACCGCCCCAACAGTATGGCGCAGATGAACTTGTCTTGATGCGAAACGAAACGTGAACGGTTACCAAACGTCGGGTACGCGTGGCATTCGCGACGGGCGACACTTCGCCCTCACGCAACCGTTGCGACAGGAATCTCCTCGTTGTGTTGGTTCGCGCTAACCATGGTTACCACCCAATCCAGTTTGTTGGTTCGCCTGCGTTCTTGCGACGATTCGGCGGCGTGGAACCGTTTTGTCCAGCTCTATACTCCGCTGGTTTTGCATTGGGTAGGCCAGTTGGGGATCGAAGCCAATCAGCGGTTCGATGTGTGCCAAGACGTATTCGTTGTTTTGCTGGACCGCGCGTCGTGGTTCGCTCAACGGCGACCCGCCAGTTTTCGCGCCTGGTTGCGCACCGTGACCATCAACAAATGCCGCGATCATTTGCGAAAGCTGAAGCGAATCACAGAGCCCCGGTTGTTGGAACGTATCGAATTGGCCCAACAAGACACGTCACAACTGTTGACGGAGCAAGAGTACCGCACCTGGGTAGCACGGGAAGCGTTGCGACTGATGCGCGAGTCGTTCGCCGAGACCACGTGGCGCGCGTGTTGGGAACACGTCGCCCTTGGGCGGCATGCTGCCGACGTCGCCCGCGAACTGGGTATTACCGTAAACGCCGTTTATCTGGCCCGCGGCCGCGTCCTCAAACGCCTGCGCGAAGAACTCGACGGGCTGTGGGACTAGCAATCGATTGCCAACGATTGGCCTCATCAAGTTTGCCTCTTCATTGGAATTTCGCTGACAGGTTTCCTAAGGTAGCTTCGTCAAGTTAAATGACGCAGGCTTTGGCCTATATGTCCAACGTCAAGCGAATTCTGTCTAAAATGACGATACCATGACTAATCCGGCACTCGAGAAGTTTGTGATGGGTACAGCCGATGAGGCTGAGACGCGGCTGGCAGAGGACGTGCTCAACCAATCCGAAACGGTGAAAAACGCGGGCGTCGAGAGCACCTTACCCGATTCGCTATTAGTCGCATTGCGCGGCGAAGATATTCCCCAGGAAGAACTCGAAGCAGCTCGACAACTGGCCGAGCGTATCGAACAACTGGCACCGCGACCGGAAATGTCAACCGACGAACTACGCGCGCTACTGGATCCGATTGAGAAGCTCCACGCTTTGGGCTGTATCGGCAAATATCACGTCACCCAATACTTAGCCAGCGGGGGCATGGGGCTTGTTTTTCGGGCGACCGATGTCGAACTCGAACGCGAGGTCTGTATCAAGCTGCTGAATCCCCATCGCGCCCGTGCGATCGAAACGCGGCAGCGTTTTGAACGTGAGGCCCGAGCCGCCGCGCGTATCAACTGTGAACGCATTGTGCCTGTGTTGGACGTGGGCGTCCATCGCGAATTGCCGTTTTTAGTTATGCCATTATTGGAGGGTTCCTCGCTGCGAACACACTTGCTGCGCGAAGGGCAAATCTCGGTTACGCAGGGAGTGCAACTTGCCCGACAAATAGCTGAAGGGTTGGACTATGCGCACCGACAAGGGATTCTGCACCGGGATATCAAGCCCGACAATTTGTGGATCACCCTAACGGGAGACGTAAAGATTTTGGACTTTGGCCTGGCGCGCGCTGCCGACGATACCACGCCCATTACGCAGGAGGGGACCGTCATCGGAACTCCCAGTTACATGTCGCCAGAGCAAGTTACAGGAAAGCCATTGGACGGTCGCAGCGACTTGTTCAGTTTGGGCGTGGTCTTGTTGGAAATGTTGACAGGCGAATCACCGTTTCGCAAGACGAATGTGTTCTCGACCATGATGTCCGTAGCAGCAGATGAGCTGCACATTGACGAACTGGATACGGCCGGACGCATTCCAGTGGAACTGCGGGATCTCTTGCGTCAACTGTTGCGCAAAAATCCTGCCGAACGGCCGCAATCTGCGGGCGAGTTGGTTAAGCGGCTGAAGAGTATTGAAACCGGGTCGGTGACCGTCGATTCCAAACGTTGGCCGCCGCGCAGCGGAAGTTCGCGAAGTAGTTATCGCCGTTTGATTGCAGCCGCCCTGGGCGGTTTCGCCGTGTGTCTCGCGTCGTTGGCAGTATGGCAGATGAACGACAAAGGGACGCTGGTGGTCGAGACCAATGATCCCCAAGTCCAAATCCGGATTGCGGATGAACGCGTCATCGTCACCGACCCGCTGTCCGGTCGGACACATGAAATCCATATCGGCGCCACGCCGCTGCCTAGTGGTGTCTATCATTTGGAGCTCAGCGACCATAACAACGAACTGATTTTCTCATCGCAGACGATCGCTATCCGCCGAGGCGAAAGAACGATTGTCACGGTGGAACTTCGTCCTTCGAGCGATCCGACCGCTCAATCACAAACTGCTGGTTTAGCTGAGCCACCGCCCTCTGTCGGCCTCATTCCCGTTCCTCGTTCTGAGATCGTCGACGCGTCGTTCGACCCGCAGGCCAGAGAACTTTTTGGGGAAACGTTGGCCAAGTTGCCAGCCAAGTCCGAAGAATTGAACCTTCCGGGTGGGGCTATCGGAGCTGGTGTCACCGTTGACCAGCCGCGGCCTTTACCGGGGATCAGTTCTTGGACTTTGGAGCGGCCGCCGGTCATCGAAGGTTGGCGACGCAACGTGGATGGGACGTTGTTTGCCGGTGGAGAGGATTTGGTTTGGATTCGAGATGCCGAGGGGCAAACGCGCTATGTTTTGCCGTCGCGCGGCTCTCTCACGAGTTTTCAATTTGATAATCGATATCCCAACTTGATTGCGACCGTAGCCAGGCTGGGCGATCCTCACCAGCCGTTAGGATCGCCAGTAGGCTCTCGACCCGACTATGAAATCCGGATTTGGCGGCTGAGCGACAGTGCCGCCGAACTCATCCATACGACTCGATCGTCCACATGGCGCATCGCCTGGGACCAAGGCTACCGATTGGTGCATGAACTGGATGATCACATTGTCGCGTTTCGACTGGACAACGGAGAGACCTATCCACTGTTGAACACACTCGATAGCCAGTTGATGGTCAATTCGATTTCACCCGGCGGGCGATTTTTGGCGGCGCGCAGCGTATCTGACCGCTCGCAGGTGATCAATATTTACGATCTCCACCGAGGGGTATTTTCATTGGCCACGCGTCAAAACGGAAATATACAATGGCGTGTGGACGACAGTGAAATCGCCATTTGTTCCACTAAGGATGGACACCTTACTGTGTGGCGCACGGATCAGCCGACGTTGTTGAGGCAAATGGAACCGTCACGGTCACAAGCCGACAATCGAGGTAACAGTCCGCGTTATCATGACATCGCGCTGGACGCTACGTTGCAGCGAGTGTTCTTGCTGTCCCCGGATGGTCGATTCGTTGTGCGCAGTTTTATGAACAATCGCGAAAGTGAAATGCAACTGGGCAGTTTGAACATTGGTAGCCAAGCGCGCTTGAGGTGGACGCGCGAGGGCCAGTTGAGCATCATCCAACCTGATGCAGAATACGTTTGGGAGGAAACGGACTCCGAAGTCCATGGAACTTTGCGACTCGTCCACCACAAGGAACGCCAAAAGGAAGTATTGCACGCGAGGCCCCCGCAAGTCCCCGGCCTTGCTCGCGTGGAATTTCAACAAGGTTCGCGAATCATTCTTCGTCAAGACCTTACTAATATTCGACCCGATTCATTCAGCTCATACTCGATATTGGGTGGAGGCGGTGACGCTCTGGCTGGTGGATTTGTTGATGACGCTGCGATGGGTGTCTGGCAATCGCATTTCAGTGAACGGAACATCGATTGTCGTGGCGATCAGAGCATGGCGCACTTTCAGGTCGATCAACAACATTTCAAAGGCTTCAGCCCTGATGCGCAATACTACGTACGCCAACGCTATGTACCTCAACAACAGAACACTAGGTCCGATGAACTGGAGCGTTTCGAGTTGGTCAGAGTCGCCAATCACGAAGTGGTCCTGTCGGTGGACTTGGCATCAGCACGATCGTTCCGGCGATTGGTCAGCTCGGCTATGCCGAGGGTAGATTGGGCGCGCGCTAGAGAGCTTGGTCTCAGGACTAGTATTCACCACGCGTTCGTCTGGTCGGCCGATTCGGGGTTGCTGCTGGTCTACGGCATAAAACCGGCAGCGGAAAGCAGCGAGACAACCTTCGTTTTTGAAATCTGGGATGTTCGCCGACAACTGAAACTGGAATTGGAAACACAAAAACACCTGAACCTAAATCACGCGCGGTTGATGGTATCGGCATTTGCCTGTCAGAACGGCTTCTTGGTTGAAATTCTCGATGTACAAGGTCAAAGACAACTGTTCTTGATCGATCCTCGTCAACCTGCCCCCGTTGTCGGCATTGCCGAACTCGAAGAAACCAATGCGCAACGGCTAACACACGTTTCCGGTGAGTTTCTCTTCTTTCTAGGCGACCAATCGACCGGCGACCGACAATGGATCCGGACCGAGCTATCAGGGAACCAACTCGTTCGCCCTCTGAAAATGGTGGCGAAGCCTCATGAAATCGTCTTGATTTCCCCCACGGGCGAGCACTACCTCAAATATCCGTCCCCTGGAACTCGGTACCCTGACGGCATGGGTGCCCGCGGTCTGATGGACTTGGATTCTAGTCAGGTAACCGGGTTGACCGTTAGGCGTTGGTCATCCGACCAAGCGACGGATTTGGTCTTCGAGATACTACAACAAGAGTGGCCCGGATATGCGAATATGGAACCGGTATGGCATCGCAAAGCCACAGCGATTGCCCTCATCGGCAGGACCGGCAACGATGGAGTGCTGTTCCTAGATCTTTCGACGAAGAAAGCAAAGTCGCTTATTTTTCCACAGAAAGAGCCTCTCGCGCTGTTCCCAACCGACTTTGGTTGGTTCCTCTCTCGGCCAGGCAAGATCGTCGCTTTTTCGTTAACCGGAGACCTACTGGGAACATGGCACTGGCGCAGGGAAGACGCATCCGATGAGTCCCCGGAACTCTATACTCGGGCCTATTGGCTTCTTGCCGACGGATCGCGACACAATGGGAGTGGGGACGATGAACTATATTTCATCTACCGCACGCAACATCAGCATTTTGCCACAGCGCTGAGGACGTTTTCCGCTGCCCCTAACCAGCCCAGCCTGCCGACATTCGATACGTTGCCCTTCGCGCTGGAGTGAACCTGGTTCGAGCTGAAACCACACCTTCCCAGAACCGCGCAGCGCTTACGGCGGGCCGCCGGCAGCAGCCTTCCGACCGCAGGACCGTGAGCTTAGTCGCCGATACCTTCCAACTGCGCGTCCCACCGAACTCGCTCGGCGGGGAGCGGTTTGGGCAATCAAAAGGAATCACAAGGGGACACCCACTTTTTCAGCCATCAGCAGTCCATTGTGGGTGTTCCCTTTTTGTAATGTGGCAGAGAATTCTGTACAGGACCGGTGAATGGCACTAATGTCAATCGCTGAGCGATCTTTGATCTCAGGACTCGCGAGAAGGGCGCACGGAAAGGGCCGACTGGACGAATCCGCGAGCTAACGCCTTGAGGTTCACGATGTTGATCTTACGCCAACAATGACTCCTGACGCACTTGCTTGCATCAGTCGCCCTGTGATTCGAAGTTGGCGACGCGCAATTGCGCTTGGTAGTGAGCGTCAGTCTGTTCGGTCAATTCGTGGTACCGCGCCAGGTTCCACAAACATTGAAAGGCGTGATCCCAGGCGCGATGCGCGACAAATGCCGCATAGGCTTGTTCTAATTCCGCCAAGCCTTCCTCGGCATGGCCGGTCATCAGTTTTACAAGGGCCAGATCGGCGGCGGCCAAATCGCGCTCGAGCCGTGGCCAATGCGCACTCCCGGCCAGCGCGGTCTCCAGGAGTTTTTGCCCTTGCGCAATCGCGCCGTTGTGCACCTTGATGGCTCCTAAGACCGCTTGGGCTCGACTGGCAACATCGGAATCTGCATGTTGGGCAATCAATCGAATGAGGATCGAACTGGCGGGGCCCGGCTGCCCGGCCAGAATCAAACCGCGCGCCTGGTGCAGTTGTAACACGGCCGCCGTCTGGCGATCGTTGACCAATGCTTCGGACTTTTTGAAGCAGAGAACAGCGCTTTGCCCTTCATCGCGGTCCAGATGAAACAAACCGACGGCTCCCCACATCGCGGCTTCGCGATCATCCAATCCTGCTTCAGGCCCGGCGCGAAACGCGAAGCCGCGTTCGGCGAGTAGTTGCTGCAGCATTTCAATACACGTGTCGGACCAGGGCAATGCCGCGGGTCGCGCAAACGCTGCGCGGTGCCAAAACTGAGGATCCGCCACACCGGTCGCCGCCAGTCGCGCATGTTCGTCCACTGCCTGCAGCCAACTCGCCTGCCAATCCGCATGGCGACCGGCATGGCGATAGATTTCGCCTTGCAACAACAGCAAATTGGTTACCACGTAAGGCGGAGCCGTTTGCGATTCTCGAACCGCTTGTTCGATGATGCGGATGGCCGCTTCCGTTTCACCGGACATCATGTGGGCAATGGCCGTCAATCGAGCGGCGTCGAGGCGCAAATAGGCTAAATCGGGACGAGGCTTATGTTGCCACAGATTCAACTTGGCCGCAGTTTCGGGTTCCCCAGATTGAATCGCCCTCCAGCATTTCGCGCGCTTTTCTAGATAGGTTGCCAGTTGCCCGTCGGATTGCTGATAGAGAGGCGCAAAGTAGGGACCCGTGGGCGACAGAAAGCTGTCCAGATCCTGAGCAAGCTGATGCAAGACCGGATCGCGCAATCCCGTTGCCGTAGTGGCTTGAATCGTCTCCCAAGCCAAATCCGGGTAACGACGCACGAGATTGCGAAACGACCGCTGACGCTGTTGTTCATGCAGGGTGTCCAACGCCGTCTTGAACTCATCGGCCGTCATAGCCGGCTGATCGACTTCACCCAAGACGACTCCGCCGCCATCCCATCGGAACTTGTTCTTCGGCCGCGATTCATCGAATCCGTCGGATTTGTCCGGCGTCGAATCGGCGGTCACTTCTGCCAGCGTTTTCCCGCGCGCGGGGAGCCACTGGTTCGACGAACAGCCGACCAAGACAACCAGCGCCAGGCCCGTGGCGAGGACCGATCTAATAGCGTTTGGGAACGACATTGTGGAACCTTAGTTCGCGATGCAGTTGTTGTTCTTCCAAATCGACGCGCACGATCTCATCCGGCAAGAACGTGTTCAGTTGTTCCGCCCCAGTAGTGGCTGTCGGATGAACACTTAATGTTTGCAGGAGTTCTTGACTGACACAGGCCGACTCCGTGGGCGTATTGAAAATGAATGGCCGGATCATGACCACCAGTTCACGACGCGTCCGCCCGGTATTCTGGCGACGGAAAAAGAAGCCGAGGACGGGCAATTTCCCTAACACCGGAACTTGGCGACGATTGTCCGATACTTCCTCTTCGATCAATCCGCCTAGGACGACGGCCAGCCCGTCCTTGGCCACGATGGTCCCGCTGACGGTGCTGCGATTAACTGTGTCCACCTGTTGATTAATAATACCACCGGTTGGATTCAGGACGGGGATTCGGCCGCCGTTCAAGACGCGCCGCGCATTCTCTTGTACGACCCGGAGCGTTACCGTGCGGTCGGCATTGATACTGGGCGTGATTAGGAGCGACTGCCCCACGTCGCGCAATTCGGTAATCGGCGTCCCGGCGATCGTAGTGTTGGCGTTGGCCGCCGCGATCACTTGCGGCGAGTTGAACCCCACGGTGAAGGGAATCGTATCGCCAATGAAAATTCGGCTGACTTCGTTGTTCGCCGTCAAGAGCAACGGGGTATTCAACACCGTGACGCGGTTGTCGTCCTCCAACAATTGCAAACGCGCGCGAAAGCTGTTGCTGACGAATTGAAAGGTCAGGTCCCCTTGATTGAGAATGGCGCCTCCCGGCAGCATCGACGCCAAGCGCCGCGCTTCGCCCACAAGCGCATCCGAGGGGGTGGGTAAGACATCGCCCGTCGTAAATCCCCCAGCCGCCGAGCCACCGTCCGAGAATTGGTAATCAAAGACGCTGCGGAACCGGTCATCCAATAGGATCGACATCACTTTGACCTCCAGCAGAACCAGTGGCGTCGGCACATCGAGCGAATGGATTAACATCTGCACTTGGTCCATCGTCGCGCGGTCCCCCGTGCGGACGACGACTTGATTGTTGCGGCGAATCACCGTCACGTAGATCGTCGCCTGGCGTTCCTTGAGCAATTGCGCCACCGGGTCCTCGGTTTCTTCGCCGGTCGGCTGCCGCGTCGGCGGCGGTGTTTCGGTTCGTTTGGCATCCAGCGCCGCGATCAGTTGTTGAATCTGCTCGGCCGTCAGGTCGCGCAGTGGCTGAAACTCATTTTGCGCCAGACGCGGGTCGGGAAATTGGCGGCGGATATTGGCGCCAAACCCTCCCATTCCCGTGATGCCGCTGATCGCAGGCCGGTTGCCGATGGCGTAGGCCCCGTTGAACGATCCCAAACCGAGGCTGCGACTGTCCACCAAATCAAATCGATTGAGCCGATAGATCAGCTCCAGTATGGAGTCCTCATCGCCGACGCCAAAGTTCAGTGAGACGCGTTCGCCAAACAGATCGCGGATGGCGACGGCTACATCGATCGGATTGGGATACAGGAGCGTAAAGACTTGGGTCTGTTCGTCCCGGAAACTGGCCAAATTCCGTTCGTATTCGCGGGTCGTGTAGATGCGCACAATGCCCGACGCTTCATCGACGCGAAAATACAAATTGTGTGTTTTCGTCAAGTTTTCCAAAACGTCCACGGCGCGGACATTGCGCAAAAACAGATTGACCACTGTCTTGCCGGCCTCGCGTGATGCGACGATGTTCAAACCGGACTGCTCCGAGAACGTCCGAATCGCCTCATCCAGCGGCAGTTCGCGGAAATCGACCAGATCGATCAAAACATTGGCCTGTGGTGCGGTCGTCAATGCGGCAGGAAGTTGATTGCTGGCGGGAATGAGATCGCCCAGCGAGAAGCCAGCCGGGTCGAAGCGCGGCTCGATTTGCGCGTGCGCCGTGAAGAAGGTCACGACCCACAATCCCCAGGCAATTAGGGGAACCTTGCCCGCCCTCGAACTCTTTATTGTTGCCACTGAGCGGACGAACTCCATTTCGACCTACTCGCCTGCCGCTAATCGTAAATGACGATCGTGCGTTCCAACTCCGGAAACCGCAATTCGACCACATCACTAGTGATTTTCTCGACTTTCATCAATACCCAAACGCCGTTGGTGGCGGGAATGGACATTTCGATCTGGCTTCGCACACGGTAGTTCTTGCCACCGCTAGCTAATACGGCGATCCCTTGATCCCCCGATAAAATCTTCGACTTGACTTCGAAACTCGGCAATTCGACCAATTGTTTGCGCAAGCGTTCGTTTTCGGATTTCAATTCTTCCGTCAACTTGGCCACATTCTGCGACAACTCCTGAATCTGCTTGTTTAAGCTAGCAATTTGCTGCTTCAGTGATTGGTTCTCCGACTTCAATGAGGAGTTTTCCGCGATGTACTTGTCCAATTGTTCGACCTCGCGAATCTTGTCCAACGTGGCTTGGATCACGTTGGTGGCCGAAGCTGGGTCTTCGTCTTGGTTGCCGTTCTGAGCGAACGTAGTGGCGCAAAGTCCACAATTGAGCACCGTCCAATACAAAACCCACGCACTGCGCGCGGCGATCGACCGCGCACTGCTAACGTTGTTGAACATCCGCATCGTATGCCCCCTTGGAATCAAACATTGGTTATCGATAAGCGAAACACACCATCATCTTTTTGCCGACTGATTACCCCGCTGCGCCGCCCGCGAACAAAGCCACAAAAAAAGCGACATAGACATAGCCGACCACGCCGCCAATAGTCAGGATTAATGCGGGCGTGGCCGCGGCCTGAATGCGGCGCGCCAAGCCGGCGTACTGGACTTCGTGATAATCGGTGGCCTCGGACAAGACGCGCGTCAAATCGCCAGTCTGTTCGCCGACGCGAATCATACTGATCAATACTGGCGAGAAGCCCACACGGCGATCGAGCGCATCGGCCAATTGCCCTCCGCGCAAAATCTTTTCGCGTCCTTCGCGGACCAATTGCCCCAAATAGCGATTGCCAAGCAGTGCCGAAACGCTCGATAGACTCTCCGCCAAGGTAATCCCGCTGGACAATAACATACTGGTGATCCGGGAAAAGGACGCCGATTCGCGCAGGCAAATCATCTTGCCCAAAACGGGTGTCTTCAGGGCGACTTGGTCCAGCCGCAAACGTCCGGCCGGCCAGTACCAGACCGCAACCAGCGCAGCCGCCACAGCGGCAACCGCTGTCGCCAACCAAACAGCGTTATCCCTCAGCCAATGGGTTGTCCCCAGCAGCTGCAACGTCATAGTCGGCAATTGTTTTCCCAGACTGACGAGATACAACTCTAACCGGGGGATGAGGTAGGTCACCATATAGGTCGTCGCCACCATGGCCAGCAAGATAACCAGCACGGGATAGATCGCTGCTGAAGTCAATTCTTGCTGCGCGAGACGCCGCCGTCGCATGGTTTCCACGCAACGATCGATTACCGGTGCCAGTTGACCGGTTTGTTCGCCCACACGGATGAGTTGCACGACAAATTCGGGAAAGCAGCGATGCGATTGCAGGGCCTGACTCAAACTGACACCGGCTTGTAACCGATTCAGTACGGCTTGCCACACGCGCCCGATCGCTTGGCGTTCGGACTGTTGCCGGAGCAAATCGATGGCTGCCGACAAGGTCATACCGCTGCGCACCGTGACGGCCATTTGTTGCAGAGCCAACTCGACCTGCAACGCCCGGACAGGCCATTCCCAACGTATCGCCCGGGCATTGGCCGCCTGCCGCTCGTCGATGGCAACGATGATCCAGCCCCGTTGGCGCAGTTGGGTGATGGCGGCCACGCGATTCGACGCTTGAATTGTCCCCGCGCGGCGCGTTCCTTGATGGTCGCGAATACGGTAATCAAATTCAGGCATAGGCGAACCTACAGACTGACCACATTCATCACCTCGGCCGGCGTCGTCGTTCCGTCCGCCAACTTGCTCCACGCGTCATCGATCATCGACGTCCAGCCCGTGGCAACCAACTGTTCGCGCAGCGACAATTCGTCTGGATTGCGATAAACCAACCGCGCCAGACGTCCGTCAAACGGCAACAGCTCGAATAAACCCGTGCGTCCCGCAAAGCCGCTGCCGGCGCAATAGCGACAACCGCCGGGCCAATAGATGGTTTGACCGACTCGCTCCGGTTGGCTCAACGCCAAGGCTTCTGTCTCGCTCAATGGCTTGGGTTGCCGACAGTGGGGACAAAGCCGCCGGACCAATCGTTGCGCGATGTACAAGCGGCTGATGGCGCCAATCAAAAACGGCTTGATTCCCATATCTACCAAACGATTGATCGAGTTGAGGGCCGAGTTTGTGTGCAACGAGGTCAACACCAGATGTCCGGTCAAGCTGGCTTTGACCACGATTTCGGCCGTTTCCGCATCGCGAATTTCACCGATCATCAATACGTCCGGATCGTGTCGCAGCACGGCGCGCAGCGCTTTGTGAAAACTCACTTTATCCGCCGAATCGACTTCGATCTGCGAGACGCCATCGATGGCGTATTCGACCGGATCCTCAATCGTGATGATGTTCAGCGGTCGCATAGCCAACAGTTGCCGAATCGCGGCATATAACGTCGTGCTTTTGCCGCAGCCGGTGGGTCCGGTCAGCATGATCAATCCATTGGGCTGTTGCAATGCATTGGCAAACGTCGCCCAATGCGCCGACGTCATACCCAGTTTGTCAAGCGATAAGTTCTGAGCCTGCGACGCCAATAATCGCAGCGTCATCCGCTCGCCGCGTTTGGTTGGTATCGACGCTGCCCGCACGTCGATCGGCTGTCCTCCTTCGCCCGCGGTAAATCGCCCGTCCTGCGGCGCCCGCCGCTCAGCAATGTCCATCCCCGCCAGGACTTTGAAACGGGAGACGAGCGGCTGGTGGACGCTCAAGGGGATGCGTCGATACTCTTCCAACACTCCATCCACGCGCAGCCGCACGCGCGCTTCGGCATCTCCCGGTTCCAAATGGATATCGGTCGCCTGGCGAATACGCGCGGCGTAGAACAACTCGTGGCTGAGCGCGACGATTTCGTTACCCTCTACTTCCTCAGAGTTATCGCGGGTGTGAATCGTGGCCCGCAACGGCGCCGCTTGGTTTCCACCGGTGAGCGCGTCGGCAAAAATTCGCTGAATCGCTCGATCGAGCGACGCCGGTTCGGCGAGTTGCGGCAGTATTTCTCCTTGCACATAGCGTTCGATCGCTTGCAATCCCTGCGCATCGTCGGCATCGCGACAAGCGACCAGAACCCGATCGTTGACCCGCGCGAACGGCAACAATTGACGACGTTGGGCCAAACTGGCTGGAATCCGCAGCGCCCAGCGCGGATCGATCTTGACCAAATCCATATCCAGGAGTTCGGGCACCGTTTCTAATTGGCCGTCAGTCATCGGTTTATCCAACCTCCAGCGGGAGCCGATCCGAACGCTGCGCCATTTCCACAACGAGTTGCGCATTCCGCGCCAAACCGCGGGCCGTCGTTTCGCTCACACGGCGCTGGCGGAGCAACCCGGCCAAACACTGATCCATCGTGTACATGGCGGCAGCGGCACCAGTTTCCATTGCGGAACGAATCTGCTTGAGATTCATCTGCGCGATCAAATTGCTGACGGCCGGCGTGACGTGCATAACCTCGCTAACCAGCACGCGCGTTCGGGACGATGGGGAAGCGGGCGTCGGTTCCAGCCGCGCGGCTTCTCGCGCAGTGACCAGATGCTGGGCGACAACCGTTCGCAATGTCATGGACAACAGATGCTGGATCGCGGACTGTTCTTCACCGGGAAAAACACTCAACAAACGCTCGACGGCGCCAACGCAGTCCGCTGCGTGCACCGACGCCAACACGAGATGCCCCGTTTCCGCGGCCGTAATCGCGGTGCGAATGGTGTTCAGTTCGCGTATTTCACCTACCAAAATAACGTCCGGGTCTTGCCGGAGGGCATCGACCAAGGCTTGATAGAAATCGGGTGCGTCCCAACCGATCTGGCGTTGCGTGACCAAGGACGAATGTGATCGATGGACGTACTCCACGGGATCTTCAATCGTCAGGATGTGGCAACGACGCGTTCGATTAACGCGATCGATCAATGCCGCCAACGTCGTGCTTTTGCCCGACCCGGTTGGGCCGGCGACAAGTACCAAACCAGAGCGATAGTCGCACACGCTATACAGTCGAGCAGGCAACCCCAACGCAGGGAGGTCGCGAATGTGATCTTCCAAGCGCCGCAGCGCGCAGGCCAATTCGCCTTGGCGACGATAGACGTTGAATCGCCAACGCGTTCCCCCGGCCGCGGTAAACGCCCCGTCAACCGCTCCTTGAGTTTCCAATCGTTGGCGCTGCGTGTCGTTTAAAAAGGAGAGCAACGCCTTGCGGCCCGTGACAACGTCGAGCGATGAAACGCCCTCCAGCGGCGTCAACTCCCCGCCCACTCGGCACAATATGAGTCCTCCCGGCGCCCAATGCACGTCGCTCGCGCCAAGTTTGGCGGCGCTCAGGAGCCATTCCTGCAGATCATTCTGGATGGTCGATGGTTGCAGCGTCACAGGCGGTCCGTTCGGGTTTAGACAATAAAAACAACTGTCCACAAATGATTGCCATCGTTTGCCGCCGAAGCTTTCATAGTGACCAGTACGGGGATCATCTTGACGCGCGACGTATCGAGGGCCGACAAGAATTGCGACATGTCTCGATACCGTCCACCCAATTGTACCTGCCAATACTCCAGCGGCGCTTGCGGCGTCTGCTGTTCCATCAACTGGACGACGCGCTGGAGATGTTCCGACAACTGTTGTTTGGTTTCAAACTGCTGAGTCAACACCGACAGGTTGTGTTCCTTGGCAAGTTTCGTGATCTGATGCACGGTTTCCAGCCGCGACTCTTGGCTGCGCCATCCGAGACTCAACGAACGGAGGCGCTCCTGTTGGCTGACGAGTCGCGTTTTCAAAATGCCGACCTCGCGCCGCGCCAATTCCAATCCCGATTGCGTCATCTCGGTGAGCTCTTGGTCAATGCCTCGCGCCCGCAAGGTTTCCAAATGGGCAGCGCGGCGACTTTGCAGGCGCTGTGTGGGCAGGGCAATCCCGAACGCATAGACCGCCAAAACCAGTGCAGCGGGAAAAAGCCACAACAATGGCTGTTCGCGCGATTTGGATTCTGGCTTACCTGGCATGTGTCGCACCTCCGTTGTCGCGAGTCAGTCGCCCCTCTGGTCGATTGGCCTCCGAAATTACACCCGCCGTGCTTTTGTGACCCACGTCTTCCAGAATGATTTCAAACTCCCAAGGGCCGCCGCTGACCAACGTCTTCGCGCCAATTTGCGCGCCCAATGAGACACGCCAACCGAAGGGTTGCGCCGCGTCGCGCAGTTGATTTGCCAATTGAGGCGCCGACTCGCTATTCAGTGACAAGCCAACGATCGACATGCCGCGCTCGTGGGGTTTCAACTCCCGAATCAACACGTCTTCGGTGCGCAATTCCAGCAACCAGACCAACAATTTACCCAACCGGCCGACTTGCTGGTCCAAAAAGAACTGCAATAACACCAATTGCTGACCGGTACTTTCCAATTGGCCGCTCAACTGTTCGGTTTCGCCAGCCAATCGCAACAATTCCGCATCGTCGTTTTCTTGACGGGTAATCAGCTGTTGCACGGTGGCGATTTCGTTTTCGATCCGTTCGCCCCGTTGCCGCAGCCATCGCCCGTGCCAAACGGTGGCCGTCAATGCGACTATGAGCGCCAGGCCCGCCACTAACAACCGGCTGAATTGCGCAGGACGATGGGGGGATAAGACCAAACGGGGGCAATTGTCCAAATTCTGTCTGGCGACATTGCGCAGCCAGTTCTCCAACGCATCATCCTGGCTCAAGTTCTGCACGCAGATCTCCACTTCGCTGGGCAGAGCTTCCGTGCCGAATCCCCGAACCAGTGTTGCACCGCCAGTGAAAAAACTGCCGGAGGCGAGGTTTTCGCGCCATTTTTGCAGCGCTGAAGGACCCTGCGTGATGGCCGTCAATTGATGGTCCGCGCCGCCAAATTCAGCCACAAGGTTCGGCCAATACTCGGCATGCACCTGACCAATGACGCCGTCAGAAATGGTCTGGGAATTGGCCGTTCCGGCTGGGTGGGCGAAAGCAACGCTCCGTGCGCCCTGTTGTGCTAGTGCTTCAAACACTTCGCGGCATTGCGCTTCGGACCAGACAGAGATCCAAAACTGAGCGTCATTGCCAACATCCGCCAAGCGACGGTGGGCCAACGCCATTGCCTCATCACCCAGTCCAGTCAACGACTCGACTTCGTATTTCAGCGCTTGCGTCAGCTCGTCGTCTGGCAATGCTCTGAGTCCTGCCGCAGGGAAGCGTACCATGTGCGTCCACGCTTCCGCGGTTAGGACGAGGACCCGCGTGCCGATCTTTTCACCTCGATGTGCCAACGCGCTGACCACACTCGGCAATTCGCTGCCGGGCTGAATGTCGATCTTCACCACGGGCGAGACCAAGGCCGCATCGCCCCCCGCGAAATCCGCGCGGCATGCGGTTCGACCGCTGCACAGAATCACCGTAACCGACGGGCGCCGTGCCATTACTCCGCCCCACCAATGGCCACGTTCACGGAAAGCCCGCCGGACGGTACAGTCACGTAGCGCACGATCAAACGGTCGGCGGTTTTCACGCACAGCGCGCGCAATCCGATGGGAACCCGCGAAAATAAAAAGGCACCCGGATCGGAGTCTTCATCCGTATGAACTGCTAACAACTCCAACGACTGTTGCGGATCGGGCGCTAACAGGGCGACCGTCACGTCCGTAGGCGAAGCTTGATCGCGCCACGAAATCACTCCCGAGACGGTAACGAGACCAGTGGTCATTTCGACGGACGGCGGTTCGTCGTCAAGGGACCCGGGGAGTGATTGCAAACCGACGTTGGTAATGACACCGCTAGCGTCCATGTGCACGCTTAACGGCCGCGCCCAGGGATCGAGTAGGGTCTTTTGACCGACCCCCAAAGTCAAGTATGGGCCGCGCCAACCGCACGGCAAGCGGACACTGGAGAAATCGATCGGCTCTTTGGGACCTGCGCGAAATCGAAACGGGAAGTCAATGGCCAAAGGACTGGTTGCGTCCCACAACTCGCGCAAAGTTATCGGTTTGCTCAGCTCGGGATCCTGCACGATCGCCGGCATCGGCAAACGTCCGATGTCTGCGACAAAGCCGGTTACGAGCGGCGATCCGTCGTCATGCTTGGCGCGGGGTGTCCCGAGGCTTGATTGCCGAACTTCTTCCAATAGTTGCTGGGCTTGTTCCCAACGAATCTGTTCGACGCGCGGTTGCAGGGAATTCACCGCAACCGTGGCCACTATCGCCAGGATCACTAGCACCGCAACGAGTTCCAGCAGCGTCAATCCCCTCGGGATATCCGTCCAGATACGAAGGTCTCGCACACCGCTGGTCCGTTGACCGCATTCGGTAGTCCGTAGCGTCCAAGGACTAGGGAATGAACCGTCCGCGCGCCTGACACCCGCGCGCTGCAACAAACGACACCGGCCTGTCATGGTTGTTGACTCGATAAAGGAACCGACACTACGACGTCGTCGTTGGTCATCTCGTTTTCCAGTGACCATTGTGCCTTGCTCCCAGCCTGCGCGACTTTTCCAGATGTTGTTTGCAGTAATCCATCGGGACCTCGCGAGATGATTCGTAACCCGGTGACAATGGGGCGACCCGAGGTGCGATGCGGGCGGACCTCTAATTGAATCTCGATTTCATTGCCCCAGCCATCCACGACCGTCGGCTGGCCCTGTTGATTGACGCCGCTGGGCAATAGGTAAGGACCTTGCCAGCCGATTCCCAACGCTGGTTGATATTCGACAAGCTCCGGTGCGGTCTGATGCAACACCATTGGCGGCTCCTCGCGGACCAGGTCGGATGCGGTGATCGCCAACGCATTCGGTTGGTGACCGAGATTCTCTAACAATCCATGTTCACCGGCTATCGCTTCGCGAACGGCGCGCAGCGTCGCTAACGTGGCTACTTCTTGGGAACTCTTGGTTGAGGTACCCACAGGTACATGGACGGTCAATGTCGGCAATAACATAACGGCCACGGACGCCACGATCAGCAAGACGATCAACAGCTCCAACAACGTCGCGCCCCGCTGCGCAGGCCGCATCATCGCCGACTGGCGCCTGTTCGAACGAGAGCCTAAAAACGTGCAATCGACTACAGTGAAATTGGTTAGATTCGTCATTATGTCCACGCTTGCGCAAGTAACCGTCGCTCCAATTTAGGTGAACGCGACGGGGTAGCCATTCATCCTCGAGCAAGGAACAGGTTTCTTAACTAGGGACTTCCCGCTTGGTACTGCCTAACTTGGTTTGCGATTCCTTTGACGCCAGACGGCGAAACCGTCACAGCGCCGACATAACGTGCCGCCGACCGGTCTCCCCCCCGGCGCAATTCAACCACAATCAGGAACCTGGAATATTGTTTGACGACGTCTTGGTTACGATCCTCTGGGTAGTAGATCGGCGCTTCCGCAAACGCCGTTTTGCTCCCGGAACCGACTAGCGTACATTGCGAGCCCAATCCGAAGGCCAAATAGTATGTGTTGCGATCCGGTTCCATATTCCACAATTCCCGGCAGGCTGTTTCTGCCGCTGTCCCGGTCAATGCCACCACCCGCGCTTGGCCTTTCAACTTAACCGGCGGTTGGGTATGTGAGGAAAACGTGGCATTTTGCGGCGCTCGCTCCGCCGGAATGACCTCTACCAGGCCCAATTCGGCTAATGCCTCAAGATCCTGCTCGGTCAGAGTCACGGCTTCAAACAGTTCCCGATTGGCAAGATAATCCGCGACGGCCCCTCCTAAGTTCCCATTCCCGACAATCAGGGAATCAAAACGATTCCCCAATACCCCGCGGTTGAGGACTACGAAGCGGCGTATTCCCGACTCAATTTGCTGCAAATTAAAGGCGGTTGTAGCCGTTTGGGCCTGTTTCCAGACCCCCGGCAGAGTCGCTACGACGATCCCGCTGATGGCGATCAAGATCGTCAAAACCACCAAAAGCTCCAATAGCGACATCCCGCATGGCGGGCGGGCGTTGGATCGATTCTGATACCTGGTTGCGTACATCATTTTGGGATAACCCAATCCTCCATTATCCAAAATTCGGTATAGTTGTCACGAACCGTGTACCAATCCAAACGCAAAGAACCGTCAAAAACGGTCTAATCCCGTTGAAATCGGGTCAAATCGGACCGTTTTTCCAGACGTCACAACGGTCATTCCCCAGAAAATCGATACGAACCGACCTTTTTTGACTGAGATTTGAACTCCGGGTATGATTGGTTCGCCCATTCTATCGGGGCGGGAAATCAATCGAACTGTGCGACTGTCGGGAGACAACAATCGATGCCAAAAACCATTTCGCGGCGGCGATTCCACGTCTTGGCGTTGGCCGCTGGCAGCGGTGCCGCACTTGCTTTGCCCGGAATTGCTTGGGGCGGCATGTGGCAAGATGATCGCAAATCCTCCCCCAATGAAAAGTCGCCTGCCGAGTTGATCACTCCGGAAGCGCGGCGGGCCATCGATCGGGCGTTGGAGTTTCTGTCTAACCGACAAGTGAAATCCGGTCGAAATCGGGGTGCGTTTGGGACCAGCGGGTATGCCTCCGGCGTCGCCACATGCGGACTGGGTGGGCTGGCCATGATGTGCAGCGGGAGTGCACCAGGCCAAGGCCGTTACGCGCGGCAAATCGATATGTGCGTCGAATTGATTCTCAATTGCGTCAGTTCCAAAGGCTACATCACCCGACAAGACCAGTCTGTCTATGAGAACATGTACGGCCATGGATTTGCGACGCTGTTTTTATCGCAAGCCTACGGCATGACGCAGAAGCCGGAAATTGGCGATAAGCTGCGACTTGCCGTGCAGCTGATCAGCAAATGCCAGAACGCGCAAGGTGGTTGGCGGTATCAGCCGGAACCTATCGACGCGGATCTGTCGGTTACGGTTTGTCAGATCATGGCGCTGAGAGGAGCGCGCGATGCGGGAATCGACGTCCCTGACAAGGTTCGCGAAAAGTGCATCGAGTACGTCAAGAAAAGTCAGAACAGCGACGGCAGTTTTCGTTACACGATGCAAGGCGGCGGTTCGTCGTTTGCCATGACGGCGGCCGGCATCACGTCGCTGTACAGTGCCGGGATCTACGAGGGCCCGCAAATTGAAAGAGGATTGGCGTACCTTAAAGGGAATCGCCGCAGCGCATCGCATCACTATTTTTATTCTCACTACTACGCCGTGCAGGCCATGTGGCATGCCGGGGGCGATTATTGGAACGAATGGTACCCAATGATTCGCGATGAGTTGATCAACTCGCAATCGTCCGACGGAAGTTGGACGAACAGTGAAGCGGGTCCGGAATTCGGGGCGGCAATGGGCGGCATCATCTTGCAGATGCCGTTGAACTTGGTCCCGGTGTTTTCGCCCTAGTGCGTATCCCGTTACCTACGATACTTGCACGAAGCGCAAACAAATGCACTACTTGCAAGTGTCGCGAATTGAAAATCCGGATGCACATACCAGACGATCCGAAACGGCCCGCAGCTCATGGATTGCCTCGGGCCCGCCCACGAGGCGCCTTGAGGTTCCGAGGTGATCCAACGTACCAATAACCGAATGTACGATTCGTGACACCGGGGACCTTGTAAATCTGGTCTCGTTTCGTAGGACCCTCGTGTAAAAACTTTCCGCCGCCGAGCCAATACTAATTGGATCGTAATGGTCAATCATCGCTTCCGCCAAGCAAGCTCGACGGGGAGCGGTTCTTCCACCCCAACCGAGTTTATCCCGGTTGAGCGTATGATTTTCCACAAGAGACACCATACAATCGCCCTACGCTAAACGCGTTCACGAGGGAGAAAAGAGTAAGAGTCTCGGGATAGGCTCGTAGAATTCCGCATGCGGGGGCCAGGTGCTTGAACCTGCAGCGTCAGCCTTCCATCCGGGCAGATCAGGAGCCACCATCGTAGATTCACTTGAGTTTGCGGCAAATGGCGTCGGCCATTTCGCGCGTCCCAACAGCCGTCGGATCGTCGCGATGGGGTTTCAAATCATAGGTGACATGTTTCCCCTCGACGATCACGTCGGCAACTGCACGTTCCAAGCGTTGTGCCGCATCGATTTCACCCAAATGTTTCAGCATCAACATACCCGACAAAATCACGGCCGTCGGGTTGACTTTATTCTGGCCCTTGTATTTAGGGGCGCTGCCGTGCGTCGCTTCAAAAACGGCGCCGTTCGGTCCCAAGTTGGCGCCGGGCGCTACGCCCAATCCGCCCACCAGGCCGGCACCTAAGTCCGAGATGATATCGCCGTACAGGTTGGGCAACACCAACACGTCATACAACTCGGGTTTCTGCACCAGTTGCATACACATGTTGTCCACAATCCGTTCTTCGAATTCGATATCGGGATACTCCTTCGCCACGCGCGTCGCGGTTGCCAAGAACAATCCGTCCGAATATTTCATGATGTTAGCCTTGTGGACGGCCGTCACTTTGCGCCGCCTATTCTCGCGCGCATAATCGAATGCGCAACGGACAATCCGTTCGGTGCCGCTGACGCTGATCGGTTTGATGGACACGCCCGTCTCTCGGCCACTGGTCTTGATCTTCTTGTCCGAAGGCAGACTATTGATGAAATCAATCAGCTTTTGCGTGTCGGGCTGGCCCGATTCAAATTCGACGCCGGCATACAGATCCTCGGTGTTCTCGCGGACGATCACGATATCAATCGGCGTGTCGGAAAAGAACGTGCGCACACCCGGGTATTGTTTGCAGGGACGGATGCAGGCAAATAAGCCCAATTCTTGCCGCAAATAGACATTGATACTGCGAAAGCCGGTGCCGACGGGAGTCGTGATGGGCGCTTTCAGCGCGCATTTCGTGCGGCGGACGCTGGCGATCGTCTCGTCCGGAATCGGCGTCCCACGCTCGGCCATAATATCGACGCCGGCTTCTTGGACATCCCAGTTGATTTCGACCCCTGTGGCGTCGATACAGCGCCGAGCGGCTTCCGCCAACTCAGGCCCCGTGCCGTCGCCTCGAATCAGTGTCACTTCGTGTGCCATCCGTACTACCTCCGGAATTCGATATTTACTTGACCGACGTTGCATGTGAAGAAAGCTGGCAAGCTAACACAGGGCCTTCATATCGTCAACGAGTCGCGTTGTTATGGGGTGTTCAGTATGGAATTCGACGTCGGTATGATGGAGGGTAGTGGAGATTGTTCCAGCCAGACCACAGCGATCGTAGATCGGTCGATTCGGGACTGCGGAGCGATTCTCAACAATGGCACCGACCGTCCCATCGGTCAGCCACGAAGTGAGGAAACATCACGATGAGCGACGCATCGCAACAATCAGAGCTGACAGTCCAACCCCGCAAATGGCGCGCGCTATCGCGCGCCCAGCGCCGTGTCGCTGGCGTCTTGATCGAAAAGTCCAAAACGACGCCCGATGTCTATCCCATGACGATTAACGCGATTGTCGCCGGCGCCAATCAGAAATCGAATCGCAGTCCCTTGATGCAAATGGATGCAGACGAAGTGGAAATGGTATTGGATGAACTGAGACGATTGGGAGCGGTCATGGAGGTTCAATCCGACGGCCGCGTCCCTCGGTTCAAACACTTATTGTACGATTGGTTCGGGGTCGATCGGGGCGAGTTGGCAATTTTGGCTGAGCTGCTGTTGCGCGGGCATCAAACTTTGGGAGAACTTCGGGCGCGCACGGCGCGGATGGAGGAAATTGCCGACCTGCAGCAGTTGCGCCCGCTAGTGGACTCGTTGTTGCACAAGAACTTGATGTTGGAGTTGACGCCACCGGGTCGTGGTCAGGTCGTGTCACACAACCTTTATCAACCGGAAGAACTCGCGAAAATCAAATTGATGGTTTCCGCGGAAGCGGTGGGGGATGAACCGGCGGAGCCGGCCGTGGCGAGCATGAGTTCCACCGCCGCTGGCGCCGAGCTGGAGCAACGTGTATCTGATCTCGAACGAATCGTTGCCGCTTTGAGCAAACGGTTGGATTTTTTGGAAGGTTAATTGCGGCCTGTGTGAAGTCGGCGAGAAAACCGGCGTTGATTGCCGCAACGCGTGGCGTGCTCACTAAAGGGGGACACACATCGCGAGCGAGCGCCATTGTTGACATTCATGGGCACAGCGCAATGTCCGTCACGCGCCTGACTATGATCCAGGGGTGGACGGCGTCACGTCCGTCATAAACGGCGTTTTGGCTGAATTCGTCGCAACGGTTGCCAACGGCCCAGTCGGACTGAAAGTCGTGAAAAAAGATGAGCTGACCTGCCTCAACATGAATGGCGAAGTGGGACTCCTCCGATTTCAAGCTCTGATGGATTGCCGTTGTTGGGCAAGGAAGGCCGAATTGCAACGTTGCGACGTGGATGGTCCGCGAATTTCAAGTAGGTACATTGCCATGGCACGGATTTTTTGGCCTTACATGTTGGCTTGGGCGCTGATTTGGGCGAGTCCTGGTTCATTCTCGTTCGCACAAGATACACAACTTCCTATTGAATTCGGCGGAGTGGCTCAGGATGATCCTCCTCCAACGGGAAATCTTGATACCTTAATTGTCCCTCCGCAAACCGGAGGTCTTGAGTCGCAATTGGATGACCTGCCACAAATTCCACGAGCCGTCGAGCAGTCAGTCATCGTCCGCGCGCGGTTCGCCGGTTGGAACCAAGCTAGTTTGGAGCCCAATGTATCCCCGGCAGGCAGCCCCCTGCGGTCGCATTGGGTGTTGATCTCTGACTTCGGCGAATTGAGCGGAACAGTAACCGGTCCCCAAGAGATCGATGTCCGTAACTTGCCGATACACTTGTTGTCCGGTGGGCGTCAAGTGTTGTCCACCCGCACCGATGAATTTGGGAGATTTCGGTTCGATAATGTGGCGGGCGGCACGTACTCGCTCGTCGGATTCGGCGATCACGCCATGTTTGCCTATGCCTTTAACGCTATCGAATACAAAGATTCGTTGGCGGGTAAAATGCCCGATTCCATCCGCGTCCGGGCGACCGAGAACGTGACGACCATCAACTTGGATTGGATTCGCTACTTCGCCCCTAAAGTTGAATACCGCGTGTACGGTCGATTCGAGGCGGGACAAGGTACGGACGACCCGCAACATTTATTGGGCTTGGAGGGCCTCTCGTTGATTCCTCCGGCCGCGACACCGGCGACTACGATCGTGGATCACAGCGTCGCGTTGACTCCCGATAATCGATTGGTGGGTCGCGTGCATCAAGTGGATACGCTCAACGGTCGGCCGGTCGATGTGCGTAATTTGCGGGCGATGCTGTTACAAAACAACGACGTGGTGGCAGCAGCCACAGTCAATAATTACGGGGTGTTCCAGTTCTTCGACGTACCGCCAGGAGATTATGCCTTGGTGGTCGCCGGCGCTGACGGCTTGGGCTGCATCGGCATCAATGTCGTGGACGATCTGTTCGCGGACGAAGATACCGGCCCCATTGATATCACCTTGACAACCAGCGAAACGACCGGTTGGCTGAACCAATTGGCACACGAGGCGGCCTATCAACGAATCGTCCGCCGCGGATC
This sequence comes from Planctomycetota bacterium, assembly GCA_014584305.1. Taxonomy (GTDB): domain Bacteria; phylum Planctomycetota; class Planctomycetia; order Pirellulales; family Pirellulaceae; genus BJ22. The sequence continues at coordinate 21,761 of JACTND010000063.1, read as the reverse complement.
CAATCGTACCGGAGACTGCCAGTGCGAGTGCAATGGTCCCTGTGGATGTGGCCTAGGCGACGACTGGTCGAACCCGCGCCGCAGCCGGCCATTCCAACGCGCGTTCCGCTTTATGAATGACCTGTTCGACGAGATTTTTTATGGCGAATCGAACCCAGCCAACTCGCAACAGTACAACGACGGCCGTTTCCAACCGCGACCGTTTTAGTCGCTCGCCGGCGCATTGTCGCCGGAGAACGATCCCGGCACAACAGCCGGACTTGTTTCCGACAAGTCCGGCTTTTTTCTTATATCCGCTCGCGAGGGTCATGAGTCAATGTGAATTCGATCGATGGACACGCATCGGGCGCTATCCAGCTTGTGCCTTGATAACGCTTAATGGAGGGCTTGCTCCATTTAGTCCAACAGCACCAGCGATCCGTTTCGCCGCGTTCAATCAAGATCGCGCGCATTTCAGCTAATCCCCGTGCGCAAATTGGACATACCGCGTGTTTCGCTCAGGGACGGTTTCTTCTTCTTTGGCTGAACCATTAAACCCGGCACGCCGCAGGGTGTAGTCTATCGGCTCACCTGGCAAAGGTTGGTCAGTTATAATTACCCGCTACGCGGCCTAGGCGATCGTGACACGAAGCGCACCTCGCACCACCAACTAGTGGCGGATACCATGCATACAATTTTGTCTCAAACATCGTGCCGGCGACGGCAGTCAACGCGATTGCTGGTGGCTTGGTTCGGGCTGAGTTCTTTTTTCGCTCTATCGGCGTCCGGACAGCAGCCGTTGAGCGAGCGCTATGAAAAGCGCGAGTTCACCATTCCGATGCGCGACGGCATCGAGCTATATACTGCCGTCTATGTCCCGCGCGACCAGTCGCAAACCTATCCCATCTTGATGTTCCGCACGCCGTATAGTTGCCGGCCCTATGGCGCGGATGCTTTCCCCGGACGCATCGGCCCCTCCCCGATTTTGGAGGACGAAGGGTTTATTTTTGTTCGGCAGGACGTGCGCGGGCGGTGGATGTCCGCGGGGACCTACGATAACATGCGCCCCCATGTACCTGGCGATCTGCCGATCGACGAAAGTTCCGATACGTATGACACCATTGAGTGGTTATTGCAGCATGTCCCCGAGAACAATGGCAAGGTCGGCATTTGGGGAATTTCGTATCCTGGCTTCTACGCAGCGGCGGCGTTGCCCGAGCATCATCCGGCACTGGTGGCCGCATCGCCCCAAGCGCCCATCGCCGATTTCTTTTTTGATGACTTTCGCCACCATGGCGCTTTCTTGTTGAGCTATTTCGGCGCGACCGCCACCTTTGGGTATCAACATTCCGGACCGACGTCCACTGCCTGGTACCAATCGCCCCAGCCGATTTCGGAGGATGCCTGGACCTATTATCGCGACTTGATTCCATTGGCGGAGCAAGCCGAGAAGTATTACGGCGATGATAATTTTTTCTGGCAGCAGCAAATCGAGCATCCGAACTACGATGAGTTTTGGCAGCGCCGCAGTATTTTGCCGCATCTTCAAAACGTACAGACCGCCGTGATGACCGTTGGCGGCTGGTTTGATGCTGAGGACTTGCACGGGCCGCTCAACATCTATCGCCACTTGGAGAAAAACAATCCGCACACCTTCAATATCATGGTCATGGGCCCGTGGGGACACGGCGATTGGGCGAGACGATCACCCGTTCAGATTGTCAGTCAGATGCCATTCGGTCGGGGATTGTCGGAGTTTTACCAGCGCGAAGTCGAGGCGCCGTTTTTTCGGCATTTTCTCAAAGGAACCGGCCAGCCACCGGGGTTTGAAGCCTTGGTCTTCGATACCGGGCTCCGTCAATGGTCCCAGTACGATCAATGGCCGCCACGCACGGCACAATCGCAAAAGCTTTTTTTGCGCAGCGACCGCGCGTTGTCCCTGTCCCCGCCGACTGCCGATGAGGTAGCGTTCTCGGAATTCGTCTCCAATCCGGACGACCCGGTCCCTTACCGTCGCCGAGAGGACATTCGTATCCGATTTACACCGCGGGAATACATGGCCGACGACCAACGCTTCGCCTTGGATCGCGCCGATGTTTTGTGGTTTCAAACCGAGCCGTTAACCGAATACCTGACGGTGGTTGGCGATCTCGTGGCCCACTTGCAGGTCTCTACGAGTCAATCCGACGCCGATTGGATTGTCAAGTTGATCGATGTTTATCCGGATGACCATCCGGTTCTGGACGGAACACCCGAAGGAGTCGAATTAGGTGGCTACCATTTGATGGTGCGGAGCGAAGTCATCCGCGGGCGTTTCCGCAACAACTACGAGCATCCGGAGCCATTCGCACCAGACGAAGTGACCTCGGTTCGCCTTCCGCTCCAAGATGTGTACCACACATTCCGACCGGGTCACCGGGTGATGGTGCAGATTCAAAGCACGTGGTTCCCGTTGATCGACATCAACCCGCAACGATACGTGGACAACATTTTCCGCGCGCGTCGCGAAGATTTTATACCAGCCGTGCACCGCGTGTTTCACAGCGTCGATCACCCGACCTACCTAGAATGGAGCGTCATTGAGAAGTCGCGCGCTTCGACGGATAGTCCGTCGCCGCGACGATGATTGATCAACACTACTACCTGAATATCGTACACAGCAAACTGTGCACTAAGGTTACACATCGTCCGTGGACTTGCATTGCCGATAGTTTAGCGTCACGGCCGTGGCATGACCGCGTTGAGTAAGCATAGCCTTTTCACGTAACATGCAGCGACCCGCGCGGGGGACTCGATCACGGCGCGCAGAACATTGGATCAAATGAGTACGGCTATAGCGCTCTCAAACAGTGCATCGACGACGTTTTTGACCGCGGAGTCGGCAGATCGGCGCGTCCATCCACTTCGGCCGATACGTACGTTGTCATCCGCGCCGGCGAATGTCGCATCGATTGCTTCGGTCGCCATTTGACGGGTATCGGTTTCGACCCAAGGTGATTGTTCAGTAATCCGCGGCGAATATCCAGTACGACTTTTCGACGTTGGTTTTCCGTCAGTCGGCGGCGCCCAAATAACGTTCGCCGATGCACCTGCTCCTGTATAAGTCATGGCGTTCGATTCGAAGGCAACAGGACTGGTTGGAGGGCTATTGGAGCTTTCGGGAATGCTCAATCTCCACAGTTCCCAACCCTGGCTGCCGTTGTTGGCTGTGAAATACAGCGTGTGGTCATTCACTGCAGTCATTTTGCTTGGTGAGGAATGCGCTGCACCGGGATTTATATCCGCCACCATTTTGACTGTATTTCCGAAAATCCCCGCGGACCACAACTCGGTCCCGTGCTGCCCATTATTGGCAGCAAAGTACAACGTGCCGTTCAGAACAGCAAAATGACCGGGATGCGAAGACGTCGGACCAGGCTGGATGTCCTTGACCAACACGGTTCCCACCGATTTTCCGTTGCTCCGCCATATCTCGGTCCCCGTTTCCGGAGTGTGGGCGGTAAACATCAGGGTGCCATTCATGTTAATCAGGTTGTTGACAAAACCGTGGTCGGGCCCGGGAACGGCATCTTTGACCAAAACGGTTCCCGCTTCGGCGCCATTGGTTCGCCAAAGTTCAAAACCATGATCGGGATGATGGGCCACAAAGAAGAGATTTCCCTTGACATTGGTCAACTGGTTCGGTTGAGACCAAAATGTGCCGGGATTGATGTCTTTTACAATTACCGTTCCGTTGATACTGCCGGAAGACTTCCAGAGTTCCGTTCCCTGTGCGGCTGTCTGGGCGGCGAAGAACAATCGGCCGTTGATTTCGGTCAACGATGAGGGATCGGAACTGCTTGCTCCCGGATTAACGTCCATGACCATCGCTGTTCCAGGTGCCGACCCGTTCGACCTCCAAAGTTCCGTGCCATGCACACCATTATCCGCGGTGAAATAGAGACGCCCTGCCACATTGATTAAACGAAAGGGACTGCTTGACGCGGGCCCGGGATTGATGTCGGCGACCAGAACTGTACCATCGGGCGTCCCATCGCTGATGAACAACTCCGCCCCATGAAGGGGTTCTGTCGCTCGGAAGAACAGGCGTCCATTGACATTAGTTAGTTGGGCCGGGTAAGACGATTGCCCTCCGGGATTGATGTTCTTCACCATCACGGTGCCAGCTTCCGTCCCGTCGGACTTCCAGAGCTCGACGCCCGCAACACCATCGTTCGCAGCGAAGAATAAAGTGCCGTTGATGTTCACTAAATGGTTTGGATGCGATCCGGCGGCACCTGGTCGAATATCCTTGACGACATAAGTCCCTGCCTGAGTACCGTCCGTTCGCCACAACTCGCGCCCCAGCGTAGCTGAATTAGCCGTAAAGAAGGTGATTCCATTGACATTGGTGAAACTCTCTGGAGACGAACTCTCCATGCCGGGTAGCAAGTCAATCGTCGCCAGTTGCGACGGCTTGGTAGGCGGCTTTACGCCAACCCCTGGGACTCCCATCCCCGGAATCGACGACGGTACCGGCACGATGGTGACACCCGGTGCTGGAACTCCCGTGGCCGTTACGCCAGGAAAGGGTACGACGGGCTCGTCGCCACCATCCATGACCCACAGTTCCTCTCCGGCCAAACCATTGTTCGCTTGAAAGAACAAGTGGCCGTTAACGTTGGTCAGGAAGTTGGCCATGGAGCCTTCGGGGCCGGGACGCAAGTCCTTGACCATAACCGTTCCCGATGTGCTGCCATTGGATTTCCACAGCTCAAACCCATTGGCTTGTTGACCCCCGCCAAAGAACAGTGTGCCATTGACATTGGTTAGATTGTGTGGAATTCCACTAGCGGGACCGGAGCGCAAGTCTTGAACGAGAACCGTCCCAGCGGTAGTCCCGTTCGATTTCCAGAGCTCGAAACCAGTCGCGCCATCGTTTGCGCTAAAAAACAACGTACCATTGACATTCGTGAGCGACTGGGGGTACGAACTGGCCGAGCCGCTCTGGATGTCCTGGACAAGCACCGTACCCGCCTGGGTTCCATTACTCTTCCAAAGCTCAATGCCCGAGACACCATTATTCGCCCGAAAGAACAGTGTTCCATTTACGTTGGTCAAGTACTGAGGCGTCGAACTGCCGCTGCCGGTGTGTATATCCTTCACCAGGACAGTGCCGAGCTGCGTACCATCACTTTTGAACAGCTCGCGCCCTTGGCCAGCGGTGGCCGCCGAGAAAAACAGTGTCCCATTGACATTCATCAATGACTGCGGATCGGAATCGTTCGTCCCGGACCAGATATCCTTGACGACGATGGTGGCGAGTTCTGATCCTACGGACCGCCAGAGTTCCGCGCCGTTGGTCGGGTCGTTCGCGGCGAAGAAGAGTACTCCGTTCACATTCGTCAAATTGCGCGGGTTTGAACTCGAGTTTCCCGGAAAGATGTCTTTGAGCAGAAACGTGCCATCAGCCTTCCCATTGCTCCGCCATAATTCTTGCCCTGCGTCCGCTGTTTGAGCGCTGAAAAACAAAGTGCCGCTGACGTTGGTCATGTAGGAAATATTCGAAGAACCCGAACCGGGAAAAATGTCCTTGACCAGGTAGGTGCCTGCCGGTGTCCCATCGCTGCGCCATAATTCCGTGCCATGGACGCCATCGTTGGCGCGGAAGAACAGAAACCCATTGACATTGACGAGCTGGCCGGGCTGGGAGCTGTCGGCCCCGGTACGAATATCTTTGACCATCATCGTACCGTTCGCGGTTCCATCGGTTTTCCATAACTCGCGCCCCTGTCCCGGAGTGCTGGCGGTGAAAAATACGGTGTTATTGACATTCGTAAACTGGGTCGGCGATGACGCCCCGGCACCGGCGACGATGTCAATCAGTTGTGGCAATCCGGCAAACAACTGCCGCGGCTCCAACGCGGCAAACGTCAGCGCTCCGGGGCGGCTGGTACGCTTTCGGCGAACAGAAGCAGGCTGTTTTCGACGACTATTGTTAGTACTCCGGCGACTCTGGTACATGAATTTGACTCCGATGGTTCTGCTGTAGCTGAAGCTGGATCTCGCGGATGCAGACGCGTGTCCTACTCGGATGCCACAGCCCAGAGGGGTTGTTACCGAGAAAATTGCCAGCGGGGATCGAGTGCCTTGTTGGAAGGACGTAGCTAAACCGTTTAGAACCGATGCAAGTGCTTGATATTCAACGGCTTGGTGTGAAGTGGACCCCACAAACTGGACCAGTGGATATGCTATGATTGCGGTTAGTAGGGGGAACGAGGAGATAGGAAGGCCATGTCACGGAAGCGAACGGTTCGAGGGGCGAAGACGAAGGCGAAGGTAGCTTTAGCGGCGGTTGCAGGAATGTCTCCGAGTCAGATTGCCAGTCGATTTGGAATCCATCCCACGCAGGTGGCGACCTGGAAGAAGTGGTTAATGGAGGAGGCGGAGACGCTATTTAGTGACAAGCGTCGCAGAAGTAGTGAAGGAGCCAGTGAAGACGAGCTGTACGAACAGATCGGTCGTTTGCAGATGGAAATCGCATGGCTCAAGAAAAAAGCTGCCGAAGTCGAGTGATGCCAAACGAAAACTGGTGGAACCGAATCACCCTACTCTGAGTGTGCGACGTCAATGCGAGCTTTTGAACCTGCAACGATCGACGTATTACTACCCGCAGCACCGGGAGCGGCCCGAGGATTTGGCGTTGATGCGCGCGATCGACGAGCTCTATCTGAAATGGCCCTTCTTTGGGAGCCGTCGGATGGCATTCGAATTGGGGGTCAATCGCAAACGGATTCAACGCCTGATGCGGATCATGTCCCGCGGCGTTTGGGGTCAGACCCTGTTTTCAGGTGTTCGGGATTAAGGAAAGACTCAGGCATGGCACGACCGTTGAGAATCGAGTTCGAGGGAGCCATTTAACACGTAATGGCTCGCGGCAATGGGCGGCAATTGCTATTCCATGCCGACGATGATTATCAGCGATTGCTATCCGGGTTCGAACAGACCGTGCTGCGAACTGGGTTGGGAAGTCTTTTCGTTCGTCTGGATGCCCAATCACATCCATCTCTTTTTCCGAACCCCACAACCCAATCTCTCGAAAGGGATGCAGTATCTGCTGAGCGGTTACGCGAATTGGTATGCCAAGCGCCATCAACGTCCGGGGCATTTGTTTCAGGGACGCTTCAAGGGAGAGCTGATCGAGGACGATGCCTATTTTTGGAACGTGAGCCGCTACTTGCATTTAAACCCAACCCGTGGCAAGCGGCCATTGGCCGGGAATCCGCGAGACTGGCCATGGTCGAGCTATCGGGGCTATGCGCGGAAGGCTGATCGGCTGGAGTGGGTGTGCTACGACTCGGTCTATCAGGCCTGGCAAGGCGAAATGGGTGGCAGCGATGCTGCGCGTGCTTATCGCCGATTTGTCGAATCGGGCCTAACTGAGCCGCCAATCAAGCCGCCAATCAACCCATTTTCAGCAGCGGTGGAGGGGTTTTTATTGGGGTCACAGGTTTTTGTTGACCGCATCAAACGGCTAGTCAAGGCGCCGAGTCATCCCGACCAGGTCCCGCAAGCGCGAAAATTGCTCAGGCGCCGCCGCGAGGCTATCGCTGCCGTTGCCAATTATTATGGCGTGTCGCCGCGTGAGTACGCCGGGCGGCGCTCGCGCGCTCGTGGCCGGGACTTGGCGGCGTATGTGGCTCATCGTTACACGACAGCCACGCTCCGCGAGCTGGCTCAGGAGTTCGGCTTGTCTCATCCCGACAGCGTCTATGTGGCTCATCGTTACACGACAGCCACGCTCCGCGAGCTGGCTCAGGAGTTCGGCTTGTCTCATCCCGACAGCGTCAGCAACCTGACTGGCCGCGCCGCGAGAGCACTGGCCGAATCCCGTTCCCTCCAAGCGGACCTAGCCGCCATCATGGAAAACCTGAATACCTGAAAACAGGGTCTGACCCCTGAAGGCTTCGGCAGAGTTCGGCGACGACTTCGGTCTTGTTCTTAAGCTTAGAGACCATTCCCAAACCCCCTCATCCCCGGCCCTTCTCCCCCGCAGGGGAGAAGGGAGCAAGGTTTTGGAATAGGTTCTTAGCCTTGAGGGCGGCGATCTCGCGGTCCTTGGCGTCGGTCTGGGCCGTCCCCTGGCGACTGTTCTCGAAGGCCGCATGGCCGTTTCCAAAGAAGTCCCTGAGCCATTGGTGAAACTGGCTGGGATCGATCTTGAATTCCTCGCACAAAGTTGAGGTGGGCGTCTGTTCGAGAAGAAGATGCCGCTTGAGGATTTTGACCTTTTCCGCCCCGGTAAAATGACGCCGCTTCGATATAGTTAGTCTCATCAAAAAGGATTACACTTACCCGATCCGACGGCTCTTCCAATTCCGAATGGAGCAAAACAAATGCAGTTACTAGAGTCCGAAAAAACTCCCACCTTTAGGGGGTTCTCGCCGAAAAGGTGAGTGTCTCCTCTCCCGTCTCCTAGTTCAATCGCTGCCGTGCTTGTTCAACCAGGTCTGCGGCCCAATCAATATCGCCGTACAACAGGATGATCGATTGGTAGATCTCCGCTGCCTGTGCCGGATCTTGCGCTGCCCGTTCCATCGCGCCGACTATCCGCTGGCGGTCCCAAGAGACTTTTTTGCGGGCATCGTCCTTGATTTTTGCTGAATAGGCCTCCGCTGACGAGACTAAAGTCGCTTCCTCCGTCGGCAACTCGCTCCCGCGGTGCATTCGGATAAAGGCGGACAATCGGAGATACCCGTTCGCTGGATCGTCCTGGGCGCTGTCGATAATCTCAACGAATTGGCGCTCCATCGGGGACAACCGATTCTCGCCTGGCAAATTGCGCCGCAGCGATAGGCGTTTGTACAAGGCAATCGCGTCCGCCATTTCGCTTAGCCGCCGCACTTGATCGCTGCGGTCGTCATTTGGGTAGTACTTCAGGAATTGGCTGATCTCTTCGCGCACGCGATCGGGCGCGGCCGCCGACGTCTCGATTGCGGCAAACAACACATCAGCCGACGGCGGCTGTAGCGCGCGGTAAACTCCCCATGCGAATAATCCGGCAACAACGAGGAATGCCGCTAGCATGAGAAAGAACTTGCCAATCCAAGGGCTTTCCGCCAGGTGCTCTTCTTCGCGAACTTGTTTTCGGACGCGCTCGGTCACGGTACTGAAATAGTCCCTCGGCTTGGCTGGGGGAGGAGCCAATACGATTTCATCATTCGCATCTTCTGAGACTACCGAGGTTTCGCTGGAGACGCGCGTTACCGGTTCGGCCGAGGGGCGGCTGGCCTTAGTCCGATCCTTGGCGGCTCCGCGCGCCGCCGTGGCGGGCGCCAATCCGCCGCTAGCCGCCGCGGACTTGTTCCGTTGGTCGCCAGGCAACGGCGATCCGTGTTCCGTATGGGCTTCACTGGTCCCGCGCAAATCTTGTTCCATGGCTTCCAGCCGTTTGAGCAAAGCCAAGGCCGTGGGGACGCGGTGATCCGGCTTCTTTGCCAACAGATCGTCCAACAAGTCATCCAGTTGTTCGGGGACCGCCGCAACTTTGGTGCGGATGCGCGGCGCCGGAACCCGCGTCAAATTGCGCAGCGATTGCTCAATCGAGTTGCCGGCAAATGGCGGCTGACCGGATAACAAGGTAAACAGCACCACGCCCAAGCTGTATAAATCACTCCGAACCGTGACAGGTTGCCCCAGCGCTTGTTCGGGACTCATAAAGTCGATCGTACCCAACACGTTGTCGCGTGTGTCGATACTGACACCAAACGCTTTAGCGATGCCGAAATCGGTGATCTTGATGGTACCGGCGGAGTCTTGAAGCAGATTCCCCGGTTTCAAATCGCGATGAATGATCCCCCGGTCGTGGGCATGGCGCAAACCGGAGGCGATGTCTTTGGCCATGGCCAACACGCGACGCCAGTCGAAGGTGCGTTGCTCTCGTTGCAAGTGAAACAGGCTCTTGCCTTCTACCAATTCCATGGCGAAAAACAGAATGCCTTGATCCTGGCCATAGCTGAGCAAACGGACGATATTGGGATGATCCAGCTTCAGCAGCGCTTTGATTTCCGCTTCGAAGCGCTGCCGAAAATGGGGATCGTCGTTGGCGGAAGCGGCCAGCGCTTTAACCGCGACCACATCGTGCGTCATCTCATGCTGCGCGCGATAAACGGTCCCCATCCCTCCGCGGCCGAGGACCCCCAGCAATTCGTACGGTCCCAATTTATCCGTGTTCATCGCGCTGTTCGGGTCTGTTTCGTTTTGGCAGGTCGTTCGTACTTCCAATTTCGCGTTTTGCCTTCCGACAGAAGGGAAATCGCTTGCTCGAGCCGCCGCGCGCGTGTTTCCGGTTTCTTGGCATCGTCGATCCACTCCACGTACTCGCGACGATGGGAATTGCTCATCGCCTCGAATGCAGCCGCCGCCGATTTGTGGCGCCGAAACAACGACTGCAAATCCGCCGGAGCGATGACCTCCGCCTGGGCACTTCGCGGACGGTTGGGTACCTTTACCCCCTCCACATTCAATCGGATCGCCTCGCGCACATAGGACTTGATGATTTTTGCCGCAGGCAACTCTTTGACACTTGTCAACTTGATGTTGCACATCGATCCCGCACGTTCGCCAGAAAATAATCCGGCGGGGTCGCTCATCAGTTTCGATTTCCAAAATCCAAAACTGACATGGTGCTTAAAGGCCGCCATGCCGACGACTAAACCGTGGAACTCGTAATGCGGAACTCCCCACTTGATCACTTCCGATAGTTCCGGTCCGGCAGCCAGAATCATGTCCCGTAGTTTTTGCAGAATCGGCCGGGCAAATTCTGCCGATTTTGCCACATAGGCATCCACGTGCGGATTGCGTTGTCCCATCTATTTCACCAAACCCCAAAAGCTGCAAAACCCACAACCGATTTCGAACACGACTGATTCATTATGGCCGAAGTCGTCCCCGACGCAAATCGTACAGTCGCATCGATTGGATGGGCTGGGTGAGGTCAGCTTTAAACGATCGATCGTCGGTTGCGCCAGCGACGATAAATGACAATGCAGGATTGCGCAGGCAGGGGGCATGGAAGCGCCAGCCGCAGCGCCACAATCGCGCGGTTTGCGAATCGATCACCCTTATTCAATCAATGAAACCATGCCGTCGCCCCGTCGTTTGACGACCGATATCATCGCCGTTGGCTTATTGGCCGGGATCGTGTTTTTGGTGGCCGCGCTGGCCACTTATGACCCCCGCGATCCGGTGCCGTCACTTTCGTGGCTCGCCGCCGGTTGGCAACCGGATCAAGTCGCCTACCCTTGGCACGCGCGCGTACATAATGCCTGTGGACCGTTGGGGGCTTGGCTCGCGGCTTGGATTTTCCAAGCGATTGGTTTGGGCGCGGTCGTATTAGTACTGGGCCTGATCGCGCTGGACACATCGCTGTTTCATAAACAAACGGTTCAGTCCCCCTGGCTGAAGACTTGTGGTTGGATGTTGACGATGTTGGGCGGCGCACCCCTGGCGACGTATTTGGTTCCATGGACGCCATGGACGCCGGTGCTCGGCGCGGGCGGGGCGCTCGGCGTGCTGCTGGTCACTTTTTTGACTTATTACTTGGCCACCGCCGGATGCTTGATTGTGGCCGTTTGCACCACGGCCGTCGGATTGTTGTTGTGGACGGAGTATTTGGTCGTCAGTGCCGGGCGGCTGGTTTTTGCCCCGGCGTTGGTGGCAGCCTCATCCGTATTGCCCTGGGGTCTGCTGCAGCGATTCATACTGTGGTTTAACGGTGCGCGCCCGGCCAAGGCTGCCCAACGGGCGCGAAGAGATGACGAACGCATCGACAATAGCGACTTGCCGCGCACGATACGTATCAACTCGCGGCAACATGCGCCTTCCAAATCGACAGCCGACACGCAGGCCGCTGACGACAACGCGGAGGAGAATCCTGCGGAAACAGACGAGGAGAGTTTTCCGGCAACAATTCCGCTCATTACCAAACGTACGTTCGATGACGACATCGAGGACGAAACTGACGATGAATTAGATGATGCGTCGGCGGTAGCGGAATCGACGGACGACCAGTCCGATGATCCGACGGAACAATTGCCGATGCCGCGGGTCATTCCAGGGGCAATCAAGGCGGGGATTCGCCGCACCGATGAGCGCGATCGCGTGATGGCGGAGCTGAATCAAGGCGCCAACACGGATCATCTGGCCGAATTCGAACTTCCCTCCATGGACCTGTTGCTGCCCAGCGACAGCGTCTCCTTTGACATCCAGAAGCGTGAAGCCTTGCAGAAAGCCGAAATCCTGGAGCGCACTTGCACGGAATTCGGATACAACGTCCGCGTGGTAGAGATCGAAACCGGCCCGGTGATCTCGCAGTATGAAATCCAGTTGGAGGCCGGTTTGCGTTTGCAAAAAATCGCCGCGTTGGCCGACGACTTGGCCATCGCATTGCGTGTCCCCAGCGTGCGGATTGTGGCTCCCATTCCTGGCAAAAATACCGTCGGCGTCGAGGTTCCCAATGAAACGAGGCAATTGGTTCGCCTGCGCGAAGTTATCGAGCAAAGTGAAACCAAAACGCGCAAAATGAAAATCCCCTTGTTCCTGGGGAAGGATGCCGTCGGCGCGCCTCTGGTCGTCGATCTGGCGACGTTGCCGCATTTGCTGATTGCCGGACGAACTGGAACGGGCAAAAGCGTTTGCTTGAACGCGATCATCACTTCGATTTTGATGACTCGCCGCCCCGATGAAATCCGTCTGTTGATGATCGATCCCAAAATGGTGGAACTCAGCGGATACGGCCGATTGCCGCATTTGATGCACCCGGTGGTGACCGATATGCGAAAAGCCGAAGCCATCTTGGCTTGGGCCGTGGACAAGATGGAGGAACGCTATGCGCTACTGGCCCAAGCCGGCGTGCGCCATATCTCCAGTTACAACCAATTGGGTGCAGAAGAGTTATTCGAACGCCTGCATATCGAAACAGAGGAGGAACAAAGTCAGGTTCCTTTAAACCTGCCGTACATCGTTATCGTTGCCGACGAAATGGCCGATCTGATGATGACTTCCGGTAAAGAAGTAGAACAACATATCATTCGTTTGGCGCAGAAAAGCCGCGCCGTCGGGATTCACCTGATCTTAGCGACGCAGAAACCGACCGTCGATGTCATCACAGGTCTGATAAAATCGAACCTGCCCGCCCGGATCGCTTTTCAAGTCGCCAGCAAAGTCGATAGCCGAGTTGTGCTCGATGCCATGGGCGCTGACAAATTGTTGGGGAACGGCGACATGCTCTTCCTCTGGCCCGGCACCAGCACCCTGATTCGCGGCCAAGGAACCTATCTGACCGATGACGAAATCGAATCGGTGACCGAAGCCGTCAGCACCCGCGAACAACAGTTCGTGGACGAGTTGCTACAGATTAAGGTCGCTCCCAAAGAAGGCGAGCCGGCGGCAGGTTCACGCCATTCGCAGCGCGATGAACTGTACGACAGCGCCGTCGAAACGGTCATTCGCGAAGGCCGCGGTTCTGTTTCATTATTGCAACGGGCACTGGGGATCGGCTATGGACGCGCCGCCCGGCTGATTGATTTCATGGAAGAAGACGGCATCGTCGGGGCGTACAACGGCTCTAAATCCCGCGACGTCATCATGACCATGGATCAATGGTACGCCATGCAATCGAGCGGTCAGGAAGCACCGGCCGTTGAACCGCCGGCCCCGGTCCGCGTTGTGACGCCGACCGCGCCACAGCGCGTGACTAAACTCGCGGCTGCGCAGGCGCGCACACAGCCCAAACGGACGACAGTCGAAGAACCGCATGAGCGCCCCGATGAAGGCGAAGACGAGTCATTAGACCCGCGCGCAGACGGCTTTAATGAGGACGTGGAGTACGAAGACGTCGCACCCGACGATGATGAATTCGAGGATGAAATCGAGTACGATGACGACGATCTGTCCGACGAGGAAGAGTACGCCGATGACGACGACTAGTCTCCGCCTAACGCGCAGCGCCTAGTTGAGTGCACTCCACGCGTTTTCTATCGCTGTTAGCCGTTCCCATTCAAGAGACTCGTTCATGGGCCCCACGGCCGGGCGGGCCGGGCGAATACTAAAGCCACGCCGCTGGAATCCACCCGAATTCGGCCGAACATTGTCGTTGGCTGGTGTATCGAAGTTCCAGTTGCCGGCCGGAACGGAATCGTCGGCCAAATCACTAGCGGGCTCGAGCGCACCATCACGCAAACTGCCGCCATGGACAGGAGCCATCAATGCTTCTCGGCCCGGCGGCGTCGGCAAAATGAACTCGATACCCGCGATCGCCACCTGCGGATCGCTCCCCCCCAAATCGCGGAAACGCATGGTGAGCTGCCCGTCGAGGACCGACGTAAGGTAGGTCTGCACGACAAACTGGCCAGCCGCTGTCGAAATCGGCGATTGCGCTACCCCTTCGATCGTCAACTGCATCTGATCGTGAGCCGTCGTCCAATCGCCATAGGTTACCCGCACATAGAACCGTGAAACCGGTCGATCCAGGACGAAGGTGCCGTCCTGCACCAACGCCAAGTCGCTCGTAAATCGCGAGCCGCCATTCCGCGCGACCATCTGCAAGCCCGTCGCGCCCGGCAGCCAACCCAACGTTTTGGCGGGCGTATAAACGACATCACCCACACCTGCCATTCCGGCGACAATGGCGGAGGTTTCCGTCCCGAAATCGATCGATTGCGGCCAGGCATACATGTCGTTATCCACGATCGTCGCGGTGGCCGTGCCACCGGCGATGACGCCTCCGACAGCATTGGTCAACGTCAAACCAAATTGTTCGTCACTTTCGATCAACTGGTCGCCAAACACCAGAACTTCAACCATCTTGGATGTTTGGCCAGGTTGGAACGTGGCCACGCCTGCCACCGGGGTAAAATCACGTCCTGGGAAGGCCGGCTGTGAATAGCCGGCTACAGTCGTGCTGTAATTCACCGTCACGACTTGGGTACTGGGAATCGACAATCGGATTTCGAACCAAGCCGATTGCGAGCCAACGTTCCCCTCGACCATCGGCGCCGCGGGACCAACGACAATAATGTCGGGCTCAACAACACCCGGATCGACGTCAATGAACAAGGACCAAGCATTCAACGTCCCCGTGTCCGCAGTGGCGTCGTCAGTGATTTCCAGCGTCCATGTACCGGCAATATTCATACCATCCAACACGGCCAACGAACCCATCGGACGGAACCGACCGGTAAATGGTGCGGCACCGGATGTGATCGATACGGTCGCCTCATCGTCCAAGATCGTATTGTGGAAGTTGTCGCCATTGCCGCCCACATCATTGAACAACAATACTCTCGTCCCGTTGGGAGCGATCAAGAAGACATCCAGGTCCGCGCACCAGGTATGGTTAATATGGAGTTTGACGTCCATATCGCGCACCGTCCCCGGATCATTGATGACGATCACCGAAGTAATCGTCGTGTTGTCAGGAATATTCTTGGGCACATCAACCGAGATGTACTCGATCACGTTCGAAACGTGCGCTGTTTTTGTTACCGTGGCCGAGTTGCCAGTGCCGTCGTCAGGATCTTCGTAGCGCGCAGTAATTGTGTCGCCGATGCGTACCTGCAACATGCCATCCCCCGGAGTGATCCCTCCCGGGCTGGTCAGCAACGATCCGGTGTACGTGCTCAATCCCACCGGCGAAAGGACCAACGTTTCCGAGTCGCCGCTGGTGCTCGTCAACGTCACGCTCACCGGTTCCACGGAATTGGTGTCCACCACCTGAACCACGATCGTATCGTTCAAGTTGTATGTCGCCTTGTTGAGTGTCAGCACTCCCAATTCCACGGGATGCACGTCGATGAACAGCGACCAATTTTGCAACGTGCCGACATCCGCCGCGGCATCGTCCGTGATCTCCAACGTCCAATTTCCCGTAATCGATTTGTTGTCGAGCAACCCCAAGTTACCCATCGGCCGGAAGGATCCTGTAAACGGCGGCGATCCAGCTTGAATCGGGTCAGCCGCTTCGTCATCCAAATAGGTATTGATGAAATTGTCTCCTCCTCCGCCAACATCGTTGAACAGCAAGACCCGCGTTCCATCGGGGGCAATCAAGAAGACGTCCAAATCAGCGCAATAGGTGTGCAGGATGTTCAGCCGTACATCCAAATCGTTTACCATTCCCGGGTCGTTAATGGTGATCACGGATGTGATCGTGGACACATCGGGGATCGGTTTCGGTGTATCGGTCGAGTCGTATTGAATTACATTGGAAATCACGGCCGTTGCGGTGCGCGTATGGGGCGTACCGGTGCCGTCGTCCACGTCTTCGTACAATACGGTCAACGTTTGACCCAAGGCGACTTGCAATTGACCATCACCGGGAACAACCGAGCCACTAGTGGTGTTGATCGTGCCGCCGAATTTGCCGAAACCTTGGTTAGACAACGTAATGGTTTCCGAATCGCCTCCGGTGCTGGTCACCAGCACCTGAATCGGAGGCACTGCATTCGAGTCACCGACCGTAATCTGCACGACATCATTCACACGGTAGGAGGCGCGATGGAATTTGACAGTTCCCGCGGGAGGCGGAGCGATCGTAAACTCGTGGATGTAATCGTCGCCGCCGACACCGTTGCCATCGCCATCCAATTGCGTGCCGAACGGATTAGTCAATCCACCGGCGCCGGAACGCAATGTCAAACGATACTTGCCATAATTCAGCGGCCCGTCGGTAATGTTGTAGCGGATGGAATTGGTGCCGACGCGATAAATCGTGGTGGTCGAGAGCGAGTGAACCACATCGTCGCCGGTCCCAAAAACGCCGTCTGGACCAGCCGCGCGCAATTCGGTGTTCGCGGCGTTGTTGACGGACGACAAGTTCATCAGTTGGTTATAGGCAACGGTAAAGAACCCAATCGTCGTGTCATCCAGAAATGCTCCGTGCGCGGGAATTCCTGTAACGGATTTGACGCGCGGCGCGGCCAATGTTTCCGTTAAACCGCGAAACGAGTTGGCTCGACCAGAACCTAACAACCCGGCAAAAGCCGGATTGAGTGAATCGATATTGTCGGCGGTGGCCAATAGTTGGGCCGCCACTTGATCGCGCGTCCAGCTCGGGTTCTTCGACCAAATCAGGGCAGCTACGCCGGCCGCATTGGGGGTTGCCATGCTGGTTCCAGAGAACACGGCGTAGCCGTTTCCTGTCACCGTGGAAAGGATATCGCTACCTGGCGCGGCGATATCAACCCCAGTGCCGTAGTTGCTGAAACTGCTGCGCGTGTCCGAACTCGTGGTGCTGGCCACTAGCAAGGTTTGCTCGAAGGCCTGCCGTGGCGGATTCAACTGGTTGTTGTTTCCTGCCGAATTGAAGTGCAATACGCCGTTATCGTGCATGTATTGCATTCCAGCGGTAAAGACCGGATCCCCCACCCAACCGTCGATGTTGTAGCTAGTATTGACAATCCGCGCGCCGTTATTCGCCGCATAGGTGAAGGTGGCGTTGATCTTGGCCGCTGTCCACTGACCCACCCCATAAAATTGCAACGGCATGATCGTGGCATGTCCGGCGACGCCGGCAATACCCGTTAGGTTGTGCGTCCGCCCCGCAGCAATTCCAGAAACGTGCGTACCGTGCGAGTCACCCGAGGAATTGGGGTTTGGGTCGTTGTTTCCAGAGGCAAAATCCCAGCCGTTCACGTCGTCTATGTAACCGTTGTTGTCGTTGTCGATCCCATCGCCGGGAATTTCACCAGGATTGACCCAAATGTTGGTGTTCAGATCACTGTGATTTAGTTGCACGCCATCGTCGGTCACGGCCACAATGATGGCCGGATTACCCAATGTGAAATCCCAGGCCAAGTTGTTTTTCATCAATGGGTGGTGATATTGCTGGGGATACTGTGGATCGTTCGGGGTGAACTCGCGCGGATCCTTTTCCAGATAGAAATTGGGTGCGCTCCACATCACGCTCGAAAAATGGTCCAGTCGCCGCATGGCCGCAAATAGGTCGCTGCCGGAATCGAACTGCAAATGGACTAACGATACCGATTGACCGTCGCCGCGCGGCGAAGTATGCAGCGTCGAAAGGGTTTGCACGCTGCGGTTGCCGGTCAACTTGAACCAGTCAATGTTGGCCAAGTCCGACTGCGCCGTCATGGTTGGCGTCTGGATGGCAACCACCAGTTCACCAGCCATATACTTGACAGAAGCGGCGCGGTCCACCATGTCCTTGTACGTCACGGCGTCTTGGGCATAGGGATTGACGATGGCCTTGGGCTCCAAAGCGATGTTGGGAAAAGGCCCCCATAGGGCCAACAATTGCCGCGGCTCCAGTTTTTCGTAGGCGAGCGCCTTCTGCTTCGCTACCGGCCGGAACTTTCGACCCACACTTCGTTTTGTACGGCGACCCATGTATGTTCCCCTTTTGTAATCCTTTGACGGCGCGAATAACGGCGACGGTATTGGATCCTCAATCGCTTCACATCCTCGACGCATACGCGCGGATCGATCCCTATTTCAGGTTCAATACTTGCGTGTCTGGTCGATCGGATGGCATTATAGTTGACGTGCCGGGAGGTACAACTATGCGAACAGTTCAGGGCAGGTGAACCGACGTGCGGATTTTGTTAGTCAACGACGATGGCTGGGACGCCCCGGGGCTAGCAGCGTTATGTCGAATCGCCCGAGAAATGGCAGACGTCTGGACTGTGGCGCCATTGGGCAAGATGTCGGGGTGCGGCCACCAATTGACCCTCCATCGACCGATCGAAGTCCACGCAGTTGGTGATCGAATTTGGGCCATCGACGGCACTCCTGCCGATTGCGTTCGGCTCGCCGTCGCCCGCTGGGAGCTGGCTGTTGATTGGGTCTGGTCGGGGATCAACGAGGGTTCTAACTTGGGGTGCGACGTGTATCGTTCGGGGACAGCGGCCGCGGCACGTGAAGCGGGCCTGCTTGGCATTCCCTCGTGGGCCGTTTCGCAGTACCAGCGCGCGTGGCGCGCTCCATTCGATTGGAACCAGTCCGTGCCGATGGTCCACCGCGTGTGGGAAGTCATACGGTTCTCAACCCGGCGGCCGGGCACGTTTTGGAATGTCAACCTTCCCGATCCGGACGATGCCGCACAGCCCGAACCGCCGATTATCGAATGCCCGTTGGACCCTCATCCACTCCCGATCGAGTACATCCATGACTCCAGCACCAGCACCTATCAAGGCCGCTACGCCTCGCGCCGTGCAACCGTTGGCAGCGACGTCGCCCACTGTTTTGCGGGTGCCATCACCATGACCTTGCTGTAATCGCGGCGATGCAAAAGGGGACACCCATTTTTTGGGGACCGAGCCTTGGGACCTAGGTTCTGTCCGAGATTGCGCGATCAACCTGGAAATGTTGGGTGTCCCGTTCCTGCCTTCTTGGGAAAAGCTACAAGCGTTAATAATCGACGCGATCCGGCTTTTCCAACCAGAGGCTGAATACGCGGCGGGCTTCGTCGCGCAGCAATTGACGCACCGCGATGCTGCGCTGGCTGGCCGGTTTCGAAAGCTCAGCATAGATGAATTGATCGTCGAATCCAGCCGCTGCGGCATCCTCGCTGGCGGCAGCGAATGTCAAATCATCGAGCCGCGCCCAGTAGATAGCGGCCAAACACAGCGGGCACGGCTCGCAACTGCTGAACATCCGGCATCCGGCCAACGAAAAGGTGTGCAGGTTGGCACAAGCGTCCCGAATGGCCATCACTTCGGCGTGGGCGGTGGGATCGTTCCGCGATGTAACGCAATTCCAACCCCTCCCGACAATAGCCCGATCGCGAACTACGACGGCGCCAAAGGGCCCCCCCGCACCGGACAACATCTTTTCTTCGGCCAGGCGAATCGCCTCGCGCAAGTAAAGCAACTCGTACTTATCATCCATATCAATGCGCTACTGTAGAGAATTCTCCTGTCGTCGATCCTAACCGACGATCGGGTCATAATCATTGTTCGCATGAACCGTCAATATCGGACTACGGAAAATTGCAGGTGCGAGAATCGGCAAGTGCGCTCGCTAATTTTAACGCGGCTAACGCCATTGCGCCGCACATCGAGCCGTTGGCACCGCCTCGCTCGGCGTGACATGATCAGTGCGAGCCGCGCTTGATCCACGCGATTCACGTGGTCAGATCACCGGATTCTAACACCGACTCGCGAAAAAAGCGGTTTTCGGCCCACGATAAATGGTTGTCGCGATCGCAAAAAACTGGGAGATCGACGAAACATCGGCGCGGCACGTGGACATCTGATGGGGGAGGGCTATACTTTAATGGGTGTAGGGTTTCGGGAGTGCTTGGAAACAAGAGTCGGCTTGGCAGGGATGAGCTGCTGGGCCTAATCGCTAGAAACCATGACCCATGCGCAATCCGACCAGCCTGCAGAACTCGCGGGCGGCGTACTTCCACCGGAAGCCGAAACTGCCGGCGATGCTCTCGTATTTCCCGGCCTCGGTGAATTTCCCACCGCCGTCAACAACGACGACGAAATGAGCGAACCACTCGACAGCCATGAAGCCGATGACGATGTCGAAATGAAACAAGTGCGCGGCGCAAACTGGGACAGCCGCATGTACTGTTTCCGTTGCCATCGTTTGGAAAGGCATGCGACGGCTTTTTCCAACAATTGGTATTATTCCTATTTGGTCGGCATGTCGTTTGGGCTGTTGTGGTTCCTGGGGCCATTTCGCTGCCGCTGTTGCACTAGTCTGCGCTGGTTTCGCTTTGAATGGATGCACCCGCGACGCTGGTTCTGAGTTTTTGAGACGTCACGATTTGCGGCGACGGTGAATCGACATCTTGGGCGAACGGTTAAGTGCAATAATGAGTCTGAATTGCCGCGGTCCACGAGGCGCACTGTTTCTTGCTCTCCTGATGTATCTGGTGGCACTGGTGTGTGGTTGTTACGGCAACGGGAACGAGGAGATTATCGTTTTCGCAGCCTTAGACAAGGAATTTTCTGCGCCCATTCTACGCGAGTTTGAGCAAGAAACCGGCATTCAAGTATTAGCCAAATACGACCAGGAATCTAACAAGACAGTGGGTTTGGTGACCGAGATCGTGCAGGCCGCGCGTCGGCCCAAAGGGGACATCTTTTGGAATAACGAGATTCTGCATACGCTGCGCTTAGAACGGATGGGACTGTTGGCCCAATATCGCAGCCCCTTGGCTGACAACTATCCGAGCCAGTTTGTATCGCCCGAGGGTTATTGGCATGGGTTCGCCGCGCGGGCTCGCGTTTTGATCGTCAATACCGAGATTTTACCAGACTCCAGCACCTGGCCGAATTCCGTGGAAGAGTTGGCCGATCTGCGATGGAAGGGACGTTGTGGCATTGCGAAACCGCTGTTCGGAACCACGGCTAGCCATGCGGCCGTACTTTTCAGCCTGTGGGGCGAGGACCGCGCCCAAGAGTTTTTTCGACAGGTTCACCAAAACGCTGTCATTGAAGGGGGGAACAAGCGAGTGGCCGTTAACGTCGGGCGTGGGCAATACGCGTGGGGGCTGACAGATACGGACGACGCGATCATCGAAATCGAACAAGGGAGACCGGTGGTTATGATTTTCCCCGACCAAGGCCCCGAAGCATCTGGGACCTTGTTAATTCCCAACACAGTGGCCATTATCAATGGGGGTCCCCATCCGGATGCCGCGCGGCGATTGGTCGATTATGTGTTGCGCGGTGAAACGGAAGAGCGGCTTGCCGCCGCGGCCAGCGCCCAGATTCCATTGCACCGAGGCGTCGCGACAACGTCGCGTGCCGTGCCGGAGGCGATGAAGA
>JACTND010000160.1 GCA_014584305.1 Planctomycetota bacterium | reverse complement strand
CGACGAAAACGCTGCCGGGATCGCGAATCCCCCGCGCCAATTCCATCGCCGTGAGATGCTCTAAGCTTAATAGTCGATCAATGCGAAAGTGCCGCTGATAATCAAAGGTACTTAGGTCGTGAAATACCGGAGCATAGACGCGCGCTACCGTTCTCCGCGCCCCCATCGATTTGGCCATACTTGCCGCGACGATGTTCACTTCGTCATTTCCCGTAACAGCCAAACACACGTCCGCTGAACTGATCCCTGTTTGAAAGAGGATACTCGATTGACTTGCGGAGCCGGTCAAAACGCGGACATCCAAATCTTCATTGAGCCGTTTGGTCTTAGCCGGATCGGAATCGACGACCGTGACGTTATGGTCCTTTTGGCATAGTAAATCGGCGATCGACGAGCCAACGGTCCCCGCCCCCAGTACAACAACATTCATTCGTATGTCTCAAGTTCACGCTTCGCGATGGCAAAACCTACTTTCGCCGGGCCCCATTAGATAACGCAACCGCCCCCAATCAAAGCCCGTTCCCAAAAGGGGACGTTCCCAAAAGGGGACACCCAACAAAAACGTTCCCAAAAGGGGACACCCAACAAAAATGCCGAGATTCGAGCGCAATCATCGGCGGAAATGACAAATCAGGCAAACGTTCATTTTTACGTCAGCATCCTGCCTTACCTTTTCACCGCCTGGGCGACGGCCATCTTGGCCACACCTGGCCCAATTCCTCGTAAATAATCAGTCCGCACCCTAGGACCTAATTATGCCTGTCCTTTAAATGATGCCTGTCCTTTAAATGTCCTTTAAACTGAGGGGTGCCCCCTTCACAGATGGGGGAGATTGTGAAAAATTTCACGAATTGACGGTTGGATTCGCGCGGATGGTACCGATGGGTGTTGGTGCGCGCAGAAAGGATGGCGCTGGGACCGTTTTCCGGTCCAGCTACGTTCCGGTCGAACTTTATCTTCGGAGTGTCCATTGATTGCCGAGCGCGTAAAGGTTATTTCGATCCGTCGAGGGTTGAAGCTCCCCATTGCGGGACCTCCCGTTCAAGATATTCAGTTCGGCCCCGCCGTAACGCAGGTTGGTATCGTCGGGGACGATTTCGAGGGGCTCAAGGCGTCGCTGCTCGTACAGGTCGGCGACCGGGTACGGCTGGGGCAGCCCGTTCTGGCGGATAAGCGATTCCCTCACGTGGTTCACACGGCGCCGTCGGCTGGTGTTGTGTCCGCGATTCACCGTGGAGAAAAACGGCGCTTTTTGTCGTTGGTTATCGATGTTGCCGAAGGCGGAAGCGAGTCGTTTTCCTCTTTTGAAAACCTCCGTGATTTGACCAACGAATCGGCCCGTGAGCTGTTACTTCAATCGGGTTTGTGGACCAGTTTGCGGACGCGCCCCTTTAACGTGACTCCTTCGCCGGACTCCGAGCCGCATAGTGTTTTCGTAACGGCGATGGATACGAACCCCTTGGCTGCGGAACCCGAGTTGATCATCGCGGAACGGCGCGATGAGTTTGTTAGCGGTTTGATGGTGGTTTCCAAACTGAGCCGCGGCAAGACGTTTGTTTGTACGCGCGACGATTCGCGGGTTCCCGGCCACGACGTTCCCGGGGTCGAATTTTGCGCGTTCGATGGTCCCCATCCTGCTGGACTTCCCGGCACACACATCCACTTCTTAGATCCGGTGGGTCCGCACAAGACCGTTTGGTTTGTCAACTATCAAGACGTAATTGCAATCGGACATCTGTTTCGCACGGGAAAGCTCTTATCGCAACGCGTGGTTGCGGTAGCTGGTCCGCAGGTCACAAAGCCTGGACTCTACCGAATGCCTTTAGGTGCCAACCTGGAACAAGTCGTCGCTGGCAACGCCAGTTTAAGGAATTCGCGAGTCATTTCGGGCTCGCCGCTGTACGGCCGAACGGTCGAGCCGCCCGTGCAATTCTTGGGGAGGTTCCATTTGCAAGTTTCGGTATTGGAGGAAGGGAACCAGCGCCATTTTGTTGGTTGGATGGGGCCTGGCTTCGACAAGTTTTCGGTTACGAAAATCTATGCGGGTTCCGCGCTTACCGGCAAGCTGTTTCCGATGAACACGAATTTGAATGGCAGCAAGCGGGCGATGGTACCAGTCGGAACGTACGAACGTGTGATGCCCCTCGACTTATTGCCGACTCCCCTATTACGTGCGTTGATTTGCAAGGACACCGACACGGCACAAGCGTTGGGCTGCCTCGAATTGGATGAAGAAGACCTAGCGCTTTGTACGTTTGTTTGCCCGGGCAAATATGATTACGGCCAATTGTTGCGGGACAATCTGCGGTTGATTCAAAAAGATGGCTAATGCGGAAAGGCAAAACGGTAGGCGATGTTAAGGAAGCTGTTGGACCGCATGGCTCCGCTCTTTCACAAAGGCGGCAAGTTCGAGCGACTGTATCCATTGTACGAAGCAAAGGATACGTTTCTTTATACGCCCGGCGAAGTCACGCACGGCAAGATTCACATCCGCGATGCGATCGACTCCAAACGCATGATGAGCATGGTGATTGTTGCGCTGATCCCGTGCATATTGATGGCCTGTTACAACACCGGATACCAAGCGCAGAAGATATTCGCTTGGAAGGGTGCTGAGTTCTCGCCGCTGATCGCGCATTCCAGTACGGGCATTTCCGGGTGGATTGAGTGCTGCTGGAACGGCAATTGGCGCTACAATGTGATGGAGAGCCTGGGAATTGACTTTCGCAATCCCGGCCGCGGCTTCCTGGACTTAAGCCGCGTGATTCCTTGCTTCATCCACGGTTTACTGTTTTTTCTTCCCGTCTATATCGTGACGATGGCGGTCGGCGGTCTGTGCGAACTCTGTTTCAGCGTGATTCGGCGACACGAAATCAACGAAGGATTCCTTGTGACGGGCATGCTGTTCCCATTGACGTTGCCCCCGGACATTCCTCTGTGGCAAGTGGCCTTAGGAATCGCCTTCGGCGTTGTGATTGGCAAGGAGATTTTTGGTGGGACCGGGCGCAACTTCCTGAATCCGGCTCTCACGGGACGGGCTTTCCTGTATTTCGCCTATGCCAAGGAGATCAGCGGAAACAATGTATGGACGGCAGTGAATGGATACACGGGCGCGACGCCACTGAGTGCTATCGCCGAGGCCAAGACGGGAACCATTGGTGAGATCGTAAGCAGTTTGCCGCCGCCGGTGAACGGGCAGAGTTGGTGGCAATGCTTTATCGGCGACATGCACGGCTCGATGGGGGAGACCTCGACGTTGTGCTGCTTGATTGGCGCAGCGATATTGATCTGGACCCGAATCGGCAGTTGGCGAATCATGGCGGGTACCGTATTGGGGATGACGGCATTTTCGTTGTTGATTTGGCTCCTCCCGTTTGGGAAACCCGTGTTTGAATTCGCTCCGTGGTGGCATTTGGTCTTGGGTGGATTCGCCTTTGGCACCGTTTTCATGGCGACGGACCCTGTGTCGGCGTCGATGACGGAGTTGGGAAAATGGTACTACGGCGCATTGATCGGCATCACTACCGTGATCGTCCGCAGTATCAATCCTGCTTTTCCCGAAGGGATCATGTTGGCCATTTTGTTTGCCAATGTGTTCGCGCCGTTGATCGATTATTTTGTTGTGCAACAGAACATCAAACGAAGGGCGGCACGCTATGCTGCGTGAGAGCAACACCGTTTTCAAGACATTTTTTGTAGCCATCATCCTCTGTTTGGTGTGCTCGCTGGTCGTCGCGTCGGCCGCCGTTGGACTGCGTGGGTTGATTCGGGCAAACAAGGAACGCTACCGGATGAGTAACGTGTTGAGTGTCGCGGGATTTGATGCTGACGACATTCGCGCCGGGGGAGGCATCGAAGCGGTTTTCAAGAACAATATCGACGAGTTGTATATCAATTTGGACACCGGCGAGGAAGCATCGGCGGAATTAGCGAAACTATTGGATGTGCCGGTGGACCAACTGAATTTTCGCTTTGACCCAGTGAAGACATCCAGACTTCCGGCTTCCAGCGGCTTGGCCACTCCCTTTCAAGGAAGTGCCGACAACATCGCCGGTTTAATTGGTGGTCGCGAGAACTTTGCGGTGATTTATCTGAAGAAAAACGAAGGCCGGATTGAAAAGTACATTTTCCCGATTCGCGGCCGTGGTTTGTGGTCCACGTTGTTGGGATTCATCGCTTTGGATACGGACCTGCAGACAGTTGCGGGACTGACGTTCTATGAACATGGCGAGACGCCTGGCCTCGGTGGCGAAGTCGAGAATCCAATCTGGAAACAATCATGGGTGGGCAAGAATGTCTATGAAGTCTTGTCCGACGGCGGTACCGTGGGAGCGGAGGTCCGCTTGCGCGTAGTCAAAGGCGAAGCGGATTCGGAAGACAAGTACGGCATCAACGGCTTGGCGGGGGCCACGATCACGTCAAACGGTGTTTCCCACTTGATTGAGTTTTGGATGGGGAAACGCGGTTACGGTAAGTTCATCGAACGCGAGCGCGCTCGCTTACAACAACAGACGACGGGAAGTTCCGAGGGACAACCATGAGCGACAAATCCAAAGCGAAAGAGCTGATTTTGAAACCCATCTTTCGCAACAACCCGATTGCTCTGCAAGTTCTGGGTATTTGCTCGGCGTTAGCGGTTACCACGCAAATGGCCACCGCCTTGGTCATGTGTGCCGCGGTGATCACGGTCACCGCCTTAGCCAGCGCCAGTGTGGCGCTGATCCGCAATCATATCCCCAGTTCGATTCGCATCATTGTGCAGATGACCATTATCGCCTCACTGGTGATGGTGGTGGATTTGGTGTTGCAGGCCTTTGCGTTTACGCTCAGCCAAAAACTGTCCGTGTTTGTCGGCTTGATCATTACCAATTGCATTGTGATGGGTCGCGCCGAGGGTTTCGCCATGAAGAATTCGGCCTATGACAGCTTTCTCGATGGAATAGGAAACGGGATTGGATATAGCGTCATTTTGGTTGTGGTGGCCTTTTTCCGCGAACTGTTCGGCACCGGCAAGCTCTTGGGCTTCGACGTGTTTTCGAATGGCAGGTTCTTGGGCATCCCGGTTTCCTCATACGAATGGTACACGCCGAACGGCTTGATGCTGTTATCACCCAGCGCTTTTTTTCTGATCGGCGTCTTCATTTGGATTGTGCGAACGTACTATCCCGAGCAAATTGAGAAAGAGGCTTGATGCGCCATGTTTGAATACGCCTATGAGCTTTTTCGCCTGTTTTTGCGCGTCGCTTTCGTGGAAAATTTAGCGTTGGCATTTTTCTTGGGCATGTGCACGTTTCTGGCCGTGTCGAAGAATGTCAAGACAGCCCTTGGTTTGGGCATTGCGGTGATTGTGGTGCAGGGTATCACCGTGCCGGTCAACAATCTGATTTACCATTTGGTGCTGAAAGAAGGCGCCATGTTTGTGGCCACCGATTTGACGTTTATGGGATTGGTGTGTTACATCGGCGTGATCGCCGCGTTGGTACAGGTTTTGGAAATGGTGTTGGACAAGTTTTTCCCGGCACTCTACAACACGCTGGGGATTTTCTTGCCTTTGATCACCGTCAATTGCGCAATCTTAGGGGGCACCCTGTTCATGGTGCAACGGGACTATGATTTCGCCGAAAGTTGCGTGTTCGGTCTGGGATCGGGGTTCGGTTGGGCAGTCGCGATCGCCGCCTTGGCCGCGATCCGTGAAAAATTGCGGTACGCCGATCCGCCGCCAGCTTTGCGCGGATTGGGGCTGACCTTCATGATCGTAGGTTTGATGGCGCTGGGCTTTTTGGCATTTAGCGGCATCTAATGGCGGCAAATACAGATTGATGGGAATGATGCTTCATGAGTAAGGAGTTTAGTGAAATCCTGCTGGCCATCGGCATGTTTACCGGAGTCATTGTGATTTTGGTGGCATTGATCGAAGTGGCCCGTCGCTGGTTGGTTCCCAGCGGGAATGTCACGATCGATGTCAATCACCAGAAGCAATTATCCGTCCCTGTAGGCGGCAAGCTGATGGGCGCCCTGGCCGACAATGGAATCTTCGTATCGTCGGCCTGCGGCGGCGGCGGCACGTGTGCCCAATGCAAGGTCAAAATCTTCGAAGGCGGCGGGGACATTCTGGCCACGGAACGAAACCACATCAACAAACGGGAAGCCCGTGAAGGAGTGCGCCTTAGTTGTCAGGTCGCCGTCAAACAAAGTATGCGGATTGAAGTTCCACATGAGGCGCTCGAAACTCGCAAGTGGAAATGCAAAGTCCGGTCGAACCATAACGTGGCGACGTTCATTAAGGAACTCGTGCTGGAGTTGCCCCCTGGAGAAGAGGTCGATTTCAAGGCCGGGGGCTATATTCAAATCGAGGTTCCTCCACATGAGTTGCGATACCGTGATTTCGAGATCGAGCCGGAATACCACCCTGATTGGGATAAGTTCAATTTGTGGCAATATGTTTCGAAGGTCGACGAACCGGTGTTTCGGGCGTATTCCATGGCCAACTATCCCGGTGAACAAGGGATCATCATGCTCAACGTCCGAATCGCTTCGCCGCCGCCGCGTCAACCCAACGTACCCCCCGGAAAAGTATCGTCG
>JACTND010000155.1 GCA_014584305.1 Planctomycetota bacterium | reverse complement strand
GCACGTCCCAAACGTCATGCGCCGCCGGACCCGCGCAACGAGAACCGCTGCCCTTCGCGCGCTTGCGAGAGAAGTGTTCGGAACGAAGACCTTCGATGATGTGAAGACTGGCGTTGGGATTGTCGCGACTCGCTGGACAACTGAGAAACCAATGATCTTCAAGGGCTCAGTCGCTCAGGCGCACGGCCGGACCGCTACGTTCAAACCTGGATTCGGCTGCACAATCGCCGACGCGGTCGTCGGATCGTGCTCGGCATACCCTTTCTTTCGCAAGGCAACGCTCAAGACGTCCAACGCCGGTGATGTTGTTGTGATCGACGGTGAACGTGTTGCCGAATTGGTCGGTCGCCATTTGGCCGTAACTCAAGGTCGTGGGGACTGTGTAGTTATAGTGACCATCGGAGTAGGTCGCCGAACCATTCAACAGTTCACCCGTGTGGTACATATAGCGGTAAAAGGACTCCGACCGCTCGTTAAAAATCTGTTGCTGCACGCCGTTGATGTAGTTGAAGGTCCCGAAAACAGCGTTGCGATCTTGAGCGTTGAGTTCCGCGGTCCGGTTCATGTAGCGCTGATAGGCCGCCGGGTTCCCTCCAGCCGTGCGGACGTAATAGACCGCGAAGTCCTGAAACGAGGCTTGACCGCCTTGAGACAAAAACTGCCGATACGCCATTTGCACGCGCGGATCGTTCATGGCGGATTGGTACAAGTTTTGTTCGTACTGCAGACTTTGGTTGTAGGCCTCCCAAATCTGGGATTCGTAGGCTTGCCCTTGGCCGATAATTCCCGCGGCCAGATCGTAATACGATTGGGCCTGGGCGGACGACGTTCCAATTGCAATCACGGATTTCAATACGAGGGCGGATATAATTCTCTTGAACATGGCATTCCTTTCAGTTGATTAGTCTTTAGATTTCGTTTTGTTTGCCTGATTTCTCAGCCGTCTGACCCAATACGCGACTCCCTGGCCTCCGTGACAAAACTTGGGATGGTACACTAGGAT
This sequence comes from Planctomycetota bacterium, assembly GCA_014584305.1. Classification (GTDB taxonomy): domain Bacteria; phylum Planctomycetota; class Planctomycetia; order Pirellulales; family Pirellulaceae; genus BJ22. Next base: position 5,616 of record JACTND010000155.1, on the reverse strand, counting down.
TTGGCGATTTTGTCGATTTTCTGGGGTGGTAGGAGCACAACCATGTCCCGCAACAGTGGAATTCAACGCCGGACGTTTCTGGCAACGGCGTCGGCAGCTGTGGCTCTCCCCATCTTGAAAATGGGGGGTTATTGGAATCGCCGCGCGGTGCCAAGTGATCGCATTGCGGTGGCCATGATCGGTTGTGGCAAGATGGCCCGAGATTACCATCTCCCCGAGTTGCTCCGCCAGCCGGACGTGCAATTGGTTGCCGTGTGCGAAGTGGACGCCGCGCGCCGCGAATCGGCGCAAAAGCAGATCAACGCGCACTACTCATCCGCTAAAGAGCACTTTGTTGGCTGTGAAGCCTACGACGATTTTCGACACGTCATCGCCCGTGACGATATCGATGCGGTTTGCATTGCCACGCCCGATCATTGGCACGCGATTCCGATCATCGAAGCGTGCAAGGCCGGCAAAGATGTCTATTGTGAAAAACCGCTGACGTTGACGATTGCCGAAGCCCATCGTTGCGTCGAAGCGGCACGGAAATACGAACGGATTGTGCAGACTGGGAGCCAGCAACGGAGCAACGTCTTTGGCCCGTTCCGGGAAGCCGTCGAAATCATCCGCAGCGGGCGGTTGGGAAAGATCCACAAAGTCACAGTTGGCGTGGCTGGACCAAGTGTTTGGTGCGATTTGCCTGCCGAAGAAATGGAGCCCGGACTGAATTGGGATTTGTGGTTGGGCCCCGCTCCGAAACGTGAGTACAACTCCGTTCTCAGCCCGCGCGGTGTGCATCACCATTTTCCTGCCTGGCGCAACTACCGCGAATATTCCGGAGGTGGCCATACGGATATGGGCGCTCACCATTACGACATCGCCCATTGGGCGCTGGATCTGGACCACAGCGGCCCGGTCCGAGTGGTTCCGCCCGAAGACCCGAACGCGACAAGCGGCGTCCGATACATCTACGAGAACGGTCTGGAGATAGTCCACGGCGGGCCAGGTGGCTGCGAGTTTCACGGCGAGCATGGCACGCTGCGCATTGATCGCGGACATCTCAGCAGCAACCCGGCGAGCATTGTGGAAACACCCCTGGGCCCCGATGATGATCGACTACCCCATTCGCCAGGCCATCATCGCGACTGGTTGGATTGCATCAAGTCCCGCCAGTTGCCGCTGGCCGATGTGGAGAAAGGGGCCCGCACGGTGACCGTGATCCACTTGGGCAATCTGGCCTACTGGCAGAGGACGGCGATCGACTGGGACCCTGTCGAGTGGAAGTTCCGCGACACATCGCACCATCGGTGGCTCGACTACGAACGCCGCGATCCCTGGCAATTGCCAGAAGTTTGAAACTTCGCGCAGCAAGTGAACGCTATTCCCAAATGATGCGGCTTTTTCTCAGTGTCGCAATAACTACTCTATTGATACGAAGACTACTGGTCTCCGAAACTGGAACCTCCGAGTTCGAAAGAGTTGAAGAACCGCTCGATCGGCCTTTCCATTCGCGCGTCCTCCTCGGGGGAGTTTCCCATCTGCTGTGTGAAAACCACGCGAGGTGGTGCAGCGTCGGAGAGGTTCCGTTCATCGTGTACTTTGTCTATTCCTGCCCCCGTTGTGGCTGGCCTGACGAAACGGTGTTAAGCTAGTGCAGAAAGTTGGACCTGTGGTTTGGGTCGGGACTCGCGGTATGCAGCGTTTTTCCGAGATGTCCGTGTGCTTCCGAGTCTAGCTTTAATCCACTGCTGGGTGGCTTTGCAATCGACGGCCTGAAACGCCTTGCGTAATCTCGCTTTGGTCGCCCGGATGCAGAGTGTGGGAATGGCCGCGATCCATCGCGTAAAGCCCCCTTTACTGTGCTGGCGTTCTACCTGTTTATATTAGCCGTAGAGGGATTCTATAATCTCAGTAGACAACCAAGCTCGTTCTCCAAGCGATCGTCTTTCGCCCATCGTTTTCAAGCTTTTCCGCTGGTTCCCTCGGTTCGACGGCCCCGTCGCTCAGGAGATGCGTTGGCGCTCCGATTTTGGGATTCATGCTACCTTGGGGTTCGACGGCGACGACGCTTCGGGCGTCAGCCATCGGTACTTATGGGGAATCAGTTTCGACATGGTTTTGGACCACGAACCGATCACCAGCGCAAGTAACCCCGGCAACGGCCTTTGGCCGCTGGCCGATCAACTCGGCACGATCCGCGACAGCGCCTTAAAATTCTTGCTCCCTTCTCACCCATCCTTTCGGTGGAAAAGGGCTGGGGATGAGGGGGCCGGGAGTTGAGCCGCAAGCCTAACAGAAAGCCAGTGCGCACTCCAGAAGCGATTGAGTTTGCTCGCGAGCAGCGCGCTACCGCGAGAGAGTTCGCGCAGGTTCTCTGACGAACGATTTGGGTAAAGTGATGCGGCGGATCGAGAGTGCGATTGAAAGTCGCTTGGAGGCTTTGGCCCCCTCTCCCCCCGCAAAGCCGTGGGGAGAGGGGAGAAAAAGAGTGGGCTGATAAAACGGTAACCCGAAGCGTTAGCGTGGGAAGTGCCCCATCCCTTCGCTGACGCTTTGGATTGTGAGGCGTCCATTGATTTTATCGTTTTATCAGCCCAGCCACAGGGACTCCCCTTGGAGACCAATAATCGCGATCTTCGCGCCACAACTTGTATCGGTAGTTGACGCAGGTGACTAATCGCGTTGCAATTTCGCCAGTCGAGGTGTGCCGTGAAAACGGTGGAATTTTCACCATTCACCATTCACCATTCACCATTTCGGAGGGCTTGATGTCAATTACTTTAAGAATTTTGTTAGCCATCAGCGCTGCATGTTGCAGTTTTTCTGAAAACCGATGTATTGGCCAGATTAACGTGACCGTCGATACTGTTGAGTTTGTAGGAGCGATTGGTCAGCCAGCGTTCAGTCGAATTCGTGTAGCAGGTAAAGGCCCTCAACATTGGAATGTGATGTCCACAATTTGGGACTTTCTGAATGGCCATCATTCTGGGCCGTTAGACAACCCAGTGACCGCGGGTCCGTACGAGAACAGGATTAGTCATGTACGCAAGGGACCCTACCCCAACGGCCCCTATACGGCGGGATCGATAGCCTGGCCCGGCCCGGTTCCACCTGGTCAAAACGCTGCAAATAAACCATCTATCGTCGCTGATGCGGTCGGAGGTGGAAAGGAAATTGTATTTCCTGGCGCCGGAGGACCAGGAGGCGGAGGTGGTGCTGGAGGTGGAAACGAATGATGAGTACCAATTACCAGTTAGGCTTCTTGAGTGATGCCAAGTCATCGCGTTGCGTTGACTTGCTAATCTTGGCGGTTGTTGTTCCGCTGTTGGGTTGCTGCGTGACGCTCCAGGCGCAAGATGGGCCAGAAATTCCCGTTCGCTACGGCGGAAGTGGAAGTCCAGCATACGATTATTGGGGCGACGGCCTTAATCGCCCCGACTATATCGGCCTGTTGGAAAACCTTACTGGATTGGCCATGATCAAGGAGTCAAATCCTCAACGGGAGGTCGGTGAATTTATCGCCTTCTCCAAATCGCAACGAGACGCCATCCGCACCAAACTCAACGAGTTGGGTGAGCATCAACAGCGGATTACCCTTCAATTATACGAGATTCATAATCGACTCAATGAAGAATCTGATCCGGAACAACAAACTCTGTTACGAGAGATGGTCCAGTTGTTGAAACCGGAGAGTCAATCGGCAAACATGCAAATCTGCCACGAAATTCGGTCGGAAATGAACGCCACTCAACAGCGACAGCTTCGGGAATTGGCGATCGGTATTATTCTCGCCCACAATTCAGTGGAGTCGATATTTGAGGGGGCTCGTGAGGATTGCGGTCTGGAACTTTCCACCGAACTCCTTTTGGAATTTTCACAGAGCCTCAAATCGGAGGTCAACCTGTTGGTACTCGATCGCGCGCGGCGGGTCCGCGAGGGTTGGGACCGAATCTGCAAACCGTTTTCCGACAACACGCGGATGCAAATAGACAAAGTCATGGGTATCGACATCCTGAACGAAAAGTGATCGCCATGTTTCCCAGTTTCCGATTGCACTTCATCGAATTGTCCGGGTCGATTAACCTATGGCGTTTTTGTGTTCCTGTTGTATTTGCGATGGCCTGCAATGGCTGGCCAATTTCGGCGCAAGAGACCACCATTGAGTCGCAACAGAAAACCACTGACCCATTGTGGCAAGAGATCCGCGACCGCGTGTTCCCCTTGCCATTTATTTGTGACCGAGCAGGTCATCAAAAAGTTAACTTGGAGCGTTTATTGGTGGAACTGCTGGATGAGTCGGTTTTTCCCAGTAATCCCCTGCAAGTGGACGATGACCAGCGGCGAGAACTTGCGCGATTGTTGCGCATGCGGCATCAGGACCTTGAATCGCGCGGCGTCAACTTGAAAGCCATTGTTCAAGAATCTGAGAAACGAGGTTACTTGATCGAGTGGGAGCGATTAGCACCGGGAGTTGATTATTACGAGGAGCATTGCGAGACAGTGCGCCGATTGGTCCAGTTGTTACGGCCTCCGCAAGTATCGACCTGGCGCGACATGGCGATCGGTCTAGTTCACTTTCACGGTGATGGCTATTGCAGTTTGGTCCAGCGGGTTGCTCAAAGGGTTCCGGAAGTTTGGGAGGACATCGGTAAGATCAACGGCGTGGAACTCTTCACGATGACGGTAGAAGAGGATTTTCTGTTGAACAAAGACTTCTACTTTCAGATGGGCCGGTCGTTCGATCGGGCCTTATCAAGATTACCCCAAGCAGAACGTGATAAACTCGATCGCCACATGAAAGTTGATGTGTTTAAGTGACGACCGGATTGAATCACTGCATAAAACATTCCGACCAGAATCAACATGTCCGGCGACGCCAAACGCGGACTACTGCAAGGCTGTATGGGTTCCGCGCAGCGCCACGAAATCCAACCAGGTGACCGCAGTCAGCAGGATCAATGCCACCATCAACACCCGCCCAGCGATTCGGGGCCACTATGTGGGAGGTTTTTGGGCTGCCATGCGCTGACGTTCAAAAGCGGCAAAGTGTTGCTCAGCCCCGCGCGGATCGCGAAGGGACTGTCGTTGTCCTGATCAAGCTCATTTGTATTTTCCGAACGTTAGCGATATTCCTCTCGTTGTCGTTGGCATTCGCGCTCCTGGTCTTCCTTCATTTTGCGTTCGGCTTCGAGCGAATCGTTTGCCAATCCGACGCTCGCTGCACGTGACTGTCAACAATAACCGCGTGGTTGGATCGTAATCGACCGGAAAAGCCTCCGACGTCACTGCCACCTATCCCAACACTTTTTGGCTCTTGAGCGACACCCAATAGAGTTGACTTTGAAACTTAAGATTGCCGTTAAAACAATTGTCTTCGCGCGCTGTCAACAGTACGAGTTGTTCCGGTCCGCCGACAGGAATCACGGCCACCACTTCCTGGCTCTTGCGCGACATCATGGATCCCGCCCCTGCTTGGCGGAACGTTCTCATAAAATCGGGGACCGCACCTAGCCGAGATACCTTGTCCGAATTCCAGTAAGCGTTCGGTACGACTATCGCCTTTGGAGGCCGCGAGCGCGGCGGGCTGGGGTTTTAGCTGCGCGGGTTAGCGACTCGTTCCGGCGGTAAGCGCGG
>JACTND010000093.1 GCA_014584305.1 Planctomycetota bacterium | reverse complement strand
GAGAAGAGGAACCCGTAACTTGCTTGACACAAGCTCAGCCCGTGGTAACATGCGCAAAGACTGGAGCAGCACATTGAAGCTAACTCGATTCACGCGTTCCTCCAATTCACGCTGAACCATTACAGAATCGCGTGATTGAGCGCCACCAAAAGCGTCCGCCCCTCGTGCAATCCGACAACACCTACGCCCAGCGGTTCATTCATGTTGGTTCTATCGCGAAACTGGCCTCATTGAGTTCGTTGATTTTTGCAGAACTTGTTTCACATCACCAGTGCTGAGTGGAACAAAGGGGCAGGCTGAATCAATGCCATTGCTCCTGTGTATTTTTGGTCGAAGAGTTGTCGATGGGTCACAAATTGTGGGAATCTTTCCAGTCGATTATACTGGTTCGCTGCAATACCGGATGTGGGGAGAGTCAATGAAGCGGTTTCTTTTGACTTCATTTACTTGACGCCGATCGCAGAATCGTTTCGCGGTTGCCATTTGAAACGGGTCCCTGCGATTGAGAGCTGCGATGGGGAAAAGCGTACCAAAGCGAATTCAATCTTAATTCGAACGTTGTGAATATGACACCAAATTCCGAAATCGCGACCGTTCATGTTGCCAGTGGGAAAGACCGTTTCCAGCGAGACCAGATGATGATTTGGGGGTTACTCCCTTTGTCGATCAAGCTTTCCGGGAATGACACCAACGGGCAGACCTTGATGTTTGAACATCGAGACCTGCGCAAAGGCGGTCCGCCTCGCCATGTGCACTTCGCGCAAGACGAATGGTTTTATGTGATCAAGGGGAAATTCGCGTTTGAAATTGGCGGCCACACTTCGGTTCTTGGCCAAGGGGACACGCTGTTTGCCCCGCGGGGCATTTCTCATGGATGGGCCCATGTCGGCGATGAGCCGGGTACGTTATTGACGCTCGTTTCCCCGGTGGGGGATTTCGAGAAGTTTATCCTCGACACAACAAAACACAGTTCAGTTCCTCCGCAACACGAGATCGAAGCAGCGTTTCTCACCCACGGGATGAAGGTCGTTGGGCCGCCACTCGACGTGAGTTGACAAGGGCCTCCGCCTGCTCCAAGAGATGTACTGGAGAAGCAAATCACTAGTGGGTTGATGCCAGCGGTGTTGGCCTGATGAATAGCGCGACCACACCCAAGAGTCCAACAACGCACGACAACGTATAGAACGCGAACGTGTAGGAACCGGTCCAAACGCGGCTTTCGGCCATCAACACCGGACCGATTGCCGAGGCGACGACCGTGGTGAATTGGGCCACGCCTTGAATCGTACCTAAGCTCCCTTTGCCGAACAAATGTCGCCAAGCCGCGAAAAACACGACGGTGATCGCGCCTCCACTTAGCCCAATCAATCCGGCATAGATTTTCGCCATCGCGGGAGATTGAATTGAAGGGAATATGGCCAACGATATCCCCAAAACAAACAGGCTTCCGGCGAGCAATCGAAGGATACGATGACGGGCCGCCATACTGCCGCAAACCAAATTAGCGATCAGGCCCACACCGGTCAAAATCGCCATGATCTCCACGGCGATTTCACGGTCGAGCCCGCGTTCGACCAGCATCGACTCGTTGAATAATGTGACGCCGGACCATACCAGATTAAACGCGCTCGTGCCCAACGCCACGATCCAAAATACCGGAGATCGCAACGCTTCAACTATAGAATAAGAACAAGTGGACTCTTCCTGCCCGACCGCTGCCGTGGCGATGCCATCCGCTTTTCTCGGCCGCGATTCCATGGCGTTTCGCGCGAAGATCCAAAAGCAAGGCGTTAATGCCAACAAGGCGATACCGATGTTCCACCAGGCACCGCGCCATCCCAGTGTTTCGACTGCCGCACCGACCGCCAGCACACTGCCAATAAATCCAAAGGTGAGTAATACCGCGAATACGCCCATCGCGATCCCTAGCCGCCGATTGAACCACTTGCTGATGACCGCCATGCTGGCGACAGAAAGAGCACTTTGCCCCAGACCGCGCACCAAGAACATGGTTGCCGCCAATGAAAGTCCTGATTGAGATTGGCTCATGCCCAGAACAGATAGCCCCAGCGCAAACGTCACGAAGGACAAGACCAAGCGGACTCCAAAGCGGTCGATCAGCCAGCCGACAGGAATCGCAAACAACGCACCAAGCAGGGCGCTCGCCAGATTGATTCGAGCAAACCAAACATGGTCGAGTCGCAAGTCGGCCAATAGAGGTTCAGTCACCAGGCCCAACCCGTGTGTCCTCCCCGGGAGCGTTGCCGTCATCGCCAATGATGCGACAATCACATTGACCCAACCGTATTCGATCGGCCAGGCGCGCGGCCACAACCATCCTGATGCAGCGGGCTTTTCGGTCATGTCTTACCCGTTCCAGGCGACTTCATTTGCCAATGCGGCGAAAAACGCCATGCGACAAATAGCACAACATACATCAACAACCCGGCCCAGCGAATAGCGCCCGATGCAAATACGACCATTCCATTAAAGACAATGAACAGCATGAAGACATGCAAACTATATCCGACCAGGGAAGGACGTTGAGCGTAACCGTCAGGCCATAACCACCACCACATCGCATCTGAGATCCACAACAATGTGAACAGATACGATAGAAAAATGCCCTCTCCAAATCCACTGGTTTGCCGCGTGTGTTCAAACGCATGGGCATGGGACCAGTCGTGAAAATAGTGGAAGGCCATTGCCAAATGCACCAGATATGCGATCACACTCCACGTCCAGCACCAACGGGCGATACTGCCACCTGCCGATTGACCGTTCCAACCAGGCTGTTCAAGTCGCAACATGCTCACCAAGGCTGCCGCATACCAGGCCAATGACAGGCGGATCGTGTTGCGAGTCAAAGCGTCTCCGGTCTCGACGCTCAGCCCGCAAGTCAACCACAGCACCACCACTAAACTGATCGCCCCGAACAGAGCCATCGCTAAATCGAGATACCGTGTGTGCGGGCGCATCAGGCCGATCTTCAACGCTGCAAAACAACAACCCCAAGCGAGAGATTCCAAAGAATTGTTATGGTACTCTCAGTGCCGATGTTGCAAACAGGGCGGGCGGGGCGGGATGGGCAGCATCGGTAGGCAAAATGACCCAGCGAACGGAACAACCACCGACGACCGTGCCGCTGGCGCAACAAGCCGGAGCAGCACCGCTGCACCCGTTGTGGCGGATTGCGAAACCGTGCGTTTGAACGGCCCGCATGTTGACAACTCTGATATCCGGAGAGCGCATGGGGAGTGGTGCAGGAATGGGTGGCCGCTCGCGGTCTCACCTTGCACCCGACCAAGACCCGCATCGTGGATTCGCAAACGGAAAGCTTGGCCTTTCTGGGGTGCGGGTTTCGCGGCGGCCAACACTGGCCTCGCCGCAAGAGCCTTTAAAAGCTGAAAGACTCGTTTCGACCGAAAGCGCCACGGACGTCCGGTGAATCGCTAAAATGTATTGTGTCTCAGGTGAATCCAGTCCTGCGCGGCTGGTTTGGCTATTTCAAGCAGAGTACCAACGAGAACGTCTTCCATGACATCGACGGTTGGCTCCGGGGTCGGCTACGTAGTACTCTGCGTAAACGTCGGGGTGGCCGCGGTCGTGGCACGGACCATCAACGTTGGCCGAATCGCTTTTTCGCCAACCTTGAGCTGTTCAGGCTCGTGGCAGCTTATCGCCTGGCTTGTCAATCCTCACGAAGGTCATACCATCAACTGGAGAGCCGGCTGCGGGAAATCCGCCCGTCCGGTTCGGCGGAAGGGGGACCTGCTACGCAGCTTTCCCTACCTCGATCGTGTGAGATATTGCGACACTGTTCGCGCAAGTGTTACCGTTCAGGGGATTGATGGCCAAGCTCGGTTACGGTGCGTTCCGCAAGTCGCCTTAATGTAGATCGAAACCCAGTGAGGATCGCAAGTCGATTCGGCCGTTCATACGTGTTTTGTTAAACGACTTGCTCCACACACCCTACATTCATTTCGTGACTGTTACGCGGCAGTACACCCAGTTCACCGGATCCGATCAGACGAGCGGTGGTTAGGGACCAAGCGTCATCGCTCGAAATGTGTGGCGTCCACTTTGCACGCAAAACTCGGCCCATCGGCCGTCACGATACCTTACAACCCAAAGCGATCGATTTCATCCGGCGTTAGCGCGCGCGGTGCGACTTTGCGGGCGACGGCCAGTGGATCCAGTGACCAAGCGCGCACATAGGGCTTCAAGGCCATCATCGTCGATCGCACAACTTGTTCTCCACCAAACAATGTGGGTTTGCGGTCGGTCGTAAAGTCCCAACGCATGTCGTCGAATTCGCCACACCAGGTGATCAGCCATTGACCATCGGGGCTGAAAGTTGATCCCCGCAAAGGTTCGCCAAAACGCGCCACGAAGGCTACGCGCTCGGTAAGCGTCTCCAAGTCCCATACGCGGGCTGTCCCGTCGTCAGAAGTGGTCGCCATTCTTAGCCCGTCAGTTGAAAATGCAATGTGGTTCACCGGCTGTCGATGGCCGCGGAGCCTTGCCGTGACGACCCCATCATCGGCGCGGACCATGACGACGACTCCATCCAAGCGACCGATTGCCACGTGCTTGCCGTCGGGTGTCCAATCGGCAACGACCACCGCGTTGGCCGGAAGACTGGCTGATTCAGGAGCAAGGAAATCTGACATCATAGGCCACAACAGATTCCCCGACGGACAATCAAAAACCAAAACTCGATTCATCATCTGGACGATCACCCGCGTTCCAGTTGGGTCGAACATGACCTGGGTTGGATCACTGGTGGTTGATGCCAGTAACCCCAACGTGGTTCGTTGAACGATATCGACAACCCGCCAACCGGCTGTTTCTCGGACCAGCCCCCATCTTCCGTCGCGACTGATAAACGGCTGAAACCGATGCGATTCTCCAGCATACTTCCACAACTGTTGGCCCGTGGCTGCGTCCCAAATGCGGATTGCAGGGTGCGAATCACTAAAATCTTTCCCTTCTTGTTCCACGGAAAGCCCCTGAAGAGAGCCCCGTGAGGAGTACCCGTTGGTGTCAACAATAAAGTGCCTAAACCGGTTGGAGTCAGCCGTGACCATCAACTTGTTTCCATCCAACCAAGCCATATCGGCAAACGCAGAAGACAAAGGATTTTCGGGTTGGGCCAAAAGCACATTGCCTCGGAGTCCGGATTCCAACTTGCGTTGCGCGACGTTCCACACGCGCAATGGAGTAAACCCGGCCGCGTCAATTTCAACATGATTGGAACCAGTTCTGGTCGCGACCAAAGTGTCGGAACTGAGGACCGCTAATCGATCATTGTCGGGGCTGAAACGGGCGAGTGTGATGGCACCTCGCGCCTCTCTGGCGGGGCCTGAAAACTGGCCGGCCGTGGATAGGTGTCCGAGGAAACTCCAATCGCTCAGATCCCACAAACAGACCGATTTGTCTTCGGACCAGGTTGCCAGGTGGCGGCCATCGCCGCTGAAACAGGCTCCGGTCACCAACTCGCTATGTCGGATTAGATCGCGCGGATACGTTACCGGCGCCAATCGCCAAACCCGCAGTGTGGTATCGCCAACGGTTGCCGCCAGGCCCGGCTGTGGCAGACAAGCCGCCACGATCGGTCCGCGATGGCCCAAACACGTGGACTCTGGCGTATGCCCGACCGATGAATAGTAACGCGCTTGACGGTCCTTAATGACCAGAGTATTCAAAGTCGAAAGCGTGATGGGATAGGGATACAACAGGCCCAACAACTCAGATGCGCCGAGGTGATGCTTCACACAAAAATCTCGCAGGCCAGGTTGTGGCCCAGCAATTCCCACCGCGCTGAACGGAGAGCTGACGCCCGCGAGGAACGACTCCAAGTCAGGCAACTCGGTGTCCCCCACTGCTTTGAGTGCCAACATGCCGGAAAACAACGGCTGCTTTTCCGCTGCCTGCCAGACCAATAAACGATCGGAATGAGTTGACACTGCCAGCAAGTTCTGTTCGCCCACAAATGTAAGCGACTTGACTTGCTCTCTACGAGGAACTGAATAACGTGTGGCTTCACGTCCAGTCGCGAGTTCAATCATGCGCACGGGTTCGGCAATGGTCCGCGAGGGTAGATACTGCCAACTGGTTGAGGCGCCCATCAACAGGCCGCGTTCCGTCATGGTGTTGAGTAGGGGATCTAGTTCGGAGAGAGGATTTTCGCTGTACGGCAATGACTCGCGGGGTTGGCCGAGGGCGACCCCGACCCAACGACCGTCAGCACTGATCGCCAATTGTTGGATCGAGACCACGGCTTGCGACTGACGATCGTCACCAGGCTCCAAATTCAAGAGATCTGCGTCGCTTTTGGCTGGAGCATTGCGAACTACAAACGACTGAAGTCGTTCTCCCTTTCCGTTCCATACGTAAATCCGCCCCATCGTATCGCCCGTGACGTACGTATCAATGCCCGCGTGATAAACGATGTCGGCAACGGCCTGGTCGTGGTGGAGCACCACAACTTCCTGTCCCGACTCAATATCGAAGACTCGCGCCCCGCGATCGGTCACGGCCCGCAATCCCAAGCCATCGATGCGTTGGACGTTGTAGCCCTCAAAGGTCAGCATCAAGCGCTGGCCATCCGATGAGAATTTGCAAAACACGTTGGGGGGAAAAACATCTGGACAGGCCAATTGCATTACCGGACGACCCGTGAGCGTTTCGAAGATACTGACATCGCCATCGATAAACACGACCGCCACACGTTGCTGGTCGGGCGAGAAGACCGCACGCACGACCGGCTTACCTAACTCCGTGGTCCGAAGTTCATTACAGGTTTCAATCGCCGCAATCAGCGCCTGATTGACCTGTGTTTGTTCGGGTTCGCGCTGCGCGGCCTCAATCGCCAACAACAATCCCAAAGCCGGATCGGATTGAAGAGCCACCGACGATTGGGCACTCAACTTCAAGGCCTCCGCCCGTCGGAGGGCGACCGTTTGGCTATCCAACGCCTGGCTTTTTTCGCGGAGCGCGATGTCCAGTTCCCGCCGCTGGTCAGCCAACGAGTTGTTCGCGTTCAACAATTCGACATTCGCAACTTGAAGTGCAGAACCTGACTGCACGGCCTGGAGCCGGTGATATTCTGCCCGATAGTACAGGATCACGCTTGCGACCAGGCCGACGAGCAGGGCCAACCAGATGGCCGCGGCGGCTGTAACTGCAGCGCGATGCTTGCGGACAAAACGCTGCACGCGATAAGCAATCGAAGGGGGGGCCGCCTGCACCGGTTCGGCTCTCAAATGTCGCTTTACATCATCGGACAAAGCACTGGCGGATTCATAACGCCGCATGCGGTCCTTTTCCAGAGCCTTCATGACGATCCAGTCCAGATCGCCGCGCAATAATTGGCGAAGTCGTTTCGATTCCAGCCGCCGGCTGGCGGCGACGGTGGTCGCTGCTTGCCCCAACGAGGAGACCTTTAAGCTCGGCAAAAGCAACTCTTGGTCGCGGATCAGTTCTACCAGGCGGGCCAGTCCGGCCGCGCGAAATGCTTGTTGATCGAGTGGAGTCGAGCCGGTCAGCAGCTCATACAGCAAGACTCCCAGCGAATAGATGTCGCTGCGCGTATCCACTCCCAATCCGCTCATTTCCGCTTGTTCGGGACTCATGTAGGCTGGCGTGCCGATCACCTGGCCAAATGCAGTGAATAGCGTCTTCTCCGAGAGCGGCTGGCTGAGGGCCTTGGCCACGCCAAAGTCGATTACTTTCACTACCGGGCGGCCGTCGTACAGAGTGACCAACACATTCGAAGGCTTGATGTCTCGATGGATGATCCCTTTTTGATGAGCATGCTGAATGGCATCGCAGACCGTGTTGAACAGCTCCAAGCGATCAGTAATCGGCAAGCGGTTTTTGTCGCAGAAGGTGGTGATCGGAATGCCGTGAACCAACTCCATAACAAAGAAGGGGCGGCCTTGTTCCGTTTGGCCGGCATCCAAAACACGGGCGATATTCGGATGGTCCATCATGGCCAGCGCTTGCCGTTCCGATTCAAAGCGGGCGATGACATCGCGCGAGTCCATGCCAGGTTTAATAATCTTCAGTGCCACGCGGCGCCGGACGGGTGTCATCTGCTCGGCCATGAACACTACGCCGAATCCCCCTTCGCCAATCTGTTGCAGCAATTTGTAGCGGCCGATACTCACGCCCGGTTTTTCAATCGCCGTCTGGATGGCAGCTGTAGGGAGGTCGGCAGGGTTCGGTGGATTGGAAAGGTAATCTTCGGGCGCACTTTCATGGTGCAACAATAATTCTTTCAGTTCGTCGAAGAGCTCACGGTCATCTCCGCAAGCGTTTTCGAGAAAACTCTGCCGAGACGGACCTTCGGCAATCTCCAAAGCGGCATGGAAAAGGTTTTGAATCTTCTGAAATCGGTCGGTCATTTGAACTTCCATCATGCGATAACCAACTGGCTCTGGCAATACCGCTGTTCAACGCGAAAAACAGGCGTATTCCAGTCTCCTATGCGGCGCGAAGTGGTCCAACCGGGTCAAGATTCCCAGGATTTCTTGGATTTGGGCGAACGCACATCTCAATCACACCAGGTAACGGGATGCAACGCGTCCAAATGCAAAACCGACAAGTACTAATCCGATAATTCCCGGTGCAGCCAGGCCTGAGCAAATCGCCAGTGGCGTTTGGCGGTGGATTCGGAGATGCCCAACGCAAGCGCGGCATCCGGAATGGACAGCCCGGCAAAGAACCGCAACTTGACGAGTTCACCTTGAAGATGATCGACGGCAGCCAGTTTGGACAATGCTTCGTGTACCGCCAAGATCGTTGACGCGTCGTCGATTCCTGTCGCGTCGAGGCTGTCGAGGTCAATCGGGGCTGGCTGGCCGCCGAGGCGTTGCCGCCGGATGCGTTTTCGCGCCCGTTCGACCAGAATCCGGCGCATCGCCTCCGCTGCGGCGCCCACGAAGTGGGCTTCGTTTTGCCAGGCGCGATGCTCTTGGGCGCGGCCCTGATCGGTCAACCGCAAATACGCCTCATGAATCAGTGCCGTCGCCTGTAAGGTCAGCGGGCCATGCTCGTTGGCCATCTTGGCGGCTGCCATCTTCCGCAATTCCGCATAAACAACAGGCAGCAGCGATTCCGCCGAACGATGGGTATTCGATTGTGTCATGGGGCTCGCTCGGTCTGTAACCATCATGCATCATGATTACAATGGTAGTAGTGGTTCGCCAAATAACTGTCGGACTGTTTATGAATATATATATATTCGTAATAAAATGCTTGGCGGGAAGGAGAAGTTGACAATGTCTCGTTGCGGGTGGGCAACCAAGTGGATGCTGGTGTTGTTGTGGGCCGCGGGATTCTGCGAGTTTGAAATTGACCTGTTGGCATCAGGTGTCGCCAAGGGTCAGGATTCGACGGGAGTTCGGTCTCAACAACAGGACGAGTTTGACTGGCCGCGTTTTCGGCAATTGCAGCAAAAACGCCAACGCGGCGAGACGTTATCTCCAGAAGAGGCGGCCATTTTTCGCCGCGCCCAACAATTGATGCACGAACAAGCTTTGCGACTCGATCCGAATGGCGAGCGCGAGCCGCGTTCATCGATTGGATTGATCCCGCTGACGGAGATGACTGCCGAAGATCGGTATCTGGGCGAAGACGGCGGATTGTACGGAGCCGGAAAAAACGAACCGCCGGACGTACTTCGCGAGGCGGCTCGCAACGAGTTGACGCAGATCGTGCCGCGCGATGCCCTCGGCCGACCCGATCCGCTGGGTTCGATCGGTTTCGTATCGATCAGTATGTCCAATGCCACACAGGAATTTTCCTACTTTAAACGCGTTGCCGACGCCGATCCGGCCAAATCGCCGCGAGTCAAAATCGTGGATTGTGCCCAAGGCGGTCAGGCGATGGCCGAGTGGGTCGATCCACATGGGCGGGCCTGGCGTGAAGCCGATCGGCGACTGCGCGCCGCCCAAATCAGTCCGCAACAAGTGCAGGTGGCTTGGATCAAGTTGGCCAACAAAAATCCGATCGGCGACTTGACAGAGCATGGCAAGAAAATGCAATCCGACACGACGGCGGTGTTGCACAACGCGCGTCAGAGGTTTCCCAACCTGCGTATCGCCTATCTCAGCAGCCGTACCTACGGCGGCTATTCGGTCGGAACATTGAACCCGGAGCCATTTGCTTATGAAGGCGCGTTTGTCGTGCGTTGGTTGATTCAAGCGCAACTCGCGGGGGACGATGCTCTAAATTACGATCCGGAACGCGGTGTGGTCCGAGCGCCGCTTTTGGTCTGGGGGCCCTATCTGTGGGCGGATGGCGAGACACCTCGCACCAGCGACGGGTTGACCTGGCTGGAAGAAGATTTCAGCGACGCGGTCCACCCGACCGAAAGTGGCCGCCGCAAAGTGTGCAATTTGATGATGGATTTCTTCAAGAACAACCCCCTGGCGGCCCACTGGTTTACCGGGCGACGATAAGTTGACGCACTGCGCTCGCAACAAAGAACCCAGCCTCAATCTATTTCGAACCCGACTCATCGAGAGAATACCCTTTTTGCGCTAGAATTCGCGCTAACTTAGCTCGACTATTTCCGATTATGCGGCCTGAGTAATACCCTAATCAATGAGTGCTATTGCCGGGCGAGGTAATTTCAGCACGGCTCGTGCGCCTGGCACCTATTCAAAAACCCATTCCATCCACAAGTAGCGTCGAACGCTGATCATCATGTCAGAAAAGGTGGTTCCTTCTTTACCGATCCATTTCTTGGCCGTCACGTGAGAGTTGAACCATGACATCGTATCGAAGAAGATCACCGTCAGTGTGTACACGCTAAACAGCAGCGGTGCCATTCGCAATACGGTTAGTTGGCTCCAGCCGCGAGTCGTCTCCAGCCCTAATTGGGAACGCATTTCCTGGAAAGTCGTTTCAATCGCCCATCTAGCCGAAAATCGTTTCCAACAGAACACGCAGCGGCACTTCAGGGTCAGTGCAAAAGTAAGCCGCCCAGCCCCCCGTTTCAAACATCACCAGCACGACCCGGATTAAGCCCCCCGGTCAACCGGGAAGTAGCCAAGAAGCACTTGCAGTGCCGCATCACTTCGCCGCAGCGGCAACGCAATCATGCCCCAGGCCCGATGCCTGACCAACACAGCCAGCGAGACCCAGCTGTGTCCGTACAACCATCGACTGCCCACCGGACCGGGAGTCGGATGGTGGTGCCTCCAGCCGTTTCCGCAAATTTTCCATAGCCCTGCGTCGGCGCATCATCGACCGCCACCACCCATCGTCCCTCGCCGCCCGGATCAAACGTCTTCAGAACCTCACAAAGCACCGACATCGAAAGGCTTTTCGAGTTCCGTCCGAAACTGGCCAGCGCATCGTAAAATCGGTCCCAGTCATCCCGCACCCCGGCGCAAGCGAACCAAGTCGCAGCCAAACGGCGGTCGCCGGTCAGCATCATTCCGGCCATCACGATCGCCAGCCGAAAAGCGATTCGACCATCCAGCAAGCGGTCCATGTCCGCAACCATGCTGGCCAGCGTTTCAACCAGCGGAATCTTGGCAGCAACGGTTCTCCGCCTCGCCAGGTTTAGGCCGCATCAGCCGCCAGCGTTTGTCGAACTGCGAGGGGGCGCGATGGTTCTTGTGCTTTGCTTGTGGACGCTTCGAAGATTCGTTACGCTGATCCATCCGTGTTTACTTTCCTGTTGTTCTGGAAATCTTGCAATCTCCAAAACATGAATTGGAACCACGGTTTTCTCCAACACCATTTCGGTCCCGCAGCCGCTAAAAGCTATAAGTCGATCGCCTAAAGTGCGGTTTAATTGGCTATCGCAATTGGCATTGCGGTTGTTAATGAAAAGTCTGCGGACGTCCGTACAAGAAACCTTGGCCTAGATGGAACCCTAGTTCACAACACACTTGGTGCTCCCCCTCGGTTTCCACGCCCTCTGCCAAGGGTACCGCGCCAAGCTCCACGGCAATGCGAACGAGTTTGGCCAGTAACTCCTGTCGCGTCGCGGCAGCTTTGTCGATTCCGCGAATCAGTTGCATATCGAACTTCAAGATATCTGGCGGCACATCACCCAGTTCCAATAATCGCCCCTGACCGGCTCCGAAGTCATCATACGATAATTTTATGTCGAGTTCGCGTAAAACAGCGCGCAGTTCCAGCATGGCGGACGGATCGGTAACGGCCGCTTCGTGGATCTCGATGACTACTTGCATCGACGGATTTTCGGCGCGCAAGTCTCGCAGCGAGCTTAGCAAGCGTTCATTGACAACTTCGCTGGGATGCGTGTTCAAGTAGAATGGTTGACCGGCATGTTTTGATTGACCGGCCGCCTTCAATCCTTCCTCACGCATCAGCTCACTGAGTCGAGCCTGCTGCCCCAGACGCTCGGCGGCACCAAACATCAACGCGGGGCTGGTCAGTCCTTCGAAACCACTGCGTGCCAGCAACTCGAACCCGGCCGTTTCCCGCGTTTTCATCTGAACGATGGGCTGAAAATGCGGCACGACCGTGCGCTCGTTGATCAATTGGTCAAATAAGATCAGCGTTTGAGCCCAGGACACGATCGCTTCTTCTCTAGTTCCGTCGTACGCTGCGGCTTGCCGCTTGCCGACGCGATAGACGGCGTTGGCGAATTGCAATAGATCGCCTTCGGTCACAATTGAACACTCGATTCGCTGGCCATTGACATGCGTACCGTTGGTGCTGCCCAGGTCTTCGACCACGAACTGATCGCGCTCAAACGACAACTTGGCGTGCCGCTTGGAAACCCCGTTGGATGGAATCGTGATGTCGGCCTCGCCGGTGCGACCGACGATCAGTTCCCGAGCGGGCAATTCCAGGGTTCGCCCCAAACCTTCCTCGGGACCGAATTCGGTCAACGTCCAGACAGCTTTTGTGTAGGTTGAAATATTTGTCATGATGTCATTTCGGTTGTGACGTTGGAGCGGAAATAAAGTTAAAACGTCTCGTTGAACTCTAGGCCTTTCGAACTGGCAATTGTACTGATGCTCAATGAAATGGTACTCGTACTCATGCTCGAAACCGTCCTTCTTCTCCTACTCGTACTCCTACTCGTACGCGGACTCAGCCTACAATTCGAGTAGGAGTACGAGTACCGCCAAAGACTGGGTACGAGTACGAATGAATCAATTGTAATGAGAATGTGTCCCACGTCTTGAAACCCTTAGTCAGCGACAATTGTCATAACTCTGAACTAATCTTGTCGCTCCTCCCGGTAGGCTTTGCGTGCGTGTTTGTGCATGACGCTGAGCTTGCGACAGCCAGCGAGTGACTTCGTCGTTGGTAAAGACTGCGTCAGTCAAGACCACAGTTGGCTGATCGTCCTGGACCAACGCCTCGACCGTTCGGGCGGTTTGGCCAAAATAGTCCAAACGGCCATTCTGAGTCGTTACCAAAGCTGTACCGCGATGAACAGCGCAGACACATTCAATTCCGCGAAGTTCGGCAATCTCCCGCAAACGCGAACTGAGCTCAAAGGCCGCTTGGACCGCATCGGAACAACCTTGAAACGTTGCCAGCAAACTTTCGCCAACGCTTTTTACAGTCGCTCCTTGATGAGCTGAAACGCAGTTTTCGGCCACTTGCAAGGCTTGCTGGATCACGAGGTAGGCATCCGCTTCGGCTCGCGAACTATAGATCTCCTCTGCGCGGCAGACGCGAACGGCCAAGAACGTCAAATCCTCGGTCGTCACGGGGATATCGCGGCGGAATACTTGGTCTGGGAACAGCTCGCGGAATTTTGGCAGTGCGGAGGCGACAGCAGCCGTGACGACTCGAGATCGATTGATGGTTCTCTCAATTCGCACGACATGGGTTGTGTCGATGTCATTGGTCAAGCGAACCGCCACACGACCAGCCCGGACGACCGGCGTATGGCTGGAGGTGCCGATGCGGCTGAGAGCAACATCCAATTGGCTAGGAGCCGCTTGGCTGCGAACGTGCAGGGGCAACGCCTTGGGGAGCCTCGGGCCTCTCAACAGGTAATCGCCTGAAGTGAGCGGCACGAAAACCTCAAGTCGTTCGCCTGCCGTCACACGCAGTTGTGTCACCACATGCGGCGAGTGTTCAGGCCCGCCGATGCAATACTGACCACTATCCACCTGCCGAATTTCAGGATGGGCCTGGAAGACCAATTCAATGGCATTGGCCAGGTTCGACTGAAACTCTGTGTCGCAGGCTTCGCAACCGGTGTGTTGATTGACTTGGTTCAACCAGCCGACGCTCGATGCCGGTGCTCGGCAGGTGGGGCACAGAATGTCCCAACGCAGAACGAGCAGGTTTTGGCGAGCGGCCAGAAAACACGCGTCCAAAAGTTCTTCGCTGGGAACCCCCAACGTGTCGGCCAGCTCCAGCGGTCTGATCTGGGCCAAGGTTTGCGGAGCAGCCTTCTTGAGAAAATCGCCCAGCTTCGTTGCCGTTTCCCACGATACGCCGTGCTCAACGATCGCTTCCAGGCGCTGTTCGAGACGGCGCTGGGCAGCTCGTTCCAGCGACTTGGCCGCTTCATAAGGGTCATCCAGCGATTTGGCTTGTTGAGATTGGAGCCATCGATCGATGCGTCGATAGATGCGATCGAGTGCTTTACCCCCCTTCCAACCTGCCTCGATCTGAGCCACCAAACGCCCCATCAAATTACGGGGCTCGATCCGCACCGTATGAGTGAGTCGTGTGCCACCTTCGGCGCGAGGCTCCAGCTCGACGACGCTCGAGAACCAACGAAATGGACCACTGGCAAATTCTCGCAGTACCCCCATGCGCGTCCCCTCGATCCACTCGAACGGATGTTCCTCCCACTGGATCTTCATGCCCGCCAGTTTGAATTCGCCAAACTTCCGCAATCCGAGCTGCGGGTCTTTTTCAGTTCGATACTTCACCGAAGGTAGCCCAGCGGCCCGATTCAGTCGCTCGGTGTTCGAAACATAGGGCCACAACTCGATTGGGCTGCTGAGCAAATCCCATTCGAAAACGCGTTTCCAAACCTTGGTTTCGGCCAAGATGGGCAGCTTGGGATGCGCCTCGAACGGGCTGGCCTCTCCGCTGAGCAGTCGCTCGATTTCAGAGATGACCTGTGCCGCATCCGCCGGGCGGTCCGCCGGGTTCTTGGCTAACATGCGGGCTACCAGGTTGGACGCTGCGTCCGAGATGGATCGATTCCGTTTCTGAACCGACACGGGGATATCGAAGCAGTGCATCGCCGCCAGCTTCATCGGATCGTCAGATTCGAACGGCACAGTCCCGGTCAACAAGCGATACAACAAAACGCCCAACGAATAGACATCGGATGATGGACCGATTCTCTCTGTCGATTTGCATTGTTCGGGCGACATGTAAAGGGGAGTTCCCAAGAGCGATCCCGCTCGCGTCATCTCCATCGATGCGGACTGTCGGATTTGCCTCGCGATACCGAAATCGGACAACTTGACGCGCAATTGCGACAAACTCGCGCTCTCAGCCGGGCCATCGCAATCGGGAAGCCGAGCCAGCAGAATGTTCTCCGGTTTGATGTCCCGATGGACGATTTCCCGAGCATGAGCATCGACCAACGCGCGAGCGACATCCTCAATCAGTTTCAGGGAGGTGGCCTCGTCCAGTGTCTCGTGTTCGTGCAACCAATCCTTGAGATTCGTACCATCGACGAACTCCATCGCCAAGTAATGTTGACCGTTTTCAACTCCGGTTTCGATCAGCCGCGTGACGAACTCGTTTTGAACGCTCTCCAGCAGTCGGGCTTCTTTGCGGAAGCGGCGGATTGCGTGAGTAATGTCTCCCCCCATCGCTCGTAAAATTTTTACGGCGACGGGTTGCTTCGTGGCAATGTCGGTTCCTTTAAAAACGATCCCCATGCCGCCTTGGCCGATTTGCGATTCCAATTGAAAACGGCTGATCATGTCACCCGGTCGGGGTGCGTGAGCAAGGAAATCCTGGCTTGCTGCGAGGGCAGTAGCCTGATCGATCTCCTCCGTGGTATCGGATTCGTCAGCTTCGCCATCCGATGGTTGACTGACGGGTTGCACAACTTCTTCGCAGGTTCTGTCGTCCGCTGGCTGACTGACGGAGTTGGGCTGCGTGCCAGAGGCGCACTCGGATTGTTTTTGCTGGTTGTCGGTAGATTCTTTCGAGCGGAGACTCCGCCGCTCGTTCGAGAGCGCGGCACCGTCCGATGCTTCGTTGGCACAGGCGTCATTGGAGCTGGATCCGACGTTGATTTGCCGCAAAATTTCGGTCAGCAACTCTCGCCAATGAGCAATCGCCTCGTACATGTCGTCGGGTTGAGGCTGGTACTTGACCAAGCGATTCAAACGCGCTCGCGATTGTCCACGGAGCTGGGACGTCCACACCGAGTCCGCCAGAATCGGTTTGAGCATCGTTCTGATAATGGCTTCAATCGCCGCCAGATCTTTGGTGAGAGACTCGGCTGCCTCGGTTGAATCAGCCTCGAAGTTCGCACGCAAGAAATCGATACAGCCCTTTCCGACGGAATCGTTTCCGGTGCAATCGATGGATATTGATTGGCTCGTGAGGCACCCATGAGAGAGACCTACCGAATGAGCCTTGATCATCAGGTCGATCAGCTCCGCCGCAAGTCGCAGACGCTGCTCTGGGATTGCGTCTTGTAGCCATCGATCGAGCGTGATTCGTTCAGCTCGATAGGCGACGATGGAGGGTGGCGTATCATCCAATCGATCCTGGATCCGGTCCGCCCCAAACCTGGGGCCCAGCCACTGGATCAGTCTCAGGCGCGAACGAAGCCGTTCTTTCGCGGAATTATCAACAAGACTGGGAAGCAACCTGAGGAATGCGGTTCGGCCATCATTTTGATGTTTCGCGCTAAATGTGAGCCCAGTGCTGTCGCTTTCGTCCCGTTGCCAAGTCGTGAACTGGTCGAGCGATTCGATCTGTTCGGTTCCGGTCGTCTTTGTCAGCACGAGTGGAACGAAAGATGTTGAATTCGTTGAAAAGAATGATGATGTATGCATGTTCTAAACTTTCCCGGAATGAGCCAGGAAAGCCTAGGACGCCCGATTTCAACGCGATTTTTTAACTCCCCGAAAGCTTAACTAGATTCGAATGAGGACTTTCGATTCCTCATATTATGACGACTTTGCGGTTTGCAACTCACGAAAAATTACTTCGGTGCTTGTGTAACTAGAGTGATATTAGCCCGCATTTCTCACAGGTCGGCATGGAGGTATGACACTGTGTTATCACAACCCGAAACGTCACTGAGGGATGACTCGGTAAATCCCTCACTGACGTTTCGGGTTGTAAGAGGTGCGGGCTAGTCGTTTAACCGTTAGCCGAAGGCGTACGCATTATCGCGGTGGCATTGCGAAAACAAGCGTGCGCCTTCGGCTTGCGGTTAAACGATGAGAAGCGTGCGCCTTCGGCTTGCGGTTAAACGATGAGAAGCGTGCGCCTTCGGCTTGCGGTTAAACGATAGAAAACGAAGTTATTTGTCGCTCGATCCTTATTGCAGCAAATCGACGGCAAAGGAAGTCGGAGCGGCAAGTGGCAGCAACGGGCTGAAACAACCGCGCCGAGCCTGGTAGGAACGTCCACGGGGAGACCACTGAATCCCCAAAAAAGCATCAACGGTGCCAGTGTCAGCGGGCATGATCATGTTGGCCTCGCCATAGAGCGCCAAGGATGCGGTCAGAGGCATCAGCAAATCCGCACCAAACAAAAACTGCTCACCTTTGCGAGGTGCCGGTCCAGTTACGGCGTTGTTCTCACCATGTCCGTCCGCCAAACCAATCCAAAAAGTTGTCTGCGCCCCCGATTCCCAAAACCGGCGCCAAAACAATTGACCTTGATCGATTGAACGCAGCGTGACCGGAACGGCACCGGCGAACAGGCCGGTGTCTTGACGACCTCGCAGGGCAACCGTGGCGCCAATCTCGTTGCTGGGATTTATTAAATACGCTGTCCGCATTCGCCATTGAGACAACGAAAAATTGTCAAAATAGTCTTGGTACAGGAAATCATGAGCAAACCCCCAGGAGAATCCACCAGTCGTTCTTTGAAACAGCCCCACCGTGGTAAACGATTGTAGACGACCGCGCGTTTCCCCCAGCAAATCGAAGACCTGCACAGCATTGGCCGCAGCGGTTACGCCCGTACCAAGTTGCAAACCCACTCCCCAATCGGGCAGCAGCGGCAAACCCCAATTCATCGAAGCCTGGCCGCCCAGCAGCGCATTGACACCAAAATCCTGAGGTTGCTTGGCTCCATCGATACCGGCGAAAAAGGTCAATTCATCAAACCATCCGGGCGTGCCAGTTTCGTTCGGCACCCCTTGAATTCGCCGCCCCGAAGTATTGAGCTGATTGTGACTCCGGTCATTTTCCCCGAGATGCCATTGTTGGCCGATTCCAGGACTGAACGTATCGCCGCCAAATGACCTCCGCTCGACGTCAAAATAGGGGGACTGGGACCAAACCTTGGTGTTTGTAAGTACACAAATCGTACCTGTAAACAACAAAATGAGTATCCAAGGCCGAATCATCGTCACCTCACGCAAATGAAATTTTAAAAAGCCATGATTCAACCCGTTTCATCGACGCGGAAAAACTCCTGTGGTAACGAAAAACCGGAAACTAACAATTGTGCAGACGAGTTAAAACAAAGCGATTGGGTTGTGTTTGAGTGAAAGAAAATTTTGCCAGCAAAGAAGTGCAATCGCGGCGTTGAAGTTAAGGAAAACTCGGAAATTCCCATTGATCGCTTCCAGCATGGAGTACCACCTTCAAAGCTGCTCAATGAGATGGATGATCAGGCATGGTGGGACTTGCTAGCGGAACGACTTAGGAATAGTCCCGAATTATTTTTTTCCGACGGTTTCGATCAACGGTTGCGGGCGGCCTTTTTCGTACAGGATGTCGCGGATGGTCGAGTTGCGCAAGGCGACCTCAATGAGCGCTAGTGCTTCGTCCAGTCGTGCGTGAGCCGGACAACGGCAGTCGCGGTGCGTTTTCAAATTCAACGGGCATTTGTCGATCCGCTGGATCGGCTCGACGGCGTTGATGACCTCGAGCATCGTCAGGGACTCAATGTCCCGCTCCAGCTGAAAGCCGCCACCCACTCCGCGACGCGATGAGACGATGCCCCCCTCGGCCAGTTGCTGCAAAATTTTCGCAAGATAGCTGGGCGACGCCTTGGTTTCCCTCGCAATCTGTTCCGCTCCAAATCGGCCGTCTGCCCGATGTTGGGCAAGCCAAATCACGGCTCGTAACGCATTTTCTTGACACTGGGAAAACAACGGGCAACCTCGAATTCGAATGGATTGGATTATTTGTCGAATTGCCAATTATCGTTAGCCGAACCAATTCAGGCAAGTTCGATCTGCAAATCTCCATGATGAACGCACGAAAATCAAAATTGTATCCGTTTACGGTGCCCCATATCTGGCCTATGAATTAACGGGTTTTCGGTTCGTTTAACCGTGAGCCGCAGGCGAACGCGCTCATGAAGGTATCGTACTGCGATTCGCGTTCGCCTGCGGCTGACGGTTAAACGACTAAATCGACTCAAAGCGTGAACGGTTACAACTCTTCTCGCCAACGATTCACGACCGTTGACATGCGAGCCCGCTACCCTTAAATTAGATACTCGTATCGAATATCGGCAATTGAGGATTGCAGCAGTTTTTTTCGGTTTTTGAAAAGGCAAGGAAATGAAAAGTTCGAATCGGACACAACAACAGGTTGCCATGGCAACTTTAGCTTTGCTGATCGCGGCGGTAAGCGGCGGGTGCGGTTCCAAGCCCTCCGCGACGGCTCCGAAAATCGAAGCGACTGTGGTCGGCAACGGCATCATCTCCGGTCGCGTCTTGCTCGAAGGCGAGCCGCCACCCGAACGCGAATTGCCGCTGGATCCGAATTGCAAAGAATCGTGTAAAATCCACCACGGCGAGGGGCCGCGCTACACGCGCGTCTATGTTTCGAAAGATGGTGGTTTGGGTGATGTTCTCGTTACGATCACCGGAATACCACCGCAGCCAATTCCTCCGGGTACTGGGCCGCTGGTGATCGATCAGCAGGGTTGCGAGTACATCCCCTACGTTTCCGCGTGTCAGGTCGGGCAAACGATCCAAGTCAAAAACAGCGATCCGCTGCTGCACAATGTTCACACGTTGCCCAAAGTCAGTGGCAACAAGGAAGTGAACAAAAGTCAGGGTGCCAACGCCGCGCCGCTGGAGTTCGTTTACCACAAACCCGAAGAGTTCCTGCAATTCAAGTGCGACGTTCATCCGTGGATGTTCGCTTATGTCAACGTGATGGAGCATCCGTTCTACGCAGTCACGAACGAGGATGGCACGTTTTCCATCAAGGGACTTCCGGACGGAACTTATCAGGTCAAATTCAAGCATCGCAAGGCTGGAGAGATCACGCAGCAGGTCGAGGTCAAGGACGGTGCCGGGGCGGTCGAGGTCACGCTGCAAGCGAAAGAATAGAGGGCACAAGTCATGGCGATTGACCTGGACATCCCGCGTCCTCAGGTAATGGGAGGCCGTCCCAAAGGAGTTGTGCGTCGCGTGGCCAGCGGTCTAGCAATCGCCGGTGAATTGGCCAAGGTTCGTGTAAGTGTGTCCGTGGTGATCACGGCGGCTGCCGGTTATCTGCTGGCGATCAAGGGTAACATCCAGTGGCCGATTTTATTGCATACGCTCATGGGCACGTTTCTGCTGGCTGGTGGGGCGGCGGCTCTCAATCAGTTTCTCGAACGGGAATTCGATGGGCAGATGCGGCGCACGGCTCGGCGGCCGCTGCCTAGCAAACGAGTCCTCCCGGCGATTGCGTTAATTTACGGTTTGTTGTTGGGGTTGGTCGGCTTCGTTTGGCTCTTGCTCGGAGCCAACTTCCTAGCGGCACTATTGGGTGCGATGACGTTTTTGCTCTACGTCGGCGTCTATTCGCCGCTCAAGCGAGTGACGATCTGGAACACGGTGATTGGCGCAGTCCCCGGAGCGATTCCGCCACTGATGGGTTGGGCGGCCGCGCGAGGTGATTTGGGACTCGAAGCGTGGCTGCTGTTCGCCATCTTGTTCTGTTGGCAGATGCCGCACTTTTACGCCATCGCCTGGCTCTATCGCGATGACTACCGGCTGGCCGGATATCGGATGCTGGTCGATCACGACAAAACGGGTTGGACGGCTGGCTGGCATTCGGCTTTGTTCGCCTTCGGGTTGCTGATCGCCAGTGTTTGGCTGGCCGGGTTGCAAGTGCCCGGCGCATGGCAGACCGCAGCGATTTTGCCTTTAGTCATCTCGGCCTCGGTGGTACTGCTGGGAGGCTACTTTATGTGGGAGGCATGGCTGTTTGCTCGGCAACGCGACCACGCCAGTGCACGGCGACTGTTCGTTGCGTCGATTCTGTTTGTCCCCTTGTTGTCGGGCTTGTTGGTGCTGTCGGCATTCGTCTGGAAACCCATTTCGTAATCAAACGGGAGTTTTTGATGTCGCAGAACGATTTACCCCACGGTCATCACGAGCATCACCACGGCGACGGAGCCGCCGGTGGACATCACGATTTGGGGTTCATTCGCAAGTACATTTTCTCGACCGACCACAAAGTCATCGGGATTCAGTACGCCATCACCTCGCTGGTCTTTCTGTTCATCGGCTTTCTGCTGGTGCTATTGATGCGGTGGCAGCTCGATCATCCCGGAACGCCCGTGCCGGTGGTGGGCGGATTGTTGGAGGCCTTGCTGGGCGAGGCTGCCAGCGAAGGCAAAATCTCCGCCGACCTGTACAACTCGTTCGGTGCGATGCATGGCACGATCATGATCTTTCTGGGAGTGGTACCGCTGGTCTTCGGCGCGTTCGCCAACTATCTGGTGCCGCTCCAGATCGGTGCGGTCGATATGGCGTTCCCGAAGTGGAATATGCTCAGCTACTACAGCTACTTGATCGGCGGCGTGATCATGCTCGTCAGCTTTTTCATACCCGGCGGAGCGGCCCAGGCGGGCTGGACGAGCTACCCGCCATTGGCCACGATCATTCCTACGGATGGGCAAACCTATTGGTTGATCGCCATGGTGTTTCTAATTACATCGTCGCTGCTGGGGGCGATCAATATCATCACTACAGTGATTCAACTGCGGGCTCCCGGGATGACCTGGATGCGGATGCCGTTTTTCGTCTGGTCCCAGTTCGTCACGGCGTTCCTGTTGCTGCTGGCGTTTCCGCCACTGGAGGCTGCCGCCGTGATGCAACTGATGGATCGCCTGGCGGGATCGAGTTTCTATATGCCGGCTGGTTTGGTGTTGTCGGGGCAGCCGGCCTCTCAGCTCAGCGGTGGCGGGAGCCCGCTGTTGTGGCAGCACCTGTTTTGGTTCCTCGGGCATCCTGAGGTCTACGTCCTGATTCTGCCAGCCATGGGAATCGTTTCGGAAGTCATCGCCAACAATACGCGAAAGCCCCTGTGGGGTTACCGGGCGTTGGTCTTTTCCGCGCTCACCATTGGGTTTCTGTCGATGATCGTTTGGGCACATCACATGTATGTCACCGGCATGGGGGTGGGTATCTCGATGTTCTTTCAGACAACGACGACGATCATCTCGATTCCGTCGGTCATCATTTTGACCTGCCTATTGCTTTCGCTGTGGGGCGCGTCGATCCGATTTACGGTGCCGATGTTGTTTGCGATCGCGTTTCTGCCGATGTTCGGTATCGGCGGTCTGACCGGAATGCCGCTGGCGTTCGGTTCTTCCGATCTGATGCTGCATGACAGCTACTACGTGATTGGTCATTTCCATTATGTCGTCGCCCCGGGAACCATCTTTGCCATTTTTGCGGGGGTCTATTACTGGTTTCCGAAGGTCACGGGTCGCCGGATGAATGATCGACTGGGGCATCTGCATTTTTGGCCATCTTTGCTGTGCATGAATCTGATCTTTTTCCCCATGATGATTCAGGGGTTCGCTGGGATGAGTCGCCGCATGAGCGATGGTGGTGCAACGTATGCCGCCTCGAACCCAGCCAATGAAGGCGTGATCGGTGCGCTCAGCGATACGGTGATCGGCCTGAACAGTTTTATCATGCTGGCTGCGCTGGGATTGGCTCTGGCGCAGGTTCCCTTCATCTTCAATTTCTTTTACAGCATTTGGCGTGGGTCTCCCGTGCTCAATGACAATCCGTGGCAAGCAACGACTTTGGAGTGGCAAACGCCAACCCCGCCGCCGCATGGCAATTTTGTTGAACCGATGGTCGTTTATCGCGGACCTTACGATTACAGTCTGCGGACGGATGAGCTGGATTTTGAAACGCAGAATCAACCGTTGGAGGTGGCGTGAATGGACATACCGATTCCTTATACTTCGACGGTTCGGCCCGACACGGGCTTGTACAACGGCAAGCTGGGCATGTGGCTGTTTCTGGCCTCGGAGATCATGCTCTTTGGTGCCTTGTTTTCGTCCTATGTGCTGTTGCGGGCGGGGGCCGATGAAGGAACCTGGCCGCATGGGCTGCTCAATATTCCGATCGGAGCGTTCAACACGCTGGTGCTCATTACCTCTTCGCTGACGGTGGCGATGTCGTGGGTTGCCTTAAAGGCGAGCAACTTTCAACGTTACCGGCGGTTCCAGTTCGTGACGCTGGCCTGTGCCGCTGCGTTTCTTGGGATCAAGGCTTGGGAGTATTCCGAAAAGTTTTCGCACTACGAAGTATGGCTCGCAACGCCACTTGACGTCGCTGCGCATCCGGAGCTTGCCGGCCATGCGGTGGATGGCCAGACGGAAGTGTATTCTGTGATCGGGCATATCGAGGGTGCCGGACGAGGCTGGACGTTGAATTCGCTGCAGGAATCGAACATCGATTCCATTCAAATCCATCCCGACCAGTTTCATTACCGAGTGGGGGCGAGAGAGCAAGGCAAACGCAGCAAGGCTGAAAAAGCCGCACAGAAATCCAAAAGTGCCGCTGACCACGGCGACGCCCACTCCGCGCTGACGATCCCGGTCTCGGAAATTAAACGAATGTCGGCCTTGGTGCCTGCACATAGTACCTATTTCGCGACCTATTTCACGCTGACCGGCCTGCACGGATTGCATGTCCTCGGTGGGGCGATTGCGTTTGCCTGGATATTGTGGCCGGGCGCAAAACTGTGGAATAGCGATCCCGAACGTTATACCAACGCGGTCGAGGCGACGGGGTTGTTCTGGCACTTCGTCGATTTGGTTTGGATCTTTTTGTTCCCGGTGTTGTATCTACTATGACGAAATGTACGATGACGAACGAAACTCATTTATCTGCCGATTCCCTGCGAGCGATCACTCAGCGTTTTCTGGCGGTCTTTGCGGTGTTGATGATTGGCACGGTAGCTACGGTAGCCATGTACTACGTTCATTTCGAGCACACTTGGCAGACTGTTTCAGTGGCCTTGTTGATCGCAGCGATCAAGGCTGCGTGCGTTGCCGCCATTTTTATGCATCTGTCCCATGCCGAGCGGTCGATTTCGCTGTTGCTCTTTTTCACAGCGATATTTTTCGCGGCGATGCTGGGGTTTCTGGTTTATTCCATTTACAGCATTCCGGGGTGAGCGATGTCCTTAAAAGCGTTTCATCTTCTGTTCCTATCGGCGAGTGTGGCGTTGGCATTCGCATTTGCCGCCTATGAAAATTATCGATTTTGGGAGCTGGGGGGCACGCGGGGTGATTTGCTGTTGGGTTTTCTGTCTAGCGGATTGGGATTCGGGCTGTTGATCTACGGCTTTGTGTTCCTCCGCAAGACCAAACATATCGAGATGATCTAATCATGACACGAAGGTTATTATCAACTCTGTCCATCATGCTGATCGGTTGGGGGGTCGCGCCGAGCGAGGCACTGGCCTGTGCGGCTTGTTCGGGCAAGAGCAACGACGCGATGGTACTGGGGTTGAACCTAGGCATGCTCACATTGCTGGTTTGCTTATTGTTTGTATTCGGCGTGATTGGGTTGATGGTCGTTCGAATGATTCGCTTGCAAAAGCTTCATAGCTTATCGGCGAACATGCACGGTCTATCGGCGAACATCCAGACGGCGGGTGGCATGGCGATCGATGGTTCCACGCCCGTTGATTGCACGCTTCGCGTCTTATCGCCGCGACTGATCGGGGTTGGTGCCGCACAGGGAGGAATGCGATGACCGACAATCTCCCCGTCTTGTTGGCGGGGCTGCAATGGGATTGGTTGAATCTTCCGGAGCTGGCTTCTCGGCACGGTGAAGAGGTCGATTCGTTGGTGGTGACGATTCACACGGCGATGCTGGTCTTGTTCGTCGGTTGGATGTGTTACTTGCTGTTTGTACTTTGGCGATTCCGCTCAGGCAAACAACCGCGAGCGAATCCTAAAGGAGTCAGTATCATTGTTTTCGCCCTGGCACTCGGGATCGTCATTGTGGATGAAGCCGTGACGTTGTTCGGAGTTGCCATTCCCCAGTGGAATGCGAATGTCGGCGATTTTCCAGACCCCGATGAGGCAATCGTCATACGCGTCGTGGCCGAGCAGTTCACCTGGAATGCGCGATATCCAGGAGCGGATGGAAAATTCGGGGCTCAAGATCCGCGGCTCGTTTCATCCGAGAACCCGTTGGGGTATGTTCCGGGAGACGAAGCCGGTAAGGACGACGTGGTGCCGCCGCTGAAAGACATCCGTATCCCATTGGAGCCACTGGATCGGGATGGAGACGGCAAGCAGGACGTGGATGCCAAGGGTCGGCCACTGTTCAAGCCGGTGATCGTTCATCTCACCAGCAAGGATGTCGTCCACAGCTTCAAGGTGGTGCCTCTCCGCGTGTGTCAGGATGCGATTCCGGGGTTGAGTATTCCATTGCATTTCATGCCGACTCAAGAGGGAAAGTATCTCATTACTTGTGCGCAGCTTTGTGGAAACGGCCATGCAACGATGAACGGTTGGCTGACGGTGATGGATAACACGCCGGAGCGCGATGCGTCGGGAAATACGATTGCACCCGGTGCCTTCGATCGCTGGCAATCGCAGTACTTGGTAGGCGATGGAAAGGGACAGGCATTTGAATAACGCTCATTCCAAACATATCGAATCGAAAGCGAACGGGGTTGCCAAACCATCAGGATTCCCACTCTGGCTGCGCGCGATGGCGTTCATCGCCGTGCTGTTGGCCGGGCCGTATCTGGCGGTCAAACTGGGAATTTGGCAACCCAACGGGACTCAAGGAGACGCCTACGATTTTACGGCAGACTCCCACGAGTTGCCTGTGATCAATCCAGTGAAACCGTTTTCGATGGTTAACCAACAGGGAGAGATCGTTGACCGTGATTCCCTGTTGGGCAAAGTCTGGTTGGGTGCCGTCATCTTCACCCGCTGCCCCGGCCCCTGCTCGACGATGACCAGTCGCATGGCGGACTTGCAGAATTCGATTCCACCGGATTGGCCAGTTCAATTCGTGTCGATTACGGCCGATTCGGACTATGACAATCCGGAAATCCTCGATCAATACGCGACGGCATTTCAAGCGGATCCCAAACGTTGGCATTTCCTGCACGCCAGCAAAGAACAGATGGTGGAACTGGTTACTGACAGCCTCAAGCTGGTAGTGCTGGATAAAGAGCAAGAGCGAATGTCACCCACCGACCTGTTCATTCACTCGACCACACTGGCGTTGGTCGATCGCCAGGGACGATTGCGCGGCGTGGCGGAACTGGTGCCGCCTGTCATCGAGGAATATCCCGAGGCAACGCAGGACTGGGACAAAGATTTGAAGCCTCGCGTACTGCGAGCGATTGAACGACTATTGAACGAATAACACCGAGAACGAATGCAAAAGCGGAGAACAAGTTTATGCAAATCCCTGCCCTTTACATTTTTCTGATTTGGTCGGCGATTACGGCCGCGATTTTCGTCTACGTCGGGACGAGTAACAAGAATCCCGGCGAGTTATCCCTGCCGGTTTACAAACGAGTTCGGGCACTGCTGTTTTTCGGACTGACGATTGCGGCAGTTGCTTTTCTGTGGTTGACGTTGCCGCTGATGCCCTACCCGGATGAAGGCGTTACGCCGGATCGAGTCATTTATGTATCGACCAAACAATTCGCGTTCAAGATGTCCGACCAGCCGATCTCGCGCGAAGATGCATTGAATGACGAAGTCTTTCTGTCGATCGAACCGATCAAGGCGGGCGAACTGATCGAATTCCGAGTATCAACAGCGGACGTCACACATGGCTTTGGTATTTTCACTCCGCAGGGCACGGTGTTAACGCAAACGCAGTCGATGAACGGCTACGTCAATCGATTGCGTCACCGGTTCTCGGAGCCTGGCACCTATCCCGTCCTGTGTCTTGAGTTTTGCGGGATCGGTCACCATACGATGAAATCACAATTGCAAGTCGTCAATTAACCGCAGAACGATGAACAAGCCCGTCTGCCGCCGAACAAATAGGAGAGATTTTTATGAGCACAACAGTTTCCGCAAGTTCCATGAGTCCTGATTCTCCGAGTCCTGGTTCTTCGAGCGCAAGAGCCGCCAACCGGTTGACCATTTTTTGGGTTCTGGTGATGTTGGCACTGATGCCCATTCTGGCAATCCTGGGGATGACATTGAGAGTGGGGCAAAGCAACCTGTTGCCGTTGCTGGACGCCGAGCGATTCTACAGCATCATGACCCTACACGGTCTGGGAATGGTCGGGCTGTGGTTCGTTGCCGGCATGGCGGCGCTGTGTGCGTTGCTGCGCCGCTACATTGAATTGAGAAACTGGGTCAACTGGATTGCGTTTCTGGGAACATTGGTCGGAGTCGTCATGCTGATCATTGCGACCTTGATCGGCAAATACGGCCCGGGCTGGTACTTTCTCTATCCCTTGTCGATCACGCCCAGCGGAGTTTGGCAAGACTGGGTGACCTACACGTTTCTCAGCGCGATTGCAGTTCTCGGAGTTGCCTGGACGGTCTGGTGTGTTGAAGTCATGTGGGGAATCGCCCGACGTTATACGCTGCCGTCTGCTCTGGGGTGGCACTATATCACCGGCAAAGACGGCCCCGAAGTTCCTCCCATTATCACGATCACCACGATCAGCATGATTGCCAATCTGATCGGACTGGTCTCGGCCGTTGTGATGCTGGCCTTGTATTTGCTGGAGTTGCTGGGAGTCACGGATGTCAGCGACGCACTGTTGATGAAGAATCTGGTCTTTCTGTTCGGTCATATCCTGGTCAACATCACGCTCTATTTAGGCGTGGCCATGGTTTACGAATTGCTACCGGAGTTTACCGGTCGGACATGGAAGAACAATCGTCTGATTTCGCTGGCCTGGAACGTCGTCTTGGCTTTGGTGGTATTCGCGTTCTTCCACCATTTGTATATGGACTTTGTGCAACTTCGCTGGCTGCACGTGATTGGGCAGATCACGTCGTATGCGTCGGCAATTCCAGCGGCGGTCATGAGCATCTTTGGTACGCTGGCGATCGTCTATCGGGCTTCGACTCGCTGGACGATGACTTCGCTGCTGCTCTATTGCGGTGTCCTGGGCTGGGCGATTGGCGGCATTGGAGCGGTGATTGATTCAACGATTGCGGTCAACACCCAGTTTCATAATACACTTTGGGTTCCAGGCCATTTTCATACTTACTTCTTGATGGGTGTCGTGCTGATGATTTTGGGTGGAGCATTCTACCTGTCTGAAAGGCTCAGCGGTGTTCCCGAAAATGTCAAACGCTCTCGGCTGATTGCCAGTTTAATCTGCGTTGGTGGTTATGGATTTGTGCTGATGTTTTATGTCGGCGGAGCCAATTCGGTACCTCGCCGCTTTGCACAATACACCGATACAACGGCTCATGGTTCGACATTGGCTTTGATTGCGGTGTTGTTTATCGCCGTGTTGTTGGCAGGATTGTTGATGTACGTCTGGGAAACCGGAAAGCGCTGCGCCATCGCCCTCCGCGCAGGGTAACGGTGCTGAGAAGCAAATTCGTTTTTCATTTATAATCTTAATCTTAATCCTAATCTTAATCTTAATCTTAATCTTAATCTTAATCTTAATCTTAATCTTAATCTTAATCTTAATCATCCTCGTAATCGTCCTCGTCGCCGAGGTTGGGATTAAGATTAAGATTAAGAGTAAGAGTGAGAGTAAGAATAATCGTATGACTAGGGAGTTGCATCACCAACGGCTGACTGTCAAACAATATTCCAAGGCTCACGCGAATGCGATTGAATCCGCGATTTGATTTCCGAAAACGCAACGCAATCAACCGGTTTACGGTACTCGGCCTGATGACACTGGTGCTTGGTTTGGTTGGCACATCTCGTTTCACGTCCGCACAAGAGCTGCCGGCTGACGGACAAGTTTTTCAGCCACCGTCGGAGAGCGAATTGATCGGTCGCGAAGTCCCCAATATCGAGCTGATAACGTCCGCCGGTCAGTTGACGACGCTGGCCGAATTGTCGAGCGAGCGTCCGATCTTCACGACGCTGGTCTTCTCGCGCTGCGCCGGCATCTGCTCGCCGTACTTGGGACTGCTGAAGAAGACGGTCAAGTCTGTGGGCGGGAGCGGGAACCAATATCAAATGGTCGTCATCAGTTTTGATCTCCGCGACGCGCAGTCCGACCTCCTGGCCTTAGCGGCCCATCACGAACTGGCCAGCGATTCCGGTTGGACATTCGCCGCACCGAGAACCGAAGCCGACCGCGACGCACTGTGTCAGGCATTCGACTTCGACTATCGCTGGGACGAGCAGCGGCAGCAGTACGATCATCCGGCGATTACCGTGGGACTGCGGGGCAACCGCATTGTGAGACTGTCGGTGGGTGAGGAAATCTCCCCCGCGCGGTTTCGTGAGATGATCGCCGAGTTGCGTGGGCAGTATGTGCCGGTCTATCCCGAGCCCGGAGCGCGCGCCACTCTGTTTCGCTGCTTCGACTACGATCCTCAACGCGGCTTCACGCCCAACTGGGGCATGTTAGTGCTGGTCGCACCGGCCATGGTGACCTTAGTTGTTGTCGTCACCCTGTTCTGGCTCGTCAAGCCAAAACCATTTTCGAACGGGTCTCGATAGACGATGTACGGCGAAACGGTTCAGTACTTTGCCCATGCGGCTGAGAAGAAGTCGCAATTTCTGCAACAATCGCCTGTGGGATTTTCCGTCAGTGCGATGATGGCGAGGGCGTATGTGGGAATTGGGATTCTGCTCATTTTCTCCGTGGGCGGCACGCTTGACCCCGCTTGGCAAAAGCTGGTGATGGGAGCTTCATTCGGAATCGCTTTGACGTTGGTGGTGTTTGCTGGGGCGGAACTGTTTACCGGCTATACGATGTACATGGTCTTGGGACTACTTCAGAGAAAAACAGGTGTCGCAGATTTGCTGCGGACGTGGATCGTCACGTGGGTTTTCAATTTTGCGGGTTCCGTGCTGGTAGCATGGTTGTTTGCGCAGGGTGGTGGCGGTGTGCTTTATGGGGACGGAATCAAAGTCCTTCAAAAAGTTGCCGAGTACAAAATGCAGTCGCCCGTCGGAGCCCTTTTGGCCCGAGCCATCTTGTGCAACTGGCTCGTCTGTCTGGCACTGTGGAGTGCAGCCCGCTGTACCAGCGATTCGGGCAAAGCGATTGTGATTTGGTGGTGTCTGTTTGCGTTCATTGCATGTGGATTCGAGCACAGCGTCGCCAACATGACGCTGCTGACCGTCGCCCTCCTGGGCCCCGCGCATGAATCCATTGGGCTAGACGGACTGTGGCACAACCTCCTTTGGGTCACCCTCGGCAACATTATCGGCGGCAGCGGTTTCGTGGCCACCGGCTACTGGCTGGCCTCCCCACAACATCACTCGTCTTCGTCCCGACCCTCAAAATAAACTAAACAAAGGTCTCAACGATAAGTGCCCATGCAAATGTTTTCGAACAACATGAATGAACATGGATGGGCATGAGATGAGGTGTTTAGTTTTGAGCGCGAGCACACACTAGTGACGCGTCCGATTGGCCTTGTCCGTAATAGTGAGAGTGACCAATCGGCGGCGGGAGGCGCGGAGGCGGGCCGATTACGCATTGTCGCGACGCTCCTTCTTGCGACACACACGAATGGCTTCCGGGTGATGCTGCTTCCAGAAATCCAATAGTAACTCCGCTGGCCGAGCGGTGCCCTGGTTGAGATGCGCACAATCCCGGCCAGTCGGTCTGACGCAGATGGCATGGGTGTCTCGAGACGGTTGTGTTACAATTCCGCGATGGACACGACTCTTTTGGAACACCAAACGGACGAACAATTGATTGCGATTGCCGCGTCGGGGGATTTCGATGCGTTTCAGCATTTGGTGGATCGCTACCAGCAAAGGGTGTTTAGTGCTGCGTGGCGAATCACGCAGAATCGAGCGGATGCGGAGGATGTGACCCAACAGACGTTTCTCAGCCTGATCGAAAAGATTTCCTCGTTCCGTGGTGATTCGGCGGCTGCCGCCTGGATCATGCGAATCGCCACCAACCATGCTTTGAAAGTCTTGCGAAAACGCAAAGGCATGGTCACGGTTTCTTGGGATGGTTCGGGGGACGACGACAGCTATGCCAGTTTGCCTCACCCAGATTACATCGCCCACTGGAAGGAACCGCCCGACGAACTGGCTTTGCGGGCGGAAGTCCGCGAACAAGTCGACGCCGCTCTGGCACAATTGGATGATAAATACCGATTGGTCTTTGTGCTCCGTGACATCGAGGAGTTGTCGGTGCGGGATACCGCCGAAGAACTGGGGATTTCAGAGGCCAATGTCAAAGTGCGGTTGTTGAGAGCCAGATTGATGCTCCGCGAACAAATGACCCGAGTTTACGGGGATGAAGCGACCCGAGTTTTCCCGGACCACAATCATTGAACAACTTTTTTTGTAACTTATTCGTCGGACGGTGGATCAAGAGTAGAGTAGTCCTGTATTGGAAAAATCGCCATGAACTGTGAAGAATTGCTAAAAGCTCTCAACGAATACGTTGACGGTACTCTCGACCTGACGCAGGCAGAGTGCGAGCAATTTGCAGATCATCTGGCCGGCTGCAATCCATGCCAGATCGTGGTGGACAACATCCGAGGAACCATTCAGTTGTTCCGAGCCGGTCAGCCCTACCCGCTGCCCCCCGAATTCCAGGCTCGTTTACAACAGTCACTTCGCCAACGTTGGCGTGAAAAATTCGGTGCCTTCGTATTGAACCACGAAAAACACGAAAGGCACGAAAAGAAGAAGGAGATTTAGGTGGAGGAAAGTTGGGTGGATTGTTGAACGCAGCAGGAAGGATGCTTTGTCGTTTGGGATCTAAGAACACCGTTGCAGGGAAGCTTGTATTTGTAGTGTTTTGTCAGAACTAAAATTTAGGGTAAAACGTCAGCCTGACGACAGGCTGACCTACAGTAGCCGCCGCTGTCCCCAGCTGCGGGGGCTTGGAGCAACAACCCTAATTCTCAATTGTGACAAAGCTTTAGGTTGCTTTCTGATCCTGTATCTTGTTCGTGTTTTTCGTGCCTTTCGTGGTTCCAAAAAATCAAAGTGCCAATCGAATAACGGTGGCTTTCGGATACGCACCGAAGTTGACCAATAAGCCGAGTTTCATTCCGGTTGCTTTCAAGTAGTTAATCACTTGTGCTTTGTGCTCAGAAGCGATCTCTTTGACGGCTTTTAACTCAACGACGATTTGCCCATAGCAGACAAAATCGGGTATGAACTTGGTTTTCAGCGGTTTGGATTTGTAGTGAAGCAGAAGTTCCTGTTGGGCAGTAAAGGGAATGCCTCGACTGTGCAACTCGATTTCCAAACACTCTTGGTAGACTGATTCAAGAAAACCACAGCCCATCTCTCGATAGACTTCGAAGATGGCGCCTTGAATCGCGTAGCTTTCTTCTTTGAACAGGATTGTTTCGTTCATGGTAGTTCCTTTCTTAACCACGAAAGGCACGAAAGGCACGAAAGGCACGAACGAAATACTGCACAAACGGCGCGAGAAACTCAAAAGTGATCCGC
>JACTND010000153.1 GCA_014584305.1 Planctomycetota bacterium | reverse complement strand
GTGTATGGAAACGGACGGCGCCACTTCCCAACATGTTGGCTTTCGACGCTGTGTCTCGCGAGACGTGCGTCGCCCGACGGGGCGTGACTCAAACGCCAAGTCAGGCGCTCGTGTTGCTGAACGATCCCCAGTTCGTCGAGGCGGCAACGGCGACGGCGCGACGTGTGTTGGCTCTACCGTTGGATGATGATACCCAACGCGCGCGGTGGTTGTTTCGTTCCGTTACCGGCCGTCGCCCAACCGAGGACGAAGTAACCGTGTTGTTGCGGCTGCTAAATCATCAACGCGCGATATTTGCTGCGGATGTCGCCGCCGCCCGTTTGTTGGCAAGGGAAGCTGCGAATGGAGAAGAACCAGCAGCGGGAGAATCGATCGAATGCGCCGCCTGGTCCATTGTTTGCCAGGCGGTTCTGAATTGCGATGCGTCTGTTTGGAAAAGGTGACCTGATGCACATCACGCGACGCGT
Organism: Planctomycetota bacterium; assembly: GCA_014584305.1. Lineage (GTDB taxonomy): Bacteria > Planctomycetota > Planctomycetia > Pirellulales > Pirellulaceae > BJ22. The sequence goes on along the minus strand of JACTND010000153.1, from coordinate 6,198 downwards.
ATTTTTTGGTCGATCGGTGGCCGGAGTCGGCGCGGCGGCACTGGCTACGCTATTGCAGGGGACGGAAACCAACAGCGGCCCACGACGCCCAGCCGACCTGAGAACGCGTACACCGAAAGCCAAACGGCTGATTTATTTGTTTCAAAGCGGCGGGCCAGCACAGCAAGATTTGTTCGATTACAAACCCAAACTCAACGAGTGTCACGGGCAACAAATGCCGGAACACGTCCGTCGCGGCCAGCGGCTGACCTCGATGTCCAGCCATCAAGCCTCCATTCCACTGGCCGGTTCCTCGTTCAAATTCTCACAACATGGATCGCAGGGGGCATGGTTCAGCGAATTGTTGCCCCACACCGCGGCCATCGCCGATGATCTGTGTATCGTGCGGTCAATGTTTACGGAAGCAATCAATCACGATCCGGCAATTACGTTTTTCCAAACAGGCTCGCCAATCGCTGGACGGCCGTCGTTGGGATCATGGCTGAGTTATGGCTTGGGTGACTCCGCGCGCGATCTCCCTACGTTTGTAGTCCTCGTGACCGCCAACCAAGGAGACCAACCGCTGTACAGCCGTTTGTGGGGAAATGGATTCCTTGACTCGCGCCATCAAGGGGTTCGTTTCCGCAGTGGTCGCGATCCCGTACTCTATCTTTCCAATCCGCCAGGGGTCCATGCCGCCAGTCGGCGGCAAATGTTGGATGAACTGGCGGAGTTGAATCGGTTGCAGTTCGCATCCGAATTGGACCCCGAGATCGAATCGCGGATCGCGCAGTACGAATTGGCCTACCGCATGCAAACCAGTGTGCCCGAAGTGTGCGATGTATCGGGTGAACCGGCAGCGACGTTTGACTTGTATGGCGAGGACGCGCGAACCCCCGGGACGTTTGCCTCCAACTGCCTGATGGCACGACGGTTGGCAGAACGGGGTGTGCCAATCATCCAATTGTATCACCAAGGCTGGGATCATCACGGTGGCCTTCCCGCTGGCATTCGAGACCAGGCGAGGAAAACTGACCGCGCTTCAGCCGCATTGGTCACGGACTTGAAACAACGGGGCATGTTGGATGATACGCTCATCATTTGGGGGGGAGAATTCGGTCGCACGTCGTATTGCCAAGGTCCCATGACGCCCAACGACTATGGGAGGGATCATCACCCGCGCTGCTTTACCATTTGGATGGCGGGGGGCGGTATTCAATCCGGACTGGTGTATGGACAGACGGATGAGTACGGTTACAACCTCGCCGATGCGCATGGCCAACCCCTTGCGCCAACCAAAGAAACATGGACGCCGGGAACCGTTCATGTCCACGACTTGCAGGCAACCGTTTTGCATCTGCTGGGCTTCGATCACGAACGCTTGACGTATCGCTTCCAAGGTCGAGATTACCGGTTGACGGATGTTCACGGCCATGTGGTTCGCGATTTGATTGGCTGATCGACCACCGTGTCCCGCAACGCCAAACTCGCGATTGTTTCACAAACTATGCCCCAATCTCGAACGACACACATGCAAAAATCGCTGGACACCAAACTTGCTTTGTTGGCCGCTAATTCGTCGGCCGATGTCTTCATACTGGCCGATGCCAAAGACGCCGACATGGGATTCGGAATCGCGGCACCCGGACCGGCCCCGCCGGGCGCGCGGCATTCGTTGCGAACGCTCGGAGAGTTCCGCGCACGAATCCGCGAGATCGTCGCCGCTGGAGATATCGACATTATGTTGATGAGCGCAGCGACGAGCGAGATGCTGACCATTGACGAGCGTTTGTTCGACAGCAGTCGGGTAACGCCCGCCGTCCGCGCCAACGACACGACGGACATTTGGATCGCTCACAGTGGCGACTACACGCAACAGCCTTCACTGCCATTTCGCACAGCGACCATCGATCATATTCAATGTGGCCGAGTGAAGTGCAAGAAGGAACAGCGCGGCCTCGGGGCCGATTTGGGACTGTATTCAATTACACTGAACAATGATGCCGTGCTGGACCGCCAAACCTTGGAGCACTACCGCGCGTTCCGTTGTGAAGCCGAGTCCAAACGGTTTCGGCATTTTTTGGAAGTCTTTGCCCCCAATGCGCCCCAGCGACCGATCGGTGATGTCGCTCGATTCGTCAACGATTCGATTGTCCGTTTGTTGTCGGGGATCACGCGGCGCGGTCGGCCTCTCTTTCTGAAAATGCCCTATTTCGGTCCGGCGGCGATGGAGGCGTTGCGCCATTACGATTCCACGCTCGTGGTCGGCATACTGGGTGGTTCGGCTGGAACGACGCGCGATGCGTTCCAATTATTGTATGAGGCCAAACGGTATGGCGCCCGCGCCGCGCTGTTCGGACGCAAAATCAACCAGGCGGAAGATCAGATTGCCTTCATCAGACATTTGCGCGCGGTCGCCGACGGCGATCTCATGCCGTTGGATGCGACGCGGGCCTACCACGCACATTTGGAAAGTAAGGGCATTCAATCGCGCCGCGATCCTGCGCTCGATTCGGAGATTACGGACCCTCTATTGTTGGATGTTGGCTAGCGGTGGTGGCCGAAGGGACGAGTAATGTCAGCGCAATTCCTTGCTGATTGTTCCCTGATTGCCACAGATTGGCCATTTTTTGCGATTGGCGCGAAATTCTCTTCCCGGCGACGTTTTATCTGTGGTTTCTGGCCGCGATCACGAAGCGGAACGTTTGCGGTTGAAAGTTATCGGGTTTCGTGCACATAGGTTTACTTGGAAGCGGCCAGCAACGGCAGCGAGACTAGTCGGACGTCGAAACGGTGCGTTGAGGATAGACAACAAACAAAATCTTTGGAGGCAAATTATGCGGACATGCAGTTGGACGATGCGCAAAGTCACCGCCCTTTATTTGGCAGTACTGGCCATGGGTATCGGGCCTAGTTGGAGTCAAGACACTTCGCAGGTCGATCAATGGGATGACACTGTCGTTGATCTCCACTTCCCGGGCGGAACAGTCCGAGACTACATAGAGGCACTGGCTGCCAGCTACCGGCCGACTAGCGAGAATTTGGCAGGGGTCATTTATTCCGACCAGGCCGCGCGGGTGTCCATACCAAGTGTTTTCGTAACGAACGTCACAATTCATCGAGCCATCAAGTTGCTCGAACAGATCGCGGACGATGCGGATGGGGTCTATATCGAACGTGAAACCGATGATTACGACCGGAACACGATTTACGTCATCAAAGCAAACAGCACATCCGTACCGCGCACGATTGGTATTTACTCAGTCGCGTATCTGAAAGACGAAACGGAGCGCAACAGTCTGTTGAAAGCTTTGGAATTGGGCATGATGCTCAATGAGTCGCAGAATGTGCAAGTCAAGATTCACCAGGAAACGAACTTGCTGTTTGTTCGCGGCACGCCGGACGAACTCCATATTGCCGAACAGATCGTGGCACAGGCTCAACGCTCCTTCGACGCGGTACGGTAGATCCATTTGGAACGGTACAATGGCTGTCGGCGCCACCCAGGATGTGACCGCGGCAGCCAGGTACCGATTCCACACCGAAAGTGTTTTGAATATGGATCCTCCTCAGGACGCCGAGCGGACCATAAACGATTTTCACCCAATGGCCGACTGGGCGGCAGTAACCCAAGCGATGTCTCGGGGCGACACCCAGGCGTTTGAACAATTTTATCGCGATTGCTTCGACGACATGTATCGGCATGCGCGGCGATTCGCAGGGACCGCCCATGCCGACTGTTTAGATTTGGTGCACGATGGAATGCTCAAAGCCATGCGGTGCATCAATGCTCTCTGCAACTTCATTTAAGTTTGTTCCAGAAATGGGATTACTGTCCGTAAAACTCACCCCGGCAAAGGTCGCCGTCACCGTGCTATTGGCGGTGTAATTGGTAGCTACCAAGCCCATCTGAATGCAGTTGCCCATCACAATGGTTTGCGCGCCTGCCGGGAACCAGTTGACCCCATTAGAGGACACAAACATGGTAAACTGATTGCCCACACGCGTGATGCGCAGCCAGTAGCGGCTCTGGCTCGGGAACTGCTGCATCTGAGCAGAACCGTTGGTAGTAGTGCGGAATTCCCGCCGGTGATCGCTGCCCAGATTCGTCATCAACTGCACTTTCTTCGCGCCGGCTGTATTGTTTTCGCGCATCACGATGCCCGCCCAGCCGCCGGCCAGGGGGTTGATGCCGGTGACTCTGGCCGTGATGCTGCCGTTGCCGCAGAGCGTGCGCTGAGCGAAAGCCGTGGCATCGCCGGTGAACGGCGGCCCATAGAAGCAGTTGGTGCTGGTGGCTGTGTAAACGCCTGTCGCCGCATTGTAGGCAATGCTGTTGCCATTGGCGCAGTTCACGCCATTCGGGTTTTGGCTCCAGCCGGCGGGCAAGCCTGACACGGTCACTTGTGCCGTACAGGTGCTTGTATTTCCGCTGATGTCGGTGGCAATGACGGTCACGGGTACAATTTGGCCTACTTGCGTGGCGGAGATGCTACTGGGTGAAAGGCCGATGCTTTGCACGCCGCAGTTGTCGGAGGCCTCGGCCAGATCATTGGACTGGAGGGAAATGCTCTCCTCGCCGTTGAAATTCAGGGTCTGATTGGAGCATTGCACCATCGGTGCGGTGTTGTCCACTTTCGTCACGGTGAAGGTACATTGCGTGGGAGGATTGCCGTTCACGTCGGTTACGGTCAGCGTTACCGTCATGTTGCCTGTGCCGGAGACAGAGGTGCCCGCTACCGGCGATTGCGTCACGCTTTGCACGCCGCAGTTGTCGCCGGGCGTGGCCAAGCTCGTATAATTCGGCAGCGTGGCGGAGCAGTTCGCTCCCAGCGCCAGGGTTTGTGTAGCCGGGCAGGTGATGGTCGGCGCGGTATTGTCCACTTTGGTGACGGTGAAGGTGCAGGAGTTGGTTCGCCCATTGACGTCGGTTACGGTGAGGGTTACCATCATATCGCCTGCGCCGGAGACCGGGGTTCCCGCTTCCGGCGATTGGGTGACGCCTTGCACGCCGCAGTTGTCGCCGACATTGGTAGCCAAGCTGGTGTAGTCGGGCAGAGATGCCGAGCAGTTGGCGCCCAGCGTCAGAGTTTGCGTAGCCGGACAAGTAATCGTCGGATTGGCGGCATCATTAACAGTTACATTAAAACTACAGCTTGCCATATTTCCGGAAGCATCACTTACAGTAAAGGTATTTTGGGTGGTTCCCACTGGAAATACAGAGCCGCTTGGTAGTCCGTCTGAAAGGATCAGAGACTGACTGCCATAGGTGATGATGATGAGGCCATCTCCGGTTCGAACCCCTTGCGTATGGATGACATTGGTTGCAAGGTTCGAGGTGTAGCTGCTTCCTCCGCCTGCGCCTTCAAAACAACCAGAGCCGCCGCCATAATATCCGCCGCCGCCGCCGGTGCCGTAGCTGCCGGTATTAGAGCCGCCGATGCCGAAAGCTCCATTTTGGTTGCCACCGCACGAACCATGGCTCGTCGGCCCGGCAATACCGCCGGCAGTTTGGGTGCCTCCCGCGCCTGTATATTGGCAAGATGAACACGAAAAGTCGCAACCACTACCTCCAATCAGTCCGCCGCCATGCCCGCCTTCGGCAGTATTAATGCCACAATTACTGCCGGTGCCGCCGCCGCCGCCGGCTACAATGATTCTATCGCTGAGTGTTGTACCTCCCCTTCGAATATCAGAAGCTCCACCGCCGCCGCCATAGCCGAGACTATTGCCTCCCGAGCCGCCGCCGTTGAACCCGCCGGTAGTTTCTGTACCTTCGCCGCCCACATACAAGTATAAGGTTTCGCCCGGTGTGACCGGGTGTGTGGCCTGAACTCTGCCGCCTAAACCCAGCGGGCCGTGACCATCTCCGCCATAGACATCCACCGTGATGGAAGTCACGCCCGGAGGAACCACCCAGTTTTGAACACTGCCCGTGTAATCGAAGGTTTCAGTAACCTGACTTAATACAAGCATACAATTGTCGCTGGTCGAGGGATTATCAAACGTTACGACCGCTCCGCATTGACCGGAGTCATTATTTTGGGTAATATTGGAAGGGCAGATGATGGTGGGCGGCGTGTTATCCGTGCAGTCGGCCGGAGCAGTCGTGACCGGGCCGGACTCCGCGCTGACGTTGTTGGCGTCGTTGTCGCAGGCGCAGCGCGTGCGGATGCTTTGTGCAGGGCCAGACTGATTGTAATCCGGCAAGGTAGTTGT
>JACTND010000178.1 GCA_014584305.1 Planctomycetota bacterium | reverse complement strand
CGGGCCGAACAGCTTGACGCCCTTTGTCCGCGGCGAGCGTGTGATCTCGACCCGCGGAAAGTCCTCGTTCGTGACGATCTGCAGATAGGGAAACGTTTTGTCGTCCTTCTGCTCCTTATTGCGTGAAGGCTGAATGTCCTTAATGAGCCGTGATTCCATCAGCAACGCATCGACTTCGCTGTCGCACTCGATGTAATCGACGTCGTGGATGTCGGGAACCCAGTGTGCCGTTCGCATTTCCGTCGCAGCGGCCTGATGAAAGTAACTGCTCACACGGGCGCGCAGGTTCTTGGCTTTGCCAACGTACATCACCTGGCCGCCGGCGTCCTTAAACAGATAAACACCGGGGCTGGCCGGCAACTGTCGCGCCTTTTCGGCAGGATGACTGTGACCGATGTTCGGATCACCGCCCTCCGATGCCGCAGATGCTCCCTCGTCCGTCATGATGACTGCTACACGTCTACTCGGCGGCCGCAAACCCGCGCAGCGAAGATTCGAATTCCGCCAATCGTTGATTCAGCTCGATCTTGTCGTCGTCCAAATCGCCGAATGCCTTCGGCGCGCGATAGGCAAACATGTAGAACTTGACTTTGGGTTCCGTACCCGACGGCCGCACGGCAACATAATTTCCTTCGTCCTCTGTTTCCAAGAAGATCAAGTTGTCCACCGGTCCGCGCAAGGGCGCCTCCGCGCCTCCCGGCGCCCACTGCACACCGCGCGAGTAATCGCGGATGGCAGCAACCTTCTTGTTCGCTAACGATTCCGGGGGTGACGTGCGGAATCGATCCATCAGGCGCTGCATGCGTTGCATGCCGTCTGAGCCTTCCATTTGAATCGTCATCAACCGTTCGCCATGCAATCCGTATTGGCGATAAAGCGTATCGAGATGCTCGAAAAGCGATAGACCTTGGGCCTTGGCCCAAGCCGCCAACTCGCTCATGAGCAAAGTCGCCACCGCGCCATCTTTGTCGCGCGCGTAAGTGCCGACCAAATAACCGTGCGATTCTTCCGTGCCAAATACAAAGTCATCCGGTCCTTCGGCGTCAATGACACTGCAAATCCACTTGAAGCCTACCAGGTTATTGGCAAGACAGCGCAGGCCATACCGCGCGCACACGCGGGAGAGCATTGGCGAAGTGACCAAGGTCGTCACGACAAACCCACGCGGCGGCATAGTACCCAATTCACGTCGCCGGCGCATAACGAACTCGCCGAGCAGCACTCCCAGTTGATTGCCATTCAAGGTGCGCCAACTACCGCGCGGATCCGTCGTGAGCGGAGCGGCCGCGCCGAGACGATCGCAGTCCGGATCCGTGGCCATGATCAGATCGGCCCCTGTTTCTTGACCGCGCCGAATGATCTCGTCGAACACCGCCGCGTTCTCGGGATTGGACACGTGGCCGGGAACGTTTGGGAAATCGCCATTCGGTTCGCGATGGCGTTCGTAAATTTCAACGTCGGCGAAACCTGCCGCGGTCAGCAACTCCCGCACATTGAATTCGCCCACTCCGTGCAAGGGCGAGTAGATGATTCGGATGTTGCGCGGCCCACCCAAACTCTGTCGCAAATGTTCCTGCAAAAACGCCTGGTCCACGTCCTCGCGACACAACACCACGTGACCGGCGGCGACTGATCGCTGAAAGGGGACACGGTCAAACGACTGAACAGCGGCCACGCGCTGGATAACTTCGCGATCATGGGGCGGGACTAATTGCACGCCCGACGACCAATAAACCTTCACGGCGTTGTCGCTGGGTGGATTGTGACTGGCCGTCACCATGATGCCGCAATCACAGTGTTTGTAGCGGATCAAGAACGACAATTCGGGGGTGCTGCGGTAATCGTCCAGAAAAAAGACTCGAAAACCGTTGCCGACCAGGATTTCGGCGCACAATTCAGCGAACTCCCGCGAACGATGGCGCGTATCGTAGGCGATTGCCGCTGACCAAGGGCCGCTCGGTTTATATTCGCGGACGTAGTCGGCCAAACCTTGAGCGCTCTCGCCGATCGTTCGCTCATTGATGGCGTTGCAGCCGATCGGATACATCTTGCCGCGACGCCCACCAGTCCCAAAGGGAATGACCGTCCAGAATACGTCGTCCAGAATGCGCCATTGTTGATTGCGGATATGTTCGGCAACCAGCGGCGCGTATTCGGCGTAACGCGGTTCCGTTAACCAAGTGCGAATATTGGCCGCCGCGGAAGCAGACAGCCTGTCGGACGCCAACGCTTCGTCGAGTCGACGTTGGCAATCGAGTGCGTCAAAAAGGGTGGATGTACTCATCGATCTTTGAAAAGTTGAGAATATCTACTTGTGGCGCCATAGTCGGTAACGACTTGGTTCATCGACACCAAAGTCTTGATCTCGATTGCCAGACGCCGCGTTCGTTTGTTATTCTAGTTCAGATTGTTCAGCATCATAACCCGGGGATGTTGCGGCGCGCAATGAACGAATTGATTGTGAGTGTTTCGGGATTGCGCGGGATCGTGGGGGAGACGCTCACGCCGCTGGTGGCGGTTCGATACGCCGCAGCCTTCGCCCACATGCTGGCAACACCCGGCCCAATCATCATCTCCCGGGATGGAAGGTCCAGCGGTTCGGCCTTGGCCTTCGCGGCCGCCTCCGCCGTAATGGCTAGTGGGCGCGAGGTTTTGGACGCCGACGTGGCCGCGACGCCCACCACCGGCGTTTTGGTGCGACAGCATCGGGCGGCTGGCGGTATCCAAATCAGCGCCAGTCACAATCCGCCCGCGTACAACGGTATCAAATTGTTCGGCAACGACGGACGGGTGGTCAACGCTCAGGTTGGTGCGGCGATCGCAAGTGCTTTTCACGATTCGGCAGCGACTTTCGTCGAGGCCAAGCGCGTCGGGAGTTGGCGGCGATTGGCCGACACGACGTCGGCACACCTGGAACGTGTGGCCGGAACAGTCGATGTGGATGCGATTCGCGCCAAAGGGTTTCGCGTTTTGCTCGATGCCAATCACGGTGCTGGAGCCGTCTTGGGACGGCCTTTGTTGGAGCATCTCGGCTGCAAAATCAGCGTTCTCGGCGAAATGCCCAACGGTCAGTTCGCGCATCCACCGGAGCCCACGGCAGCCAATCTCGCGGATGTGGCGCACCGGGCTGCGGCCGAAGAATTTGACGTCACGTTTTGCCAAGATCCGGACGCCGATCGACTGGCGATTATCGATGCGCGCGGTTCCTATATCGGTGAAGAAATGACTTTGGCGTTGACGCTGGAAAATCGATTATCGCGCCAATCGGGTTTGATCGTAACCAATTGTTCAACCAGTCGCATGGCCGTTGACATTGCGGACAAGTATGGCGGCCAGTGCATCATGAGTGCCGTCGGAGAAGCGAATGTGGCCGACCTGATGGTGGAACGTCACGCGATCTATGGAGGCGAAGGCAATGGAGGCCCGATCGATCCGCGAGTCGGGTATGTCCGCGATAGCTTTGTAGGTATGGCGCAAATCTTGGAGTTGATGGCTGCCCGCGACCTGTCGATCAGCCAACTTGCGGCGGCAATGCCGACGTATCACATTGTCAAATCGACGATTCTCATTTCACGGCCTAATATCAGTCGGCTATTGAATGAACTCGGTAACATCCTGCACCAAATCGATTCGCCTTGGAAAGGACCCGCAGCCAATCAGTTGTCGGCAACCGATAACGGAAAGGCCACCATTAATCGCCAAGACGGCTTGCGTGCCGATTGGGCCGATCGGTGGGTCCTGGTCCGCGGCAGCAATACCGAGCCCATTGTTCGAGTCGTTGCCGAGGCGCGCACTCACGCCGCGGCGCAGCAGCTCTGCAACTGGGTAAACGACGTAGCTCGCTCGATCGAGAACCCTCTTTGAGCGATCGCCAGCCGGATACATGCGCGATGTCACGACGATCTAGCGAGCGGTGGGACGGCAACGAAAATCCGTTTTGCACGTCGCGCATACGGCCAGGCGCAGTTGATTTTATCTTTGGCAAGGATGAATCGTTGTCGTCACTGGTCGCGCGGCTCGATGCGGTCGGTTGGCGCGGACAGATTGTCGGCCCACACGGTTCGGGGAAATCGACTTTGCTGGCGTCTCTCCTGCCAGAAGCACGGGTACGATTTGAGGCAGTCGAGTGGTGGAATGTGCGGAGTCGCGGGTCGCATTGGCTGCCGGCCAAATGGCTATTGGAAAATGACCAAGGTCAGTCGCCGGAAGTCGCAAGGCTTCGAAAGCGCGGCGCGGGCGCTGGAATAGTATTCTTTGTCGAGGGGTGGGAGTTGATGCCGTTCTGGCAACGTTGGGCGTCGCGCCTTTTTGGCACATTAAGCTGTCCTCGCGTGGTTGCTACCGGTCACAAACATTCGCCATGGTTTGGTCCAGTGGTTTACGAGACGTGGCCGGACGAGGCGCGGTTCTTGGCGGTATGTCATCATCTCCAGCGCGGGATGGAAGATCCCTTGGCGGAAAGTGAACTCATCGAGTCATGGCGGCAGCACCACGGCAACGCCCGCGAGGCCCTGCTCGCGCTGTATGACGTTATTCAAAGTCGCGATTGAAGCGGGACTTCGCACATGTGGGCGTGTGGCTTCGCGAGACGGGTTCATCGCCCCGCTTTTTTACAAACCGCTAGGAAACATTCAGCGACCTGATGATTCGCATCGTCGGTAAGAACAATTCCAGCCGGCTGACCGCGATTGAATTCGTAATCGGAACCCGAATTCTGATTCCAGAGTTGGACGTCGGCACAATGCGGAACCAACACGTCCAGAAACGACTGGCGATCATACTCTCTCACATGAAACGGAGCCACGGTCAATGGCCAGGCATTCGGTGTCGAGACGATCAATCGGCCCTCGGGTTTCAGAATTCTGGCGAACTCGGCAATCAGTCGTTCACCGTCAACGACATGTTCCAACGTCTCGAAGGAGACGACCACATCTACGCTTTCGTCTGCCAAAGGCAGCGCGCGGGCATCGGCCGTCTGATACGTGATACGCGGCCCGGCATGTTTCTTTTCAGCGTAATCGATCGCTTCGGGTGACAGATCAAATCCCAATACACGGACTGCATTTCCTTGTTCCGACAGGTGGTGACTGCCATAGCCGGTCCCGCACGCGGCATCGACAACCACTTGGTTCTCGACGTATTGTGCAGCGAATCGGTAACGGGCCCAATGAAACTCGGCGCGCTGGGGGTCATAGATCGGAACCGTCGGGTCCATACGTTCCTCGCGGCACCGAAACAGCCAAGTCGCCAGGGGGTCCCCTAGACACGCCTCCAATACGCGCTCCAAACGTTGAACCTGATCGCGCAGTCGCGCGATCTGTTGCCGCTGGTTGCGAACAAAGCCCAATGCCTGTTCAACCTTTTCTTCCAACGAGTCGTTTTTGTTCATGGAGTCAACGATTACAATTTGCCGAGACGTTATCTGCTTGCTGCTCGTGCAGGAACCGAGTCCATCCTACCAATCAGGAGCTGGGACGCGCAGAGCATGGGGCGACGATTGGCATTATTTCGGGGCGTAGAACATGTCGGATGTGGAATTGCTGGACGTGCTGGTGGTGGCACCTCACCCGGACGACGCGGAGTTGGGAATGGGAGGCGGCATCGTCAAAATGCTGCGTCAGGGTTGGCGCGTCGGTGTGTTGGACCTGACGGATGGTGAACCGACACCCTTTGGATCGCCCGAGATTCGCCGCCGGGAAACCGAGGCCGCGACGGGGATTTTGGGGCTGTCGTGGCGCGGCAATTTGGGACTCCCCAATCGGCGGTTGGAGGCCACGCTGGACGCCCGGTCGGCGTTAGCGGGAGTGATTCGCTTGCATCGACCACGGTGGCTTTTCGCTCCTTACTGGGTGGACGCCCATCCGGACCATGTGGCTGCCGCCGAATTGATCGTGGCTGCTAGGTTTTGGGCAAAGCTTACAAAGACCGACTTGCCCGGCGAGCCATTCCATCCGGAGCGGATTTACAACTATTACTGCATTCATTTGAAAGCCCATCCGACGCCGGCATTTGTGATGGATATCAGCGCCGAGTGGGAGATTAAACGCCAGGCGATTCTGGCCTATCAGAGTCAATTCGTGCGCGGCCGCGAGGAATCTTCGCCAAGTTTTATCGAACAAATAAGGGACGAAGCGGCCTGGTGGGGGAAATCGATTGGCGTGACTTACGGCGAACCGTACAACTGCCGCGAGCCCATAGGAATGAGCGATTTTCAGTCGCTAAAATAGGATTGGATATTGATTCTATACAAAAGTTGCGGATCAGCCAACGTGCGTTGGTGCCGCGATTTGATAGATCGAGGTTACAAACGAGGATTTACCTTGTTTCATCCGATGAGGTGTGAGGTTCGTTTGGAGTCCAGCGTGGGCGAAGCGCCCCCCACGAGTTTATCTTGTGGGTGAAGTAGTTTGACCGCTAGATTGGCGACCTGTTGGCCCGCTTTTCGCTAGATCATTCGTTTCAACCGGACGCTTTTGGCGGCAGGTTGAAAAGGAAGATCTGGCAGGTTGGAGGTGGCGGATTTTGAATAGCAATCAAACTTTGGCTCCCATCAGACGAACGGAAGGAAGGCCTAACCATTGGTTTTTTTGGGAGATTGTTTTGTCGAAAGGGCAAAACCAGGATACAGCGATTACCATGTCCCCTTAACTGCGGAATCCGAATTTGTGATTTTCGACGCTAGCGGTCG
>JACTND010000244.1 GCA_014584305.1 Planctomycetota bacterium | reverse complement strand
CCCGCCCCGCCCGCCCCCGCCGAGGCGCCCCCCTTCACCCTGCGCTTCGTCGCCGCCCCGGGCGTCGCCAGCCTGGAGGTCACCTGCCACGGCGGGCACGCCGGCTCCGGGGCCGAGGTGCGCATCCCCTCGGCCGTGCCCGGCCCCTGTCGCGTGAGCGGCACGACGGCCGACGGCGGGCGCCTCGTCACGGTCGTCGCGATCGACTCCAGCGGTTCGCGGACGTCTGGCGCTAGCCTTTCCCAAGCAGCCGCGCGCACATTGGTCAAAAAACCAACGAAGGAATTGCCGCCCCGCCACCGGCCGGCCGTCAAAAACCACTGATAATACCGTTCCAACAGCTCCGGATTCCAACCCCAATCGGCCGCGCTCAGGCAATAGGCAAAGTGAATCTGCTCTTCTTGGGTCTTGGCCGTCTCCATTAGCTCGATACCTTTGCCGACGACCGAACGCGAGTAGGCGGCTACCAGCAATCGGCAGAGCTCGCGATCGAGCAACGTGTCTCCGGATGGAAAACGATCGTCGAGATAGCTACAAATTTTTTCGCGAATGGAGTAGTTGTCGGCTAGCGTGAGCCGCAACAATACCAATCCTGCAGCGCGCAACCAATGCTGGCGTTGGCTCCAGGACAACTCGTCCCAGTTGATGCGGACCAGTCGATCGACCATCGGCTCGGCGTCGTCTTGTCCTCCGCAACGCGCTACTGCCAACGCAATCTCCAATGTTGTTTGTGGGTCAGCCGTTTCCCAAGCCCGTTCGCGCCACAACTCAATCGGCACATGTTCCATGGCCGTCCGCGCGGCGAAGCGAATCCAGCGGTCCGCATGGGACAAATAGGGCCAAGCCGTGTCGATAACGCCAGGCGTATGCGCGCCGGGCATGTCCAAATGCATAGTTTCCAACCGCCGCCGAATCTGGGCGGCTTCATTTGGACCTGCCTCGGTTGCTTGGACGGTCAACGCTTGCTGGTCAGCCGGTTCGTAGTGAATCCGATACAACGCGGAATAGGAGCGTCGCCCGCCAATGGCAAAGTAGAGCGCCCCATCCTGCGGTCGCACCACGACATCGGTTATCGCCAGCCCCGGCGCTGTGCAAAAAGTCTCTACCTGACCGGTGTAGCTGGCCCCCTTCGGTTCCAAGTGGACCGCATACAAAATGCCGTAACTCCAATCGGCCGCGAACAGAGCGCGTTGGTATTTGGTCGGAAAGTGGCTTCCCGTTCCGAAACAAACACCGGTCGGCGAACCAAAACCGATATCGACCGCAGCGGGAAGATTGTCCGGATAATATTCCGGCCATTTGCCCGATCCGCTGCGCCAGCCGAATTCGCTGCCGCTGGTGACGTGACAAATCCGCGTTGGGCGATACCAGGGCAATCCGACATCCCATTCCATGTCCGCGTCATAGGTAAACAACTCTCCGGATTCGTTGAAAGCGATATCGTATTGGTTGCGAAATCCAATGCTGACCAACTCGAACTCGGTAGCATCTGGATCGGACTTGATCACCCACCCACCGGGGGCCAGTATTCCGACGGCATGACCGCTGGCGTCCCAGAATCGTGGCAGAAGTTGGTCCTCGTTCCATACTTGCGGCACCCGCGTCCGAGCGATTTCCGGCAACTGTGTATGATTCCCCGCACAGATGTAGAGGGATTTCCCGTCGGGGCTTAGCGCGATGGCGTGCGGCCCGTGTTCGCCCTCGCCGCGAATTTCACGCAGCAATTCGACCGAGTCGTATTGATCGTCCCCATTCGTGTCGCGAACGCGGTACAGCCCCGACGGCTGCCGATCGCCGGCGTGCGCCATAACATACAAACTGTCGAAGGCGCACAGCAACCCTTGCGCGCGCCCAATCTTGACCCTAATCGGCTCGACGGTTGTCGTTTGTTGTTGCGGATCGACGGTGATGCGATACAAACCGCCATACTGATCCGAAGCGATCAAGCGGCCCTGGGGATCGACACATAAGCTGACCCAGGAACCCTGTTCCGTTGGGACTTCGTAAATGCGCGTCAAGCGGAACCCTGCGGCCAATTGCGCGTTGGGTTGCGGAATCCATTGCGCGGATATCTCAGCGGTCAGGACCGTCAACACCGCTAGACCAGCGACCACGCGCGATGGAAACCATCGAACTTTGGAACGCACAAACTGTCCCCAATTCCATTTCATCCGCAACACTCCGCCTAATGTGGTAAACGTCGAACTGACCGACTATTGTGCGTGAAATTGCCGAGAATTCCAATCCCACGAACCAAAGTGGCCGCGATTCGATAACCGGCCTCGCGCGACGGAATACTCTTTGTTTGCCTTCGATTTTGCGTGTTGAAATTGCGCGTTTCTGGTCCAAAATCGTACCAATACTCGAACTCAATGAAATGGTCCTTGTACGCGGCCATTGTGTATCGAGTACGAGTATCGCCAAAGGCTGCGCGCGGGCACGACGGCCCCATTGTAAGGACATTCATGGTCCCACCCATTGGAACAGAGCCATTTCCAAACTCGTGCGGCGGATCACCCCGCCAATACAGGTTCTCGTGACCCGTTAAATCACCAGACGGCGAGGGTAGAATAGTAAGCCGCGGCCGTCGGATACTCGATCGGCAGGAGAAGCCGACCAAACGAACTCAGACTGGTTGCGTGAACAACCCACTCAATAACAGTTTCCATAGAGAAACGATTGCATTAAGCAGCATGAGCAATTCACAACTAAAGACCGTTAAAGATTTCGTCAAATTGCAACACGACCTAGCTGCCTACCATGTCGCCAAGACGGCAGGGAAACTGGGCATCTTGGCGGCGCTGGACAGTGGCCAAAAGACGACGGCTGAGTTGGCTCAACAATTGGCGCTCCATCCCGATGCGACCGAGATGTTGATGTACGCGCTGTGCGAATCGGGCTTGGTGGAACATTATGGCGACCTGTTTGCGCTCTCCCCGGCGGCGCGCATGTTTGCGGACAAAATAACGTTGGAGGACGAATACTGGCGTCGCTTGGAAGACTTCGTGCGCACGGGATCGGTCGCCCGCGTGATCGCAACTGGTCAATCCGACGAAATCCCCGCCGACGACGTGATCTTACTGCAACGGCACGCCTGGATGCAAACGCCGGCTGCCATGGATGCGGCGGAAGTGTTGGACGTTGGGCGTTCGCGGCGCGGTTTGCGGATACTCGAGTTGGGAGGTGGGCAATCGATTTTCAGCGCTGCCTTAGCCCATCGCGATCCCGACTCGCGAGTGGCCATTCTCGACGGGCCGGTCGCCTTGGTTGGCGCACGGGAGACCGTCGCCAGCGTCGGCTTGGATAACCAATTTGATTTCGTTGAAGGGGATTGGCGGCGCCCCGAACTCGGCGGCTCTGATTTCGACCTGGTGATCATCGCCGGAAGGATGCACGGACTCGCCTCCGCGGATTGCGAGCGCCTGATCGCGTCCGTAGTAAACTCGCTGTTGGCACCGACGGGGGAATTCGTGGTCATTGACATTTTTCGCGGACAGCCTGATGGCAGCCGGTCGATCGCCTTCTATGAATTGGAATTGGGAATGAGTGACCGCCCCGGGCCAATGCACCGACCACAAAGTATCCGGACATGGCTTCAAGAGGCCGGTTTAACCCAAGTTCGCTATGCGCATTTGCCTTCACCGCCCCACGTCTGGGGTTTGATCCTGGCCCAACGCGCCTAGCGGCCACTTGTTGTTCGACGCATTGGATTTGCCGGCGTTTTTTTAAGGAATCCGGTCTTCCCGCTGGCTGACAGCGTCACGTTTGGGAATTAAACTGATCCGCTTGCCCCAGCAATAGGGTGCGTGTTGTCCCCCAAGATCGGAGAGCGGAAGCAATGAACGGCGCCGTGCGCTTCAAACTGTTTGTCATGATGCTGTTGCAGTTCGCTATTTGGGGCGCCTGGCTGCCGCTGGTGTTCGGCTACTTGGACCATTTGGAATTCTCTGCGAGCGAACAGACGTGGATATTGTGGGCCTTTCCGATTAGCGCCATTGTGGCGATGTTCTTTGGCAATCAGTTTGCCGACCGAAACTTTGCCGCGGAACGTTTCTTGGCCGTCAGCCATTTGATCGGCGGCGCGGCGCTGGTGGGGTTGGGCTTGACCAAGTCGTATGCCCCCTTTTTGGTTCTCATGTGGGTCCATTGTTTGGTTTACGTACCGACCATTTCCATCACGAACTCAATCGCTTTTCGCGCCATGACTGATCCCAAGGCCGAATTTGGGCCAATTCGCATGGGAGGTACGATTGGCTGGATTCTGGTGGCTTGGCCGTTGTTTTTTCTGTTGTCGGATGCGGCTTCGCGCAACATGATTTTCTATGTCGCTGCATCCGCATCGTTTATCTTGGCCGCCTTTAGTTTGACGCTCCCACACACGCCACCCTCCAAAGGGACGGCCAGCGATGAGCCGTTGGCGTTTCTCAAGGCTGTGAAATGTCTGGCGATTCCAGCCGTGCTCGTGTTGTGGTTCGTTACGCTGATCGACGCCACGGTGCATGACTTGTATTTCAATTGGACAGGAGACTTTCTTCAGAAGACGGTTGGCTTTTCTCAGAAGTGGGTGATGCCGATCATGAGCATCGGCCAAATCGCCGAGATCGGCACCATGGCCGTACTCGCCTTCTTCTTAAAGCGTCTCGGATGGAAACTCACCATGATGATCGGCGTCTTGGGTCACGCGGCGCGGTTTGCCACCTATTCCTATTTGTACCAATACCCAGGATTGATCGTCGCCGTACAGATTCTTCACGGAATCTGCTACGCGTTCTTTTTCGCGGCGGTGTACATCTATGTCGATGAGCATTTACCGCGCGACATTCGCGCCAGCACGCAAGGGTTGTTCAATTTGGTGATTTTGGGAGTGGGACCGCTCGTCGCGCGATGGATGGGTCCCCAGCTCCGTAACCATTATGTCTTGCCCGAAGCCGGGTCAGACGGAAAATCCGTGCCAGACTTCGCTTACTTATTCCAAATTCCAATGGTAATGGCCTTGATCGCTGCGGCAATTTTGGCTGTGGCTTTTTGGCCGCCGCGCATGAAGTCCACCGATTCCGGCCCAGGAAACGACGAATAGCACTGAGAGTGCGTTTCGCGACGAGTTAACTGACTAACAAATGCTGCGGTGACGCTACCCGATACTCGTTTCGCCATCAATGCGAGTCGTTGGGGCAAGAATAATGGACGCCCTCAGGAATGGCACGAGGCGTCACACGCAACGGCTCGCGCAGACGAATGAACACACTGTTTGGCTCCGGCCAACCCCGCCGCGACTCGCGGATCTCATTCCCCGCGGCCAATTCAGCTTCCAACAATATCCGCAATCCGGGGTGAAGCGCCGCAACCGCATCCGCGTGTTGATACTCAAGCCACTGCACGCGGGTCAGCTCATACCGCGCGAGGGGGAGGTTGGGGCAATGCGTGGCCAGTGCCACATCATTCGGCATGGTACCCCGAAAGCGAAATCCGGTTTTCTCCAACACGCGCCGCGATACGATGTGCTGCTCGACGGCATCGGCGCGGATCAGAGACAACCTCAAATTCTGAAACGCAAATTCCAGTATTTGCGTCGCGGCGTACGTTGCCAAACCTTGGCCCCAAAATGCCCGACCGATCCAATATCCCAATTCCGCCGAACTATTCTGGACGTTCATCAGTGTGACAACACCGGTCAGGATGCCGCGCTGTTCAATGGCAAACGAATACGCTTCGCCCCGTGCGCGTTTCTCAGTTTGTTCGCGAACGAATTCGACCGCGCCGTTTTCCGGATAGGGACAGGGAATCCGCGTCCACTGGGTTACCTCCCGGTCCGACAACATGCGTTGCATCGCCGGTGCGTGGCGCAGGTCCAGCAGGTACACTCCGCGCGCGGCTGGATGGGATTGCGATGCTACATCACTCGGCTTGGCCATCGCAGACTCAATCGTTACTCGGATTGCCTTCCAGAACTTGCATTGTCACCTGCGGGCGAAAATCGATTCCCAATCTACCCATTTGATGACCTTCAATGGACACGCGCCCCGGGAAGTAGCCATTCCGGTAGGACAACGTCCATTGAATTTGACTGCTGTTGGTCGCGATCGAAGACGACACTCAACTCGCCTTGCCGTTCGACGAGCGACACTCGAACCACTGTGTTTGATCCGTTTTGAATCTCCAAGCGATGCGTCTTCTGGCTCACGAAATCTTGTGTGTCGCCGAGTTGCCTACCAAACGTGTCCACGTATTTCACTAGCCAGGTAACCAACTGCGCGCGATCCATGCTTGTCACTTGCGCGGCGCGCTGTTCGATAATATCCAAACGCATGGATTGGCTGGCGTCCACGAGCGGTACGTCGATCGGCAGCATGTAGTCGGCCATGTAAAAGGCTTGCGTCGGTTCATCCGGGTTATTTGGCATCTTCAAAACTCCCAACGTCACGCGAACGGCCTACTTGCGAAACGCGAGCGATTTATAATGCGGCACGTCCACTGGACTGGGGTCATAGTCGGTGACGAGTTGCCATCCGGCATCGAGCACCTGACGTTGCAAGTTGGCCGACGTGTCGGCCAGCGAGGTGTTCGTTTTGGGAAGCCTGTAGGGGTCAGACCCTGAGGGGTCAGACCCTGAGACCCTGAGGGGTCAGACCCTGTTTTCAGGTATTCAGGTTTTCCATGATGGCGGCTAGGTCCGCTTGGAGGGAACGGGATTCGGCCA
>JACTND010000280.1 GCA_014584305.1 Planctomycetota bacterium | reverse complement strand
AGCTACGAGCGCCGAGGTCTGGGGCTTTCGGTTGAAGAAGTTATTGGGTGCTCAGAAGTTGTGCGGCAGTTTCTTTTCGTCAAGTCGCGAGCGATTGCAAGAGCTGGCCCAACAGAAGGGCCGTCACCATCTGGACAATCTGGTACCATTATCAAGGCCAGCTAGCTAGCGGGTATTTACCCCCACGCCGTTTCGTGGAATGACCTCGACGCATAGTCGCCGTTGACTCTTACACGGCGATTGGTCATTCCTTTGTTACATAATGTCATCTATGCCGCTGCATGAGTTCACTTGCGCGCTAGTTGATTCCAATCCAGCGGTTTATCAAGAAGCGTTGAGCGATCATTGGCCATGCTCGTCGTTAAGACAACACGTTGGAATTGAACGTATCGAATTGTGCCAACGGATTAACAAAAATGCCTGTCCTTTTTGTTGGTTAGAATTTGTAGCGGAGGCCGAGGAGGATGTTTTGGGAACGATAGTCGAGATTTCCCCAGAGGGATGTGGGATCGCCGGCGCGGCCACTGATGGTTTGCACGTTGGTATTCATGTGGAATGAATCCGCGGCGAAAAAGCGGTACTCGCAAAACAGGTCAAATTGCTGGTTGACCCGCGCGTTAAGGCCTGCCATCCATTGGTACGCAAAACTGGAGTCGCGATCGTATCGCGGATCGAGGATCGGCCGCCCCACGCTGTGGACATCGGGATCCAGGAAGACAAACCCTACTCCTGCCCCAACGTAGGGTTGGATGGTACGATCCGCGATGTTGCTAAAATCCCAATAGAAGTTAGCCATGCCCGCGTACGATTTGAGGTGACCGTCCACAAATAACGTCTCTTCGTTCGGGCTGCCTGCCGGTCGCCAAACGTGCAATGCATCGAGAGGATTTGACCGCAGTGCCAATTCCAGGTCCGCGCGCCAATTGGGTCCATGATAAATACCCAAGCCGATTCCAGAGGCAACACCTTGGTCAAAATCATAAAGTCCACGTACGTCCCACGGGTCTGACGACCAAGTTGCCACATTTCTCAAACTCTGCCATCCGCCCTTGAAATGATGAAGCAGGGGGAGTTTGGCTGGACTCGTCGAACAATCTCATGCGCACACTAGGTGGTGGGGGCGGGGGGGCTAGGTCAATTTCCTCGGCCGGCGGGTCCTGGGAGGTAAGTCGCCGGGGCCATTGATTTGACAACGGATCGGCGGTGCCGGGTTCCTTACGTTCGGGTACTTCCAATTCAAAATAGGACGGGATACGGACGGGCACCGGACGACTGCGGCGGGCGGCCATTGTGGGCGGCGAGTCATCGCGCGCGCCTGAAGGTGAATTGAAGTCCGGATCCAAGTTGATCTGAGGTGGAGGTCCGTAGAAGATTTTGGGAAGCGGTACACTCGAATCATCATCGAATCCCGCCAGCCTTACTTCCGTATCCAGAAACGATCGCGCGCGTGGTGGCCACTCCATGACATTTCCGGACCTGGAACCAAGCAGCGATCCAGGCGCGGGCAGAGGTCGCGGTCGAGGACTCTGATTATTGTGGACCTCGATATGAGAAGGTTGCCTGTCGAAAATGATTCTCGCGGAACTCTGCTGTGGCGATTGGGAAATTTCAGGGGGAGGCGTTACGTCGTGATTCGCGTTTTCCTGAAGTTTGCCATGCTCGTTCTCCACAACTTCATCTTGGTCAAGACGTTCCGAATGATTACCGACGTGTTCCTGGTCCTGACAATTGGCCGTGGTTAAACCAGGGCCAATGAGCCAGACGACGGTAGCGAGAACCGCCCCGAGCAACCATCTAGGTAATTGTGCCATCACTGTCTCCGACCGAGTACATCCCGTGTGTGGAACGGTCGGGATCATATCAACCTGTCCACCCTTGGGAAACGTCAAAATCGGCAAAATCGCACCGGCGGTTACGTGTGGTCGGCAACCTGTTGTGGCCGGAAAAATCAGGGCGCCGACACCATTATTCGACCCCATTTGCCATTTCAATTTGACGTCCCGGACGGCGCCCGGTCGTCCGGACTATAATTCAGCGAACGGCAGGGCACTCCTGTTCTGCAATTGCCGTAGCCGTCGATTAGGCAAAACCGCTATCACATTGGCTTCGATGAACGGACACGATCAAACGAGACACAACGTGCTATCGGTTGCGGCGACTCTGCCCGAGGCGGTTTACACCCAGCGTTTTGGAAATGGTCTTACGCTAGTGGCCAAGGAAATGCCCTGGCTACATTCAGCGGCATTTTCCATCGCTGTTCCGGCCGGTTGTCGGTATGACCCACCGGATTTGAGGGGATTGGCTAACTTTTCGTGCGAGTTGATTTCACGGGGTGGTGGCGGCTTGACTCATCGGCAGTTTGTGGACTTCATGGAAAGCCAAGGCTGTTTGTATTGGGCGGACACTTCCACGTATCACACCTACTACGGAGGCGCCTTGCCGGCGGAGAACCTGTACCGCGTTTTGGAGCGTTATGCCGGGCTTCTCCGCGATCCCGCTCTCCCGGCGGATCAGGTGGAGGATAGTCGCCGGGTTTGTTTCCAAGAAATTCAAGCGATCGATGATGACCTCCCCGAACGTGTGATGATTGCCCTGCGCAACCTCCACTACGGCGAACCCGACGCGTGGCATGCGGAAGGATTCGCCGAATCCGTGGCCAATATTGGTTGGCACGACGTTGAGCGCTTTTATCGCGAGCACTATTTTCCGAATGGCATCATCATCGGAATTGCGGGGAACATACGCTGGCCGGAAATACTATCCCAGGTCGAACGTTTGTTCGGTTCCTGGGAAACGGGCGAGGCGCCGCCGGTGACCATAGCCTCGCCACCCCACGGGGTCGTGCATTTGCCTTTTGATAGTCAACAAACGCACATCGGCTTAGCTTGTCCCGGCATACCTTATCGCCATTCGGAGTATTTCCTCGCGCGGGCGGGAATTGGAATTCTGAGCGATGGCATGAGTTCGCGGCTATTCCGCGAAGTGCGCGAGCGTCGCGGTTTGTGCTACACGGTGTCCGCCGCATGTCACACGCTGCGAGACCAAGGCTGTATCGTTGCATATTGCGGAACCTCTCCCGGTGTTGCCCAGGAGTCGCTGGACGTCATCATTGACCAGATTCAATTGCTGAAACAGGGGGTAACCGCGGAAGAATTGGGCCGCCTGAAGATTCAGCTACGCAGCAATTTGATCATGAAACAGGAATCGTGTCGGGCCTTAGCCAGCGGCTTGGTGGGAGACATTTTTCATTTGGACCGGGCGCGGGGATTGGCCGAGTTGAACGCGCGGATTGATGGATTAAGTTTGGACGCCGTCAATCGATTTTGGGAAGCTTTCGAAATCGGTCCTTTCGATATGGTTGACTTGGGTGAACAACCTTTGGAATTGAGTAATGGAATATCGGCGCCAACAACTCGATAATGGTTTGACCATCTTGGCCGAGTGCAACGACCAAGCCCATTTTGCATCGTATGGTCTGTTCGTCCGCACGGGAGCGAGGGACGAAGCGGCAGCGTGGAGCGGCGTCAGCCATTTTCTCGAACACATGGTGTTCAAGGGTACGGAACAGTTGTCGGCCGACGCCGTAAACGTGTTGTTGGACGAAATGGGGAGCGGCAGTAATGCACAAACTTCGGAAGAGAGCACTATCTACCACGCTTCGGTCTTGCCCGAATTTCAAACACCTTTAGTGCAATTGTTGAGTGAGCTGATGCAGCCGGCGCTGCGCCCTGACGACTTTGAGATGGAAAAACGCGTCATCATTGAAGAAATCATGATGTACCAGGATCAACCGCCGTATGGCGCCCAAGAAATGTTGATGCAAGCCTACTTTGGCTCGCATCCTTTGGGGCAGAGTGTCTTGGGGAGCGTTGATACCGTGAGCGCGCTCACACCGGAAGCGATGCGCAGCTATTGGCGCGAACGCTATGTCCCGTCGAATATGGCTTTGGTCGCCGCTGGCCGCATCGATTTCGCTTTGCTGGTCCGCGACGCCGAGCGGTGTCTAGGAGATCGTCCTCCTGGATTGGCCGCACGTGCGATGCCCGCCGTCAAGCCGCAGTTCGGCGGACGGGTGATCGGCAAGGACAATTCCGCCATGCAATACTTCATGGAAATTGCACCGGGACCGGCCATCGACGATCCGGACCGGTTTGCCACACGAATTTTGACCACGATTTTGGGAGGCGACGGCGGGAGTCGTATCTACTGGGAAATGTTGGACTCCGGCGCT
Organism: Planctomycetota bacterium; assembly: GCA_014584305.1. Lineage (GTDB taxonomy): Bacteria > Planctomycetota > Planctomycetia > Pirellulales > Pirellulaceae > BJ22. The sequence continues at coordinate 3,527 of JACTND010000280.1, read as the reverse complement.
GCCGAATCTGCCGCCATCGGCAGCTACGAATTTCAAGGAGCAGGTTTGATCATGAGTTGGTTCTCCGCCCCGCCCGAATCGGCTGAAGCCAACCTGGAGCGCTTGCGGCGCGTGCAACACTCTGTCGCCCACGGAATCACGGATCGCGAGTTGGAGCTGGCCAAACAGAAGATCGTGTCGCAAATTCTTTTGGCCAGTGAGCGGACGGAATCTCGGATGTTCTCCGTGGGCTGGCAATGGTTAAACGGTCAACGATTTTTGAGCCCTGACCAGATCGCCGATCAATTTCGACGTGTCACCATCGCCGACGTGCAGCGCGTGGCCTTGGCGTATCCCATGGCGCGGGGGCAAATGTTGTCCATTGGTCCGCGCACCGACCTAGCGGTGTAGAGGCAAGGTCGCATCAGGCGGTGGCGCGGCTCAATCTGCGGCGATCGGATTCGCGCAACATGGCCTTGCGCAGCCGAATCTTGGTGGGAGTGATCTCCACCAGTTCATCGTCTTCGATATATTCCAAGGCTGCTTCCAACGACATCTGCCGCGGCGGCTTCAGCAGGATATTTTCGTCACTTCCCGACGCACGGACGTTGGAAAGTTTCTTTTCGCGTGTGGGATTGACGGGCAGGTCGTTATCGCGGCTGTTTTCGCCAACGATCATCCCTTCATAGACTTCGTCGCCGGGCGCAACGAACAGCTCGGCACGTTCCTGCAGACCGTCCAAAGCGTAGGCCACGGCCCGTCCGGAAACATTCGAGACCAGCACGCCATTGGAACGGCGTGGTGGATCCCCCTCCAGAGGGCGATAGGATTCAAAACGGTGGTTTATCACGGCTGTCCCTTGCGTCGCATTGAGCAATCGCGTGCGCAGGCCAATCAAACCTCGCGCCGGAATCGAGAAGACGACCAAGGAGAACTCGCCTCGTGTTTTCATTTCCAACAACTCGCCGCGCCGTTGACCAACCAACTCCATTACCGGACCCAGCTTGTCCGACGGCACCTCGATCACTAGTGATTCAAACGGCTCGCATCGTTCGCCGTCCATCTCGCGAAACAGCACATGGGGCTTGCCGACCGACAATTCATAACCTTCCCGGCGCATCGTTTCAATCAGGACCGACAAATGCAGGACGCCTCGGCCAGCGACACGAAAGGCGTCGCCTCCATCGCCAAAACGAACTTGCAGGGCCACGTTCCGTTCCAGCTCGCGTTCCAGTCGCTCTCTTAATTGACGGCCGGTGACATACTTTCCTTCCCGCCCTGCGAGCGGTGAATTATTGATCGTAAACACCATTTCCAACGTCGGCTGATCCACTTTGATGCGCGGCAGGACGATCGGATGTTCCACTGTGCAAACCGTGTCGCCGATCTCGACTCCAGTCAGTCCGACCAAAGCCACCACGTCACCGGCCGTCGCGGACTCGACCTCGACCCGACCTAAATTGTCAAAGACGTACACCGCGCTGATTTTGCTGGGTGTCACCCGTTCTCCGGTTTGCATCAGCGTCACGCTATGACCGCGACGAAACTCTCCCGACCGAATCCGTCCAATAGCGATTCGGCCTACATAGTCCGACCAATCCAATGTCGTTACTGTCAATGAAGGGCCAGGAAAAGGATCGATCGCTGGTCCCGGAATCTTCTCCAGAATCAAATCCATCAGGGGCAAAATAGTGTCGCTGGGCAAATCCAGGTCGCGGGTGGCAAATCCTTGCTTGGCAGAGGCGAAAATATACACCAGGTCGTCCAGATAACGCTCACCACCCAAATCCAGAATCAGCTCGCACGTCTCATCCACGACTTCCAGCGTACGCGCATCCGGGCGGTCGATCTTGTTGACCACAATGATCGGCCGCAATCCGACTTCAATCGCTTTCCCCAAAACAAACCGCGTCTGAGGCATGGGGCCTTCTGCGGCGTCCACTAAGACCAAGGCCCCGTCGGCCATTCGCAAGACTCGCTCGACTTCGCCCCCAAAATCTGCGTGTCCCGGCGTGTCGATGACGTTAATCTTCACGCCTCGGTACTCGACGGCAATATTCTTCGCCAGAATGGTAATGCCCCGCTCGCGCTCTAAGTCGTTGCTGTCCAGGATTTGATCGCCTTGCAACTGATTGTCGCGAAAGCGCCCGCACTGGCGCAAAATGCAATCGACCAACGTCGTTTTGCCGTGATCGACGTGAGCGATAATAACGATATTGCGAATGCCTTGTCGTATCATTGATAATCGTTGCATCAGAGCTGCGCACTGGCCGAATCTTTCCGGCGGGCGCATCTTCGTCCGGTAATCCGCTGTTGAATTTCGGGCTGTTGAGTGTACTGGAAGAATCGGACGAACGCTACGGCTAACGTCGTCAGCCGCAGAGAAGGCGCTAATCGATAGCCGGAGCGGGACTCGAACCCGCACGGGATTATCTCCCACAGGATTTTAAGTCCTGAGCGTCTGCCATTCCGCCACCCGGCCACTCGGTCGCATGGCCGTGTGCGCGACTCGCCATGCGATTGATTTTGTTGTAAGGTATCGCTTGGACGCTGCCACGCCAAGTGGGAAGTCGCGAAGGCCGCTCGTGTGGTGCGCACTGGCGGTTGTGCCACCAAGAACGCGCGGCCGCCGCGCCCAACCTAGATACCGAATATCCACCGAAAGTTCGTTGTACATTTTGAATGTAGAGATGCCAGGATTCCTGCCCTTTCGCGGTTCGTTAATGTTGGACACGGTGTGTGTTGCTATGGTGGGAATCACCATCGCCTTGGCCGTGAGCATTTATTTAGTACGCTACCAGCGTCAAGAACGATGGCACCGAACGATCCAATTGGTGCTGGCGTCGGTGCTGGCGGTCGCTGTGCTCGCGTTTGAACTTGACCTGCGGCTATTGACCAACTGGAGGGAACTGGCCAGGGAGTCCGTGTATTATCCGTCGGGCTGGGTGGATCGCGTGTTGTGGATCCATCTGTTGTTCGCCATCCCGACGCCGCTGATGTGGGGGGCGATAATCGTGTCCGCTCTGCGCAACTACAGCCATCGCCGCCACGACGCCAAATACTGGGAACGTCATCGTTGGTGGGGGCGATTGGCGGCCGGCATGATGTTCGGAACCGCTGTGTCGGGCTGGGTGTTTTATTGGATTGCCTTCGTAGCCTAATCCTGCTTGTTTCTATCGTTCGCCGTATTCGGCAGCGAACGCCTTGAAGTTCGGCGATCCTGTTCCAGAATCGTACGCGTACTCGACCAGAGCGTCTCGAGTGCGACAGACCCAATGTGGAGACTCATTTCCTTCCGTCGAATGGATTACGACCGTGTCAATAAGCGCGGGCAAGTCCGTATTCACGCGCCATAGCGTGACGAGTTCGACACAACATTATTGGCAACCAGCATGCATGCCAATGGAGGAAGAATCGAGGCTACCAGGTTCGACGAATGCGTTCCCCATCAGTTGCGGGCGCCTAGTGTTGCGCGAAGTTCGACCAACTGCGCGCCGCGGCGGACGGCCAAATCGATTTGATCCCCGGGTTGGAATTGGCTGACGACG
>JACTND010000202.1 GCA_014584305.1 Planctomycetota bacterium | reverse complement strand
TCCAAGCGATCCATCAGCAACTACGCATCACCGACGTCCTCCAACTGCTGGGGGCCCAACCCCAGTCGATTCGAGGATCACAATGGCGGGGGCCTTGTCCGCTGCACGGGTCAACGCGAGCGACCTCACGGTGCTTCTCCGCCAATATCCAAAAGCATATCTTTCATTGCTTCAAATGCGGCAAAGGTGGAAACGCGCTCGACCTCTGGACGCAAACCCAGCAACTGTCAACCTACGATGCGGCTCTCGACTTGGCGCAAAGACTCAGCCTGAACGTAAGCCAAGCATTCACGAATCAGCAGAACAGAAGAGAAGAGGAACCCGTAATACCACGAGTTGACCCAGACTAACCTGACGGTAAAATTAAATCACCGGAGCCAACAAAAGTACACTAACTCAAATCGACAGGTATTCCAATTCAGGCTGAACCAGCACAATGGCACAATGCGGACGCCAATCCGTATCAATCTGCACCAAAAAACTATTCCCGCTGAACCAAAAGACTATTCCTGTACTGGAATCCTATCGCCGAGGAGAATGTCCGGCTTAAAGCACCTGACTTGCCCAGGTGATCGTTACGATTCTCGCTTTATCCCGCAGGCGGCAACAGACCTGGTGTCGCCGGTTTACCTGACGGATACTTACGCTTCTTGTTTTTCTCTGAAAGTTTTCCAATCTATTAAACCGGACGATCTTCTAGTCTTCAGATCTTACCAGTGTCGAATTAATCGACACGATGTCGCGGTGATCGACAAATCAACAGCCAATGTGAGGGTAAATTCTTGCGGTTTTTTAGCTGTCGCAGATCCATAGCCTTTGGCACGGTATTTGCTAAAAGATTTTGGTCAATTTAAAGTACTCGCCTCGATTTGGTAAGTTAGGTCGAGATCAGCAATCGTCCACAGGCAAGAGGATGTCAATTCTCAGGGGAACTAAATGATGAGTGATAGAATTCGGATTATGCATTTGAGTCGCCGCCGGTCCGGGTTTACGTTAATTGAATTGCTGGTCGTGATTGCCATTATTGGCATCCTGATCGGCTTGTTGATGCCTGCCGTGCAAGCAGTTCGGGAGGCCGCTCGTCGCACGCAATGCTTGAATAACTTGCGACAATTGGGACTGGCGTCGCATAATTATGAATCCGCACTTAAGCATTTTCCTCCGTCAGCCGAGTTTGCAGGCTATGGTGCGATTAATACGAACAGCTCGTGGTCGATCCACGGTCGCCTGCTGCCGTACCTCGAACAAGGAAACGTCTACGATCAGGTTAATCTCAATGTCGCTTGGGACGACCAAGCTGCGATAAGCGGTTTGAAAATTCCGATATATTCTTGTCCAAGCGATCCCCAGTCAGATACTCCACGCAATGTAAGCCCGAAACTTGCCAGCCCATTGTATCCAACGACTTATGGATTCAATTTTGGCAGTTGGATGATTTTCGATCCGGTAACGAACAGTATCGGTGATGGAATGTTCGGCCCTAATCGACGTGTGCGAATGCGCGATATTATCGACGGCTCGAGCAACACATTGTTGGTAGCTGAGGTCAAAGCACGACAGCCGTATGGTCGTAATGAACCCGTCGTCGGTGGCAACGATTTACCACCTCCGGATCCGGCTGCAGTCGCTGCTCGAGTCCCTGCGTCGTTCGCCTGGTGCCGACCTAATGGTCATACCGAATGGCCGGACGGACGTGTCCATCACCAAGGCTTCACAACTACACTTGGCCCGAATCATCGGCTACTGCTGTCGATTGCCTCCAACCAATGCGAAGCAGGAACCGACATCGATTTCACGTCCCAGCAGGAGGGCACAAGCCCCACCGTTCCCACGTTTGCAATCATCACTTCGCGAAGTTATCACCGAGGTCTGGTTAATGCCACGATGGTTGACGGTTCTACGCGTTCATTCACGAACTCAATCGACTTGCCTGTTTGGCGATCACTCGGAACTCGGGCAGGCGGAGAAATTATTCCCAACTTGGATTAGGTTTGCGGTTCTGGCATACGGCACCATTTGAGTTCTAATTCGGCGAGCGACAAAAGTAACAAGAAGAGCAACGAGGACAATTATCTGTCCTTGATGTTTCTGTCTTTAGTTTCAAATGGGAAACAGGTAACAATAACCGTCTTCAACCAAGTGAAGTATTTATTGGGGGCAAATGAGGTAGTTGACCAGATTCTAGATAGGATTTAGTAGCGGAGTTAGTGGTTTTGATTAGATCACGCAAGCCTTGTTTCAAAGTTCGGAGTACGGACACCTTCACGGCTCGGTAATCAGCTCCTGATTCGGATCGAGTTCTATGACCGTTTTTGCGCCGGATGATTGCTAATCGAATCAACCGCTCGGCGTGACTGTTATCGAACGGCATTCCGTCTCGACATAGAACTTTAGACAAGTCCTGCGGATGTCGGCGTTTCCACTTGATCAATCGATTGGCATGTCCGTCGTGACACGGTGTGTCGATCAACTCCTGCATGCGTCGATCCATTCGGTGGCGACGACTTTTGAGCGTACCTTCATCCAATTGCTCACCGTTTTTCTAAAGTCGAATCGCACTTATCTCCCAACAATCGGCGCAGTTTCTTGTCGAAGGCCGCTCAGCCCTCGATAGGTGACTTGTCACTCAAGGTTTGCTCCAGCTCATGCAGCAAATGCACCAAGCACATCTGACGATTCGCACAAATTATAAAAGAAATTATAAAAGAGTATAAAAGAAAGAGCATAAAGAAACAGTATAATAGGACTGGCATTTTAATATTGCCCAGTTGCCCAGTTGCCCCCATTTTCCTCTTTCCAATGTCCTTTCTTTTACTTCCTACCCACACAGTAAAGGAATTGATCCGACCGGAGATAAAGCCGGTTCTCCGCGATCGCGGGGCTGGCGTTGAACGTGCTGCCGTCGCCGAGGTCGTTCACGGCCAGTTGCTCGTACTTCGAGCCGGCCGCCAGCACGAGGGTGCGGCCAGCCCGCGAGACGTAGTACAACTTGCCGTCGGCCAAGACCGGCGAGGCGTAGATCTGGCCCACTCTGCCTTCGACCCGCTCTTCGTAGACGATCTCGCCAGAGGTGGCTTCCGCACAGTAGGCAATGCCGAGGTTCTCGTGCATCCAGTAGATGTGCCCGTCGTGGAAAACCGGCGACGATACGTTCGACCCTTTCTTGCCGGTCCAGAGGCGATGCGTTTTCGTCACGTCTCCCTTGCCTCCGGTCCGGACGGCCAGGGAGCCGCCGGAACGCCCACCGATGCAATACACGATTCCATTGTGGGCGACCATGCTCGGCACCATGTACCAACCGATGTCGGTGTCGCAGCTCCATAGTTGCTCGCCAGTTGCTGGGTCAAAGCCGAGAATTTTGCCTATGATGGCGACGACTAATTCTGTCTTGCCGTCCTCATGCGTCACGATCAGCGGGGTGTTCCACGACTCCTTGATGCCCCTCGCACGCCACCTCTCCTTCCCCGTTCGCTTGTCGAGTGCGACGAGAGATTCGCTCTCCACGCTAGCGTTCACGATCACCAGATCACCGTGCAGAACGGGCGACGAGGCGGAACCCCAGCCGCTCAGGCCGGAGCCCACGTCGGCCTGCCAGAGTTGCTTGCCCTCGAAATCAAAGGCGAATACACCCGACTTGCCGAAGAAGACATAAACTCGTTCGTCGTCGGCCACCGGCGTACTCGATGCGTAGCCGTGCTCGTCTCGAATCGTCGCCTGCTCCGGCAGTTTGGGCGCGACCTCCTTGGTCCAGGTAATCCTGCCGCTCCCACGATCCAGGCACACCACGTGCAGCTTGAGCTGCTCCATGTCGCCGTGTGGCTGTCGTGGCACGTTGTAGCCGCTGTAGCAAGTCAGAAAAACCTTTTCATCGGCGATGATCGGACTGGACGTGCCGGGACCAGGCAACTCGGCCTTCCAGACAACATTCTCCTTCTCACTCCAAGTCAGGGGCAACCCCTTGGCCGCGCCGACTCCCAGCCCGCCGGGCCCCCGAAACTGGGACCAGTGGACTGGTTTCTCCTGGGCTGAGAGGCTTGTGCCTGTGAAGCCCACAAAAACACAGAGAACGAACATCACACACGAAGCTCGCGAATTAGACTCCTGCATACAAGTCTCCCGTCAGTTGTTCCTGTCTGTCCTTATTAGGGGGAGGTCTGCCCTCCGCCGCCGGACGTCCCGCTCAGCAGTCGGGGCCGCTGCAACGGCGCGGTGTTGCGCGAAACAAGAAGCGGCCCCGGTCGGAGTGCAACGCCTTGTTATGCATGATCTGCCCCGGTGTTGCCGCCGAACGTTCCGAACCCTGGTCCTCGGGCAAATCGACTTTTCCCAACGATCGCATTATCCACAACGACCGTCGTAATTTCAATCAGCTCGGAACTACCCCATTCAGCCGCAAAATTCGTCGCGCAGCCATGGCAGAACGTGGGCGATCAGCGGGCGACAATGGCGCGAGTGATCTTGATGTTGGGAAATACTCGAAACGCCATTTTCGCTCCGGCTGCATCGCATTGTTCTGCGACGATGTTCATCAGTGGCTACAATTGCCAAAGCCCCAATTCAATGCCGCCCTGGTACACAATGGCGCACATCCCTTTGCCTGGAATGGGCATGGGAGGAACGATTGTTTGTGCCCCAGCTTGCTCTGCGTGGCGAACGGCTGCTTCAATGTCGTCAACCACGATATATGGCCGCACAACTGGATTTTCACCTGCATGCATCGGTGAACGCACGCCCAGGGTAACATCATTTCCAAGCCCCGCAGTTCGCGCACCACCTACGTTCCGATCAGGTTCGCTAAACGCAACTCCATGGATTCTCGAATAAATCGCGCAAATCGCGTCAACGTCAGGTGTTACGATTTCGATGTATTGAACTTTCATAGTTTTGCCTTGAGATACTCCATTTCGAGATTGAGTTTCCTCGTTAGTCTTGTCTCGCTTGACCTCCAAGTCATCCGCCATGTCGGCAGGTCGACAGCCTGATTGTATGGTGGCCGATAGCGATACGGCAATTAGTGCCGATCCCGCATTCAAGAATTGTCGTCGATCAATCATCGGCATGGTCTTCGCCACAGAACGGCTGCGTTCAGCGGGCAACAATGGCGCAAGTCATCTTGACGTTGGGAAAAATCGGAACGCCATTTTCGCTCCGTCTGCATGGCGTTGTTATTTCGTATTATCGTACTTTGGTACAAGGAAGCCCAGGTGATGTGCGGTGTGTATTCTGTGCAAATGTATCAGTTGTTCCTTCTCCAACAGGCCAAACAACGGCGATGTCTTCCACGGCCCATTAAAGTTTAGCAGTCGGCTTACGGCAGAACGGAATTCGTCAACGGCGTGTTGATCGCGTCCAGTTTCGACAGGAAGAGATTCGGTATCCGTCGGTACTCGGTCTGGCCATTGATTGGTACGCAGGATTCGGTTCAACATTACCGGCGCAATAGTGTATCGCATTATCCCAGTAGCAATCTTCATGTGCAATGGGAATCGTGGGAAACCGTCAATCGGATAGAGCATCACTTTAGCCATGTGATTGCAGCACTGAGTTAAATCCCATTTTCCGGTCATTATGTAGCCGGTTCGGAGCAGTCGTTCAGCATCACCAACCGCTTCTTCTAGGGTGTCGAACTGAAGTCTACGTCTAATGACCGGGTACTCCTTAAAACTCGACGACTGATGAATTGAGCCAAATAACGACCGAGGTCACCCAGCGGCGATGAAAGGCGATCCGTTTGAACAAACGTGCCAATCGCCGCTTGGGTGCACCGATTTGTTCGGCTTTGCTCAGCGCGGATTTCGTAATCCGTCGTTTCGTTTGAGACGTAGGCAACTTTAGCGGTCAACGGCTCCAAAAAACGAAGCATAATCTCGTTGTTGCGCGTCGGTAAGTACTCCGAAGGCCTTCTGTCGGTAATCGAGGAGCAGTCGCCGACATTCGTCGCGGTGTTTGTCTAACAGTTGTGCCAAAGCAGCGGTGTATTCCTTGGCGAGTTGTGCAATTTCCCTCCGAACGTCTGCGTCCAATCTCAAATGGATCGCAACCACATCGTCGAGAATACCAAAGGAATCGAGATTTCCACTGGTTCGGACTTGAATTTCAATTTGATCCAAACGGTTGTTTTGGCTACTCGAAAGCGTATTTAACAACTCGGATCGATTAACGGGATCGCCTGCAATCAATTGCTTCAGTCGTGAGTCCCGATTCTCGTTTGTAAGTTCCACACTTTTTCCGGCGAGTGCGTCACGAATTGTCTTTATTTGTAACTCATTCAAACCAATTTCCTGTTGAATCAAATCGGAACGAATCAACGCATATTCGATTGCATCGATAGCCACTTTGTCAGACGCATTTCCCAGCGCTGATTGGTCGTCACGATAGTTGTCTGCGTGTTGAAGGTTAACAGGATCGGCAACAAACGACCTCACGGTTTCCAAGACGTCGTGGGCCGGAGCAAAATCATATTTCTCAACCAGCTCGAAAAAGATACTCCTGCCGTTGTCGTCCAGCAAATCGATAGGCTCGCCGAAAGTCGAGTCAAACCAACGGCGCCCCTGAGCGTCCAGAGAAAGCGTCATTTTTGTGCGATACTCATCCCTAAATCTGCGAAGTTCATCAGCCAACGCTTGGGAGGCATCCTTCTTGTCCGCTTCATACTGGTCGGCCAGTTTAGCAAGGTGGTCCTGCTGTTCTCCATCTAATTTGAGATTTTCGGGATCGCACCCGACCAATCACCCAGTCGACGTCGATTGACCACGTGAATGACAGCTTGCATTTTGTCGCCGAGCACCTCGGAGGTAGAAGCCAAGAGCTCTTTGGCCTTGCTCGTTCTCATAGCAAAAATCACATCCAAATCCAATTCGACGCCTCTGTGACGGGCCGAAGCTAAGAGAAAGAGAGGATCATTGAGTTCCAAGTTGATAGCGTGGAGTTTGGCGAGTTCTACATTGCTGAACAACGGAACATTTTCTCCAGGACTCGTTTCTTTGAGAACGTTAACCGCATTGAGAATCTCAGTCAGCAACTCGAAGTTCTCAAAGTCCATTTCGGTTACGCGACCCAATTCGGTTGCTGAGTCGTTTATTGGCGGGACTAGTTTCCATTCCATCTGTTGCGAGCAGACCACACGATCCGACAGGGTGAAGATCATCGATACGAAAGACAACAACACGTGCTTCTTGAAGGGGTTCATTGTTCACCTCGCATTCACTGATTAGTTTCGGGTAAATGTAACGGATTTAGAATCACCCAGGGGAAAAGCGAAAAGGACAGGCATCTTTAAAAATTGACTATGACCAATAGTTGACAGTGTCAAATATTTGGTTAAAATGGCCGCTATGGAAAGTGATCCGGCTGGTTTGCTTCGGGAACGTGGGCTGCAGGTTACGGCGCAGCGGTTGGCCGTGTTGCGCGCGGTGGCGAAATGTCCGCACTGTACCGCGGATGAAGTCGCCGAAAACGTGCGGTCTGAGATTGGGAGCATTTCACGGCAAGCGGTTTACGACGTGCTGGGGGTGCTGGTCGAGAAGGGGCTGCTGAGGCGGATTCAACCAGCTGGGTCCCCGGCCCGGTTTGAAAACCGAGTCGGGGACAATCACCACCATGCCATTTGCCGCGTTTGCGGCAAGACGGCGGATGTCGATTGTGCGGTCGGCGCGACGCCGTGCCTAACGGCAGCCGACGATATGGGTTTCCAGATTGATACGGCGGAAGTGATTTATTGGGGAGTTTGTCCAGACTGCCAACTGCGGAAACCAGAGGCACAACACGGGGCTGTGAACAGATGAAGCAGGGGAGGGGGCGGCGGAGGTTCGGTTGCTCGCGCATGGAATGCGCTTAGTCTTGCAGGAGCTGAGTGCGTCAGGCCGTGTGAATCTCGCGGTTTGGCCATCGTGGCCACTCAAGATTTCTGGGATTAACAAAGGACTGACATCCAATCGCGAGACGTCTCATCCCCACTCGTTCTCCCCGTGCGGGGAGCAGGGAGTGAGCGCATTGGGATAGGTTTAGATTGTGCAACTGAACGGCCGGCTCCCTTCACGGCGGAGTGAGGCACACGCCGCGAACGAAACGGAGAATTGGTTTTAACATTGAGGAGTTGTGAAATGAGAACAGGTCATGTAACCACACCGAAACATGTGTTGGCTGTCGGACTGAGAGGGCCGTGCGGAACTCGATCGATTCGGCGCATGTTCGTGGTCCGGATTTTTGTTTTGGCACTCGTCTGTTGGATGGGGGTTGAAACAGGGGCTGCACTGGCCCAAGATAGGCAGAATACTGAAGATCGTGGAGGAGATATGAGCAACACAATGACTTGCCCGGTAACGGGGGCCAAGAGTCGGCATACGGCTGCCGGAGTTTGGTCGAATCGCGACTGGTGGCCGAATTCTTTGAACTTGCAAATCTTGCATCAGCAATCGCCGGCCAGCAATCCGTTCGGCGAGGAATTCAACTACGCCGAAGAGTTTAAAAAACTGGACCTGGCGGCCGTGAAAAAGGATTTGGAAGCCTTGATGACCGATTCGCAAGATTGGTGGCCTGCGGACTATGGCCATTACGGCGGATTGTTCATTCGGATGGCGTGGCACAGTGCGGGCACGTATCGGATTGGCGATGGACGCGGGGGCGCTTCATCGGGAACGTTGCGGTTCGCGCCGCTTGGCAGCTGGCCGGACAACGCCAATCTCGACAAGGCCATTCGATTGCTGTGGCCGATAAAGCAAAAATATGGTCGCAAGATTTCGTGGGCCGATCTGATTATTCTCGCGGGCAATGTGTCACTGGAATCGATGGGTTTCAAGACGCTGGGATTTGCCGGAGGTCGCGAGGATTTGTGGGAGCCGGAAATCGATATCTACTGGGGTTCCGAGACGGAATGGCTAGGCGACAAACGGTACTCCGGCGATCGCCAGTTAGAAAAGCCCTTGGCCGCTGTGCAGATGGGTTTGATCTATGTGAATCCCGAAGGCCCCAACGGTGAACCGAACGCGTTGGCAGCAGCCCGCGACATCCGCGAGACGTTTGCCCGGATGGCAATGAACGACGAAGAGACCGTGGCGTTGATCGCTGGAGGACATTCCTTTGGCAAAACGCATGGCGCGGCGAGTGCGGCTCAATACGTTGGCCGAGAACCCGAAGGGGCCAACATCGAGCAAATGGGTTTGGGCTGGAAGAATACCTTCGGGAAGGGAAATGCCGAGCATACGATCACCAGCGGTCTCGAAGGGGCTTGGACGACCAACCCCGTGCGCTGGTCGCACGATTATTTCGATCACTTGTTTGGCTACGACTGGAATTTGGTCAAGAGTCCCGCGGGGGCTTGGCAATGGGAGCCGACCGATCCAGCAGCGGCCGACTTGGTACCAGATGCGCACGATCCGAACAAGCGGCATGCACCGATCATGTTGACGACGGACTTGGCGTTGCGCATGGACCCGATCTACGAGAAGATATCGCGGCGGTTCCACGAGAACCCCCAGGAATTTGAAGCGGCCTTTGCAAAAGCCTGGTACAAGTTGACGCATCGCGACATGGGTCCGTATTCTCGGCTGTTAGGTCCAGAGGTTCCCCCGCCGCAATTGTGGCAAGATCCCGTGCCGGCGGTCGATCACGAGTTGATCAACGCGCAGGATATTGCGGAGCTGAAACGGAAGATTCTCGCGTCGGGAGTTTCGGTCTCCGATCTGGTATCGACCGCGTGGGCGTCGGCTGCGACTTTTCGGGGCTCGGACAAGCGCGGGGGCGCGAATGGTGCGCGGATTCGATTGGCGCCGCAAAAGGACTGGGAAGCGAACCAACCGGGAGAGTTGGCCAAAGTTTTGCAGGCCCTGGAGAATATCCAACGCGAGTTCAACGGCGCGCAATCCGGCGGCAAACGCGTGTCGCTGGCCGATTTGATCGTGTTGGGAGGCTGTGCGGGCATTGAGGAAGCCACTCGCAAAGCTGGCTACGACGTCGAGGTTCCTTTCTATCCTGGACGAACGGATGCGGTGCAAGAAATGACGGACGTCGATTCGTTTGCTGTCTTGGAACCGAAGGCCGATGGGTTTCGCAATTACTTGCGATCCGGTTTAGACCGGCCTGCCGAAGAACTGTTGGTCGATCGCGCGCAGTTGTTGACGTTAACTGCGCCAGAAATGACGGTATTGGTGGGCGGCCTGCGGGCGCTCGACACCAATTGGGGTCACACGTCATGGGGTGTGTTCACGTCCCGCCCTGGCGCGTTGACCAATGATTATTTCGTCAATCTGTTGGATATGGGAATTCAATGGCAACCGTCGGCGAATGACAATCAGGTCTTTGAAGGGCGGGATCGCACGACCGGCGAAATCAAATGGACTGCGTCGCGCGTGGATTTGATTTTCGGCTCCAATTCTCAATTGCGCGCGATCGCCGAGGTCTATGGCGCCAGCGATGGTGAGCAAAAGTTCGTCCATGATTTCGTTGCGGCTTGGACGAAAGTGATGAACCTGGACCGTTACGATTTGGAGCCTTCGGCGCGCAAAGGAGTGAAGCCTTTGGTCGCCAAACGCCGCGCCGAGGCAAGCCGCCAAGCTACGGCCCCTGCGACGAGATAAGGTTGATCGTTGGCCGATGCGCGGGACTGGAAACCGTCCCGCGCATCGCCGACGTCTACTGCGTGGGGATGCGCATGGCAAATGTGTTTTGGCCGGCCACTCCCATATCGCCAAGCTGTTGAATGATCGAGCCCCTGCTGTGATTGGGCTAGTGCGCTCCGCGAGCAATTGGAGAAGCGCGATGTTGAATCTGGCAATGCCACTGGGGGTGGCTACATTACTGATTGTGGTTTCGATTGGTGCCGATGAACATCGGCAAACGTGCGGTGCGTCGCTTGGGACGGGTTGGATTGTCGCGCAGCGCTCCCTCGACGAGCGGCACAGATTCGCTCCCGCTGATGAAGACAAATCCAACGGCGACGATTGGTCAGGCAATCCGATTATTGAAGGCTGGTATGCCGACCCGGAAGGGATCGTGTTTGATAACACGTATTGGATTTATCCCACCTACTCTGCACCCTACGAACAGCAGGTTTACATGGATGCCTTTTCATCGCCCAACCTAGTAAACTGGACCAAACACGAACGGATAATTGATACCACTGCTGTAAAGTGGGCGAAGCGCGCCCTGTGGGCTCCGTCCATTATCCGAAAGGAAAATCACTGTACGGTGGCATCGGCATTGGGGTATCGGATAAACCCGAAGGGCCGTACACTGATTACCTCGGCAAGCCTTTGGTAAGTCAGTTTTACAATGGTGCACAACCTATCGATCAGTTTGTGTTTAATGATAACGGCACGTACTACCTGATTTACGGAGGGTGGCGTCACTGCAACATTGCTTTGCTTAGTGCCGATTTCAAATCTATTGTTCCGCAGCCCGATGGTTCTGTATTTAAAGAGATAACACCCGAAGGTTATGTAGAAGGGCCTTTTATGTTTAAGCGCAACAACAAATATTATTTTATGTGGTCGGAAGGTGGCTGGACAGGCCCTGATTACAGTGTGGCTTATGCAATTTCAGATAGTCCGTTAGGGCCGTTTAAACGCGAAGCTAAAATATTGCAGCAGGACTCAAGTATTGCTACAGGTGCAGGGCATCATTCGGTAATTAACAGGCCGGGCACAGACGAGTGGTATATTGTCTATCATCGCAGGCCACTTGATCAAACCGATCGCAATGCCAGGATTGTATGTATTGATAAAATGGAATTTGATTCAGCAGGCAGGATTCAGCCTGTTAAAATTACATTTGAAGGAGTAGCGCCTGCTCTAATTGTGCCAAAATAAAAAACCCCCCGATAAAATCGGAGGGCTTTTTCAATTTGAAAAATAGTTATTAGTTAGCTACGCGAACGTTAACTGCATTCAAACCTTTTTTTCCTTCCTTCAGTTCAAAAGTGATCGCGTCATTCTCACGAATCTGATCCACTAATCCTGACACGTGTACAAAGTACTCTTGTCCTGTTGATGTTTCTTTTACAAAACCGAATCCTTTGGTTTCGTTAAAGAATTTTACTGTTCCTTCTTTCATTATGATTTGTTAATAATTGTTGGTGCAAACATACAGATAATATCCGGAATAACAGTAGGTTAATTAAGCTGCACGCTTCATCCCTTCCAGTGTTACCTCTTTTTGTTTTGCCAAACGAATTACTCCTATTTTATCTAAAGCCAGAATAATATAATAGGTGGGATCGATTTCGTGCCAACGAATTCCGCCAAAATTTGCCCGTGAACCAAATTTATGATGGTTGTTATGGTAGCTCTCTCCCATCATCAGGAAGTCCACAGGTAAAAAGTTACGCGATGTATCCCCTACCTCAAAGTTGCGGTAGCCATACTTATGAGCAAACCAGTTGATGATTGCTCCGTGGATAGGGCTGAACAAGAACTGCAAAGGCAATAGCAACCATAGCCACCAGTACTCGGCAAACTGAACGTACATGCCTACATACAATGCACCCCAGAACAATCTGGAGGGCCATGATCTGGCAATTTTATCAAAGGCATCCCATCTGGGAACACCTTCGGTGAATCGTTTGTCGGGAACCATCTTTCCATTGGTGATGGCCTGGTAG
>JACTND010000304.1 GCA_014584305.1 Planctomycetota bacterium | reverse complement strand
ATCGAACCTGCGGCTGGCGCGGTTGGGCGTTGGCGGCCAGATGGTCCTAATTTGTGTCCGAATTCCCCCGCAGGTCACGATTGTTGAGCTACGCTTTTAGGCAAATTCGCGCGGCGCCTCATGACGCGGAGTATCGCCAACATCTGTGGCGCCGCCGCAAGAAAAAAACAGAGCGGTTGATTAACTTTGTCAGCGGCGATTTCCAAATTGAAAACCATCGGGGGTGGCCACCGCATGTTGGTCGCCATCGCGTTGGCTGTGTGGTTCGGCACGTTAGGCGTCATGTTTTGGAACATCACGCAATACGAGTTTCGAACCGATGCCACTCACGACCATGCGACTCCCCTGGTTTGGCCGGAGGAGTCGCCCATCGCGGTGGTACCCAACCGCGCGACACTTTTGGTGTTCTTGCATTCAAAATGCCCATGTTCGGCGGCCACCGTGACGGAGTTGGAGCAACTGTTCGACGATCTCCGCATGTGCGCGATGGATCCCCTGCCATTAGTTCAGATCGTAGCGGTTGTCCCGCAACACGCCGATCGTTCGTGGTTGGAATCCGCGGTAATCCGGCGGGCGTTGCATTTGCCGAGCGCACAGCTCGTTATCGATGAAGAGGGCCGTGAAGCGCGCCGCTTTGGGGCCGAAATCAGCGGGACGGTCGTGTACTTCGACCACCGGCACCACCTGCAATACTGCGGCGGCGTTACCGGTGCGCGTGGGCACGTGGGCAACAACACTGGGCGATCGAGCTTATTCCAAATAATTGCCCGTCGCCGGTCGGCCTTGCCGGACATGAGGCCCGCCTTGGGGTGTCAACTCATACAGACGGATTGCGAAAACTAAACCACACTCTATTAGTGGAACCGACGTATGACCGAAGCGTATCCAGATAATATGAATTCGACACACCGGGGCGGCCACCAGTTGTCGCCCAATACGCCGAAGTCATCCACAATCGACGAGCGCGCCAACGAGTTGTATTGCAGGCGACAACGGCAACTTTGTAGCCGGATCGATCGAATGTTTGCGGTCCTGATGGTCCTGCAATGGCTGGCAGCCATGGCGGCCGCCTGTTGGTTGACTCCTCTAACCTGGAACGGCGCGGCCTCCAGCATTCATCCCCATGTGTGGCTGGCCGTTTTGGGAGGCGGCGCCATGACCGCGGCGACCCTGTTGCTCGTACTATTTCGTTCGGGTACAGCCTTGGCGCGGCACGTGATTGCCATTTCGCAAGTTGCCTATTCGGCGCTCTTTATCCATTTGAGCGGCGGTCGCATTGAAGCCCATTTCCATGTATTCGGATCGCTGGCTTTTTTGGCTGCCTACCGCGATTGGCGGATTCTCATCTCGGCAACAGTTTTTGTCGCTGTCGATCATTTTCTGCGCGGGGTTTTCGTCCCTCAGTCGGTGTATGGCGTCATCACCGTTGAGCCCTGGCGGTGGTTGGAACATGCCGCATGGGTCCTGTTTGAGGATGCCTTTCTAATCCTCAGCATTCAACGCAGCGCCCAAGATACGAAACGTGTGGCTGCTCAGACCGCCAAGCTGGAACAACAAAACAATGAATTGGAATTGGCGTTTGGCAAAGAACGCGCGATTCTGCAAGGCGCTTTGGATGCGATCATCCAAATCGATAAGTTCGGTCGCGTGACCGCCTGGAACCCGCAAGCGGAACAGGTGTTCGGTTGGTCCGCGGCCGAGGTCGTCGGTCAAAACCTGGCCGATTACATCATCCCAGCAGAATTTCGGGAGGCGCACCGTCGGGGTTTGGCACGGTTGGTCGAAACCGGTCGAGGCTCGTCGCTGAATCGTCGCCTGGACTTGGAAGCGATTGATCGTCAGGGCCGACGCTTTCCCGTCGAAATCGCTTGCACGGCCACCCATCAAGGCGGCGATGTCGGCTTCTGCGCCTTCGTTCGAGATATCTCGGCGCGCAAACAACACGAATCGGATATGCAGCAGGCGATCGAGGCCGCCAATGCCGCCAACAAAGCCAAGAGTGAGTTTCTGGCCAACATGAGCCACGAGATTCGTACGCCATTGAACGCTATCTTGGGTTTTGCCGAATTGCTCAACGCAGACGGCGTGTCACCCGCCGAATCACGACAGTTCATCGACACCATCCAATCCAGCGGGCGGCACTTGTTGACCTTGATCAACGATATCCTCGACCTATCCAAAATCGAATCGGGGCACTTGGAGGTCGAATTCAAACCGTGCTCCCCCAACCAAATCATCGAAGAAACCATGTCCATCCTGCGCGTGCGGGCCCGGGAAAAAGGACTTACGCTGGAAAGTCGCTGGGCTAGTCCAGTGCCGGTGACGATCGTCACCGATCCCGTCCGCTTCCGCCAAGCATTGATGAACCTGGTGAACAACGCCATTCGTTTTACCGAACGCGGCAGTGTCACGCTCGTGGTCTCTCTGGCAGGAACTCAGGACCGTCCACAATTGGTGGTCGAAGTTGTGGATACCGGAATCGGCATTGCGGCCAATGATTTGGAACGCGTCTTCATGCCATTCGTCCAGGTCGATTCGTCCACCACACGCCGCGTGGGAGGAACGGGGCTGGGACTGGCCATCAGCCGCCAGATCGCGCGGCGCTTGGGAGGCGACATTTCGGTGACCAGCGTCGTGGGGCGAGGCAGCTGTTTCCGCTTGGCGATCGATACCGGGTCTTTGGAGGATGTGGCCATGCGCGAGACGCCGCATCAAATCCCGCTGTTGCCCCGCCACGAGAACTCGCGACCATCGGTTCCGCAAATCCGATTGGATCACACGCGCATCCTGATTGTCGAAGATGGCGAGGTCAATCGCTTGTTGTTAACTTTCGTTCTGAACAAAGTTGGGGCTCTCACCGATTGGGTGGAAAACGGCAAAGATGCTCTCGACAGAATCGCTCAAAAACCGTTCGACGTGGTACTGATGGACATGCAAATGCCCGTCATGGATGGGTATACCGCGACGCGTACCCTTCGGGAACGCGGTTGCAAGATTCCCATTATTGCCCTGACAGCGCACGCGATGCGCGGAGACGAGTTGAAATGCTTGGATGCCGGTTGCGACAGCTATTTGTCCAAACCGATCGAGGCGACTTTGTTAGTGCAAACGATCGCCGAACTGACGACGGCCAGAAACAAGAATCCCATCCCCACCGGTCTAGCCATCTCGGTGCCGCTGGCGCCGATGGCAGCCCAATCGTAACAACGTACGGGTTGCGTTTTCGAATACCGGCCAATTGATCTTCCCGGCCGGTCCTTTGAACGTTGACCGCTCTGTGCGGGACTGAAGTCAGGGGAACCTTTTTTGAGCGGTTCCTCAGAATCGCACCCTGGGGCGGAGTCAGCCTCCAGGCAGAGAACTGGCTTTGCAGGGAAATCCGAAAGAGTCTGACCCCGCGCGCGCCGAGGACAAGCCGCAGACTGCTAGCAGCACATCCCAGCAGAAAGCGGCCCAGCAGAAAGCGGCGTTGCCCTATCCGTTTCGTTCTTGCTAAAGTCCCCGACCCTCAAAACCCCTTGCCGGCAGCGACGGCCGGCGAGTGGTTCTCCGCTGAGTGGACGAGGGCTCAGGATTACGGCATACGGCAATTACGAAACGATGCGGCGGCGAGTTCAATCGTTGATGTATTTAGGCGGCACGCTGCTGTGCATTATTGTGGCCGCACTGTCGTTTTCGTCCATTCAAGGCGCTCTAAAATTCCGCAAATTGACCAAGAACATTCGCGAACGCGGCTGTGAGCTGCCGCTGGCCGCAGAGCTGAGCCAAGAAATCAACAAACTCCGCGCCACGTTGTGGCAATGCGAGTCCCCCAAAACTGCCCCTGGTGCTTTCCGCCCCTTTGTCTCGGAGCAAACCTTCCCCCGCTATCAGTTTCTCAGCAATCTCCGCTCGGTCGATGCGGCGCTCAACAAGTACCTCGACCAATTGAATGACCACGCAGACGACGCCAGCCGCATTACGGACACCTCGCAGGAACGCGAGATGGCCGACGAGATGCGGCAGTCGCTCAAGCAAGTGTTTCTCTTGGTGCAACATCCCGATTGGGATTTCGGTCGGAACCAGTTCTTGTGTGAACTGGAAGACGAACTCGAAAGTTTACAACTCAATGCCAGCCGCTTGCCCACACTGATGAAGGACCGCATGGACGAATTCGCCGAATCGGCCCGGAGCGAGTACCACACCTGGATGATCGTGGCCACCGTCATGACGGGGTTGGGGATCGTGGCCCTGTTGGCGTTGGGGATTGTCTTTCATCGCTCGATCTTTCGACCGTTGCAAGTGCTGTTGCACGCTTCGCGACAAGTGGCCGCGGGCCGTTTGGACTACCACGTCCAACTCCCCGAGGGGGACGAAATGGCCGAGTTAGCGGAAGCCTTCAACGCCATGACAGCGAACTTTTTGGCCGTCGAGCGCGACTTGAACCGCCAAGTCCAGTTGCGGACCAAAGAAGTCGTCCGCAACGAACAAATGGCCAGCGTCGGATTCCTGGCCGCAGGCGTAGCCCACGAAATCAACAATCCATTGGCGACCATCGCCTGGAGCGCCGAAGCCCTCGAAACCCGCGTCTTGGAGTTGTTTCCGCCCAACGAAAAACTGAGCGACGCGGATCGGCAGCGCGACATCGAGACCATGAAAAAATACCTCCGCCGCATCCAAGACGAAGCCTTTCGTTGCAAAGGAATCACCTCGGGCTTGCTCGACTTCGCGCGGCTGGGTGACGCCAAGAAATCCCCCATCGATCTGCGGGAGATTGTGCAGAAAGTCATCGATCTGGTCAGTCCGTTGGGGAGTTTTCGGCACCGCCGCATCGAGTTCCCGCCGGGCCGCAGCGTGATGATCGAAGCACATCATCAAGAGATCAAACAAGTTGTGATGAATCTGATCACCAACGCCCTCTACAGCGTGGCCGAAGGCGGCGTCGTCCGCGTCCGCTTGCAGTCCCTTGGGCAGCAAGCCGAGTTGATCGTCGAAGACGACGGTTGCGGCATGACGCCGGAGGTCATGGAGCATCTCTTTGAGCCGTTCTTCACCCGCCGCCGAGACGGGCAGGGGACCGGTCTGGGACTTTCCATCTCGTACCGCATCGTCGAAGAACACGGAGGCCGGATCGAGCCATTCAGCGCTGGGCCCGGTCAAGGAAGCACGTTTAAAGTTACACTGCCATTAGCCGTCAATCATGAGCAAAAACCAAACTCCCTCGCTGCGTAAACCGCTGCGCGTCCTGTTTGCCGATGACGAGGTTCCGTTGCAAGAACTGATCGCCGACGAACTTCCGCGCATGGGCTTCGAAGTGGCCGTCTGCCCGGACGGACTGACCGCCGTGGCTGTGCTGGAAAAGAGCAGCTTCGATTGTCTGGTCGTCGATCTTGATATGCCCGGATTGAATGGCATTCAAGTCATGGAGCGGTGCAAGGAACTTTCCCCCGCGACCGAGGCGATTGTCCTCACCGGCAAAGGCTCCAAAGAATCGGCGATTGCCGCTTTGCGGCTGGGGGCGTTTGACTACCTGCAAAAGCCGTGCACGTTGGTCGAGTTGCAAACGCGACTCAACCGCGTGGCGGAGAAACGGGATATGGCGCGCCGCATCCAGGCCCTGGAACACCGCCTGCGCCGCGCGGAAGGGACCGCTGCGCACATGATTGGCGAGCATCCGGCCATGAAAGCCGTGAAGTCATTGATCGCCCGCATCGCCCCCACCGACTCCACGGTCCTGATCACCGGCGAGACGGGGACTGGGAAGGAACTCGTCGCCCGGGCCATCCACGAACAGAGTCTGCGCGCCGATCGGGCGTTTCTGGCGGTCAACTGCGGCGCGCTCCCCGAAAACTTGATCGAAAGTGAACTGTTCGGACACCGCAAGGGAGCCTTTACCGGCGCCGATGAACATCGGACCGGATTGTTCGCCGTCGCTGACGGTGGAACGCTGTTCCTGGACGAAATCGGCGAGTTGCCCTTGACGATGCAGGCGAAATTGCTGCGCGTGTTGGAGAGTGGCGAAGTGCGCCGCGTGGGGGACAATCAACCGACGCGCGTCGATGTGCGGCTGGTGTGCGCTACCCACCGCAATTTGCCTCGGATGGTGGAACAAGCCGAATTTCGTCGCGATCTGTTTTATCGGATCAATACACTGCACATCGACGTCCCGCCGCTCCGCAATCGGCCCGACGACATCCCGCTCTTGGCACGGACTTTTTTGGCGCGGCACCTGCCAGCCGCGCAGGCGATGGAGCAGCCGATCACGTCGGCGGCCTGTCAACTGCTCAGCAATCACGATTGGCCGGGGAACGTCCGCGAGTTAGCCAATGTCATCGAGCACGCGGCCATTTTGTGTGAAGGGTTGCCGATCGATGTGCCGCATTTACCGGCGCAATTCAGCAACCCAGGCGCCCCCCGTTCGATGCGCCGCGAGGCACTCACCTTGCGCGAGATCGAATCCCGCGCCATTCACGCCGCCCTCGACCGTCATCGTGGCAACAAAACCGCCGCCGCGCAGGAGCTGGGGATCAGCGTCAAGACGCTCTACAACAAACTCAGCCAAGAAGCCCTCGATCGCGCGGCCTAATGCCGAGCCTCCTAACCTCAGTCTCAGTTGTGCAGAGACTTGTTAATGGCCCTGCGCTAGACCAGGAACCTGGGGCCCGCCACTAGCCCTCATTTCTCACAAAGTCTGCGGATAAAAAAAGAAACCAAACCGAGTTGATGCGTGTTTTATTGGGTGAAGCTAATATCCAACAAAACATCA
>JACTND010000246.1 GCA_014584305.1 Planctomycetota bacterium | reverse complement strand
TATTGCCATCGGCATCGGTTATGATTGGAGTCCAAATCATACGGTTGGTGGTGCATGGTGCAACGTTACGGCGCGCCCTATGCATGATTGCAAGCCACGTTGGAATGCATTGCCAGGCGCTGTTTGTACGGCGCAAATGATCACGACAATTGCGCAATGGGGACAATGGGCCAATTGGATTGAGACGCCGTCAGACGATAACTGCCAAAACTATAATGACCAATATGGCTGGTGGTGCGAGAACTTTGCCAATGAGCCTTCGAACCTTAACTGTTTGGTCCATGTTTGGGGCGAGATTTATTAATACTGATTTCGATTGGCGCGTCGGGGCCGTTTGTCGGTCGCTCTCGCGAACTGCGCGAGCGCTGGTCGTGTGCGCATGTGCCATTTCCTGTTCCGTTGTCTGCGCGCGTCCGCAAGACGTATCGCCTCCGGTTAAGGAATTAGTCGCAGAATTGAATCGATACGAACAAGCCTTTCACGGGTTGGCATTTGATGTCGTATGGCCAGCGTTGGAGCGGAGGGAATTTGTTTCGCGCGATGGGCGCATCCGTTCGTGGGAGGGGGTGACCCACCTGTCTGGTAAACCCGGCGGATTGCCTGCGCGCACTCATCAATTCGCTGGCAAAGCATGTGCCGATCAAGGCTGGGTATTTTCCATCAGCTACGTGTCCAAACCAAGTCCGGATGAGGCCCGGATGACGGTGAAGTTTTTCCCACCGAAAACGTCGGGCGCTCTATCCGCCGTCAACGTACTGCACGGCTTTCGCGCGAACATGACTTTCGCTGAATTCGCAATCCAATGCGATTGCTCGACGCGGGAGGATGTGTTTTTCGGTTCCTCCGTGCTGGCGCTGCAATGCGATCATCCGCAATGCGGAACGACAGTATTTTTCTTCGACCAGCATTCACTTCAGTTGGTTGGTTTCCGAGACCGCCTTGTTGGAGGCAATCAACGTGATCTTGGCTCTCTGTATGTCCCTCCCATAATCATTCCCGAAGGACAGTGGGTGGAATCGACATATGGTCCAATCCGATACATGGTGTTCGAGGGTAGGCGCGTTCCGGACACGATACCGGTTTCCGGCAACAGCTCGGAGCCCAATTCGCGCAGTGAGGGGATCGCTCGCTTTCAGAATTATGCAAGACTAGACCGCGATCTAACTCCCAGAATTGAATTCGATACGGTTAAGCTGCCGGATGATGGCGAGCGTGTGACCAGTCAGGGAGAAGAAGGGATTCGCTACGAACTGCGCGGCGGCGAGGTTGTGAAGATTATCGATGCAGACGCCCGGCGATCGGCAGCGCAAGCGAAGTTTCATCGATCCGGGCAATCGCGTACGGTGTGGTACCTTGCCGGAGCGGCGTTGGCTGCGGGAATTCTCGGGTTTTTGGCATACCGATGGACGCGGCGCGAATGATCGATCGGGTTTCAAGGGCGATTGTACTGGCGGTCGGTTTAGGGCTCTTGGGTTCTCTGGCTTCCGCACAACAGGTTCGCGTGTTTGAATACTCGATGTTTTCATCCGTGGAGCCGGGAGTGCAGTGTGGGTTGTACGCATTGTTGGCAGCAGCGCACGCCTTGGAGCATCCGATACCATCTGATGAGCTTGTCGACGG
This sequence comes from Planctomycetota bacterium, assembly GCA_014584305.1. GTDB lineage: Bacteria > Planctomycetota > Planctomycetia > Pirellulales > Pirellulaceae > BJ22. The sequence continues at coordinate 5,138 of JACTND010000246.1, read as the reverse complement.
GAAATGGTTTACTTTCATTCACGGTCAGACGGCAGCGGATATCGCTCGGGCCGCCCGGCATTTTGGATTGCAAGCATTTCCCGCGAGTCAATTGACAGTGAGCAATTTGTACGAAACGAACAGCCCCATCATTTTATTGCTCGATGATCCGCGGGGGCGGAACGAATCGAATCACTGGGTGACGTTCCTCGGTTTTCAAGAGAATCAGGTGGTGCTGTACGATTCGCTGGAGGGAATTCGCGCCATTGCGTTGGCCGAACTCATTTCGCGTTGGAGTGGCGCGGGGGTTGTAGTCAGCGAGGCAAACGCGGACGGCCTGATGCGGTGGAGGCAAATAGTCAATGTCATGGGACGGCTGTTGCCGGCGTTGTGTTTTGTACTCGTCTGCGGCGGCATTTTCGGAGTATCACCACCAGGCACCAGCGCGAAACGGATCCGATGGCGATGCCTGTCGATGGTCGCCGCTTTTGTGCTGTGTTGGGTACTGGTTGACACGATTACAGCCCCCGTCAGTTTACTGACTAATCAAACGTTGCGCGATTCGATACGGTGTCAGAACGCAAGAACAGAGGCGGCTATCCGCGATCAACAACGGATCTCAATTGACGAAATCGATAACTGCACCATCGTGGATGCGCGCCCACCGATCGCCTATGCGATGGGGCATTTGCCAGGCGCGATTAGCATTCCGGTGTACTCCAATTGTTTTCAGATCAGGGATTCGCTTTCGGCCGTTCGCAGCGACATGAAATTCGTAGTTTATTGCCAAAGCGCTCGTTGCGATTGGGCTTCACAGATTGCCGCCCGCATGGAATGCCTGGGTTATCGCGCGTATGTATTGCAAGATGGAGTGGATGGGTGGATCTCGGCTGGAAAGCGTTTAATTCGTTCCAGTTCGGTGAATGGTCATTCTGCCCAGGAGTAATCGTCCATGTCGGGCGTCTTGGCAATCAACGTGGCGCGCTATGGATTAGCAGTTGTGTTTTTGCTTGCCGGGAGTAAGCATTACGCGCACGTGCCGCTGTTTGTCGCCATGATTCACGACTATCGAATACTGCCGTTTCCAGCGGCGGTTGCTCTGGGTGAATTCGTCCCCCGATTGGAATTGCTGCTGGGCATGTTCCTGCTCTTTGGCCGTTGGTTGGCTGAAGTGTACTTGGTGGTCACGGGGCTGGTGGTCATGTTTCTCTTGGCGGCCGTGTTAGCACTTGTGCGGGGGTTGGATATTTCGTGCGGTTGCTGGGGCGCTGATTCTCCCCCAATCAGTTGGTGGCATGCAATGTTCCTGATGGTCATATTGGCATGCACCCTCATGGCGTTGCGGTTACAATTAAAGCACAAAACAAGGGAGGCGGGAAATGGTCAGGCATTGGCGGAAACGTCCTGAAGCGGCCGTACGAGTCGGAATCACGCTCATTGAACTGCTGTGCGTCATCACCCTGATTGGTATCCTGGCGGGGATGCTGTTGCCGGCAGTGCAGGCCGCACGGGAAGCTTCGCGATCGCTGGCCTGCAAGAACAAGCTGCGGCAATTGGCGATCGCTTGCCAGAATTATGAAACGACCCACCAGATGTTGCCTCCGGGCACGTTGGGATTCATCGAACCGGTGTGGATTACGAGCGCCGAGATTATTGCCATCGGCGGCGATCCGACGCATCGATTTTATTTTCGTAATCAACAACACACGTCATGGCTGGTGTTCTTGCTCCCGCATTTGGAACAATCGGCAATTTTCGACAAGATTCCCAGCATCTGCTGGTCAGTCCAAGATACCTACGAATCCTACTGCAATCGCGTCCCTCAGAGCCCGCCCTGGTTGGATGGAATGCCGGAAGTTCGCGACGCATCGTCCACGGTCGTTACCGATTTTCTTTGTCCGTCCGATTCCTTATTGGAGGTTTCAAAGGGTAACACTGGCACACATCCTGTTGCAATCGGCTGCCAACCGACCTTTTTAATCGCCGAAGACGTGGATTTGCTATTGGGTTTCGACGAGAAACAATTCATGTTGAACACGGCGCCGACCAATTATCTCGGTTGCACAGGGGCTTATAGTGGCGGCGCATTGCCTCCCCAGGCGCCCCCTGCTGTTCAATCAATGCCAAAGTACCAGGGAGTCTTTCAAAGTCGCAAGCGCACCAAGTCAAATGCGATAACCGACGGGCGCAGCAACTCGATTTTGATCGGCGAGTCGGTCGGTTTTGTGGACTGGAGTACGCGGTCCGCCCCGACGCCGTGGTTTTTTGGAGGTTTGGGGCGAGCGCGGAGCGCACTTGAATGGGAGCGGCAATACTCGCTGGCGTATCCCAACCTGGAGATAATTGGTGACCGCATTGCCGCGTATCCGGTGGGATTTGGATCGATGCATCCAACGGTCGCCAATTTCGCACTGGCGGATGGCGCCGTTTTATCCTTTGCACGCGCGATCGAATGGCCGGCTCTGTATGCTTTGTCGGGCATCCATGATGCCGAGCAAACCGTTAGGGAGTAATCGCCCGAAAGGGGACACCCAATTTTTCCGCTGCTGGCAGAAACATGTGGGTGTCCCCGATTGGATTCTCAGTCCCTGCCCGACCTGGTCGCAGCCGGGCCAAGGAAATACAACAACCGTTCAACCGGAACCCGTCGTTTAACCGTCGGCCGCAGACATACGGCGCCTACGCTTCAATAAGCAATAACCAATAAGGACAGGCATTATTATGGCGCCGCAATTTGCCGAATTTCTCCGGCTTTTTTGGCAGTACATAACGGCTTGGAGCCCGGTCGGGCAACCGAGGAAGTGACGCTTTGACTACACGTAGGTCGGCATACCTTGATGGGTTAGTGTGCCAAAATGGCAGCCCCTAATAATGCCTGTCCTTTTTGAACTGCATCGATATAAAAGCATCATTTGCAAGGCATCCACTTATTCTGCCGGATCGGGCTATACCCTCGCCGCCGTGGTTTTTTGGCGATTGTGTTTTTGGAAGATGGCTGCGGCCAACCACGCCAAAAATCCACTCTGGCTACGGGTTAAACGAACGCACTCAACCATAAAACTTTGGTGCCAGGAACTTTGGTGCCAGGCATGCAACGTTTGATTTGACCAAAACCAGCAGCATCAACGAACGCTTCTTCGTTTAACGGCGAGCCGCAGGCGACCCCTTCTGTGCCACGACCCGCTGTATCCGCAAGAAACCAACCACCGCTTAAACCGAACGGCGACGCCGCTTGGAACAACAAAGGCAGAAAGGGGACACCCAACGATTAGGCTAACGGCGGGAAAGTGTGGGTGTCCCCTTTTGCCTACTTAGGAAAGACCTGACTGGCAACATTCCAGGCCTCCCTTAAAACATCTTTCGGTGATTTGCTCGTAGTACTCACGGGCCACCACGACGAAACATTTTCGCTTATGGTTCCCAGTTTTCTACAGAGCCGGATACCCAGTTTTTGGCTCAAGGCCGCCGAAAACTGGGTATCTCCCTTTTGTTGGGTGTCCCCTTTCTTGCGTCCCCTTTCTTGCGTTGCCCGAAGAGCCACGGCCGGGCTACTCTGTCGGCAAGCTAGTAACGGGTGTAACTTCCAAAAACTGAGCCTGCTCATTTCGATCGCTTCACGTTGCTCGCTGTTCATGGGACACTTCAAACAATGGTTCGCCAAAGGCTTCGTCTTCATCTGGTGCAACGGCCGTTTTGTTTTGAAACGTCAACCAAGTTTGCCAGGACTGGCTTGCCTCTTCGCGTGGCGGCATGGATCGCAACCATGCCAGACGGGACCCTTGACTCGTCCTGTCGGGACGAACAGATAATTCAAGGTCTGGGGGCAGGTCACCGCGAGCGCGTCGGTCGGGACAATGGTCACGATCTACCGGGGCACCGTGTTCCGCCACGCAGCTGGATCTCGCCGGGCTCATTGAATTGAGCGAGCCGACCCAGGCGCGGCCGGCAGCCGCGGGCGCGAACGCGGCAATCGGAGTAGAGGCTTCGGGTGCCGGTGCCGACTCGGGGTTCTTCAGGACCCACAATTCGGTGCCGTTCGTCCCATCATTCGCCGCGAAGAAAAGCGACGTGCTGACCCCGGTCAGGAAGACCGGATTGAAGTCTCCCGCACCGGGGTTCCCATCCGTGATCCGCACCGTGTTGGGGCTGAACCCGTTGCTGCGCCACAGTTCTCGACCGTGCGCCGCGGTCGTCGCCGAGAAATAGACCCAACCGTGGTGGTGGGTCAAGTGAAACGGGGACGAACTGGCCGCGCCCGCTGCAATATCCTTGACCCGTACGGTGCCGACATCGCGACCGTTGCTGCGCCAGAGCTCGAGACCGCTGGTCCCATCGTTGGCAGTGAATGCCAGAATGCCGTTCAGGTTGACCAGATCCGCGGGGTTGGAACTATCGACTCCGGGACGGATGTCCTTGACCAACGTCGTGCCGGCCACTGAGCCATTGCTGCGCCAGAGTTCAAAGCCCACAGCGCTTTGCGCTGAGAAGAAGACATTACCCTTGACGTTCGTGATGAATAGCGGCAGCGCACTATCGAGCCCTGATTGGATATCTTTCACGAGGACCGTGTTGGCCGAAGTTCCCGTGCTCTTCCACAGTTCCATGCCGTGCACTCCGTCGTTGGCCGAGAAGAACAAGATGCCCTTGTTGTTGACGAAGCCGGACGGGCTGGAGCCTTCGGCCCCGGCCCGGATATCTTTGACCAGCGTCGTGCCGCCGCTCGTGCCGTTGCTGCGCCACAGTTCGGTGCCGTTCGTCCCATCGTTGGCGGCGAATAGCAGGATCCCTTTGACGTTCGTCAAGGACGTCGGGTTTGAACTGAGGAATCCGGGCCGAATATCCTTGACCAGCACGGTCCCCGCGTTGGTGCCGTCGCTCTTCCAAAGTTCTCGGCCCAGTAACGTAAAGGCGGAGAAGAAGAGCGTGCCGCTCACATTCGTCAGTTGTTGGGGGGACGAATTGTCGGGCCCCTCGTGGATATCGCGCACGCGTACCGTTCCCGCCAACGTGCCATCGCTGACCCAGAGTTCGCGTCCCAATCCAAACTCTTCCGCGCTAAAGAACAATCGACCATTGACGTTGGTGAGTTCCTGAGGATAGGAGCCGGTGGCACCGACAAAGATATCGCGGACCAACGAGGTTCCGGCCGTCGTGCCATC
>JACTND010000149.1 GCA_014584305.1 Planctomycetota bacterium | reverse complement strand
AGACCATCGGCATTCTTGAAGCGGAGACCAAAGGCTCTTCCGAGCCGCCACCAGTGCGTCAGTCTTCTGGCGAGTCGGAACGAACTCCCGAAAGCAGCCAAACTGGTGAAGGGCCACCACCGTCCAAGACGCCGTCGCGGACGCGCGCCACGCCATTGGCCGAAAAGGTTCTGGCCGAGCACGGCCTGCGCGCCGACGAAGTGTCCGCCACCGGGCCCGGTGGCCGGGTGTCGAAACAAGACGTCTTGCGCCATGTGCAGCAGCGGCCCGAAAAAGAAACGTCGCCGCCGCCCGCTCCGGTCGCGCCTGCGGCGACATCGAAATCGGCACCGTCCGCGCGCGAAGAACAGGTGGTTCGCATGAGTTTGCTGCGGCGCACCCTCGCCAAGCGGTTGGTGGAAGCGCAACACACGGCGGCCTTGCTCACGACGTTCAACGAAGTGGACATGTCCGCCGTTCTCGCGCTGCGCCAGCAATATCAGGAGGCATTCCAGAAAAAATACGGCGTGAAGCTGGGTTTCATGTCGTTCTTCGTCAAGGCGGTGATTGATGCGCTGAAACAGATTCCGCAGTTGAACGCCGAAATCCGCGGCACGGACATTGTCTATCGCAACTACCACGACATCGGCGTGGCGGTCAGCACGGACCGTGGTTTGGTCGTGCCGGTGTTGCGCGAGGCGGATAGGTCGAGCTTTGCGGAGATCGAGCAGGTCATTGGCGATTTCGCCCAGCGCGCCCGGGATAACAAACTCAAACCGGAGGAGCTGGAAGGCGGCACGTTCACCATCACCAACGGCGGAGTGTTCGGTTCGTTACTTTCGACGCCGCTGGTGAATCCGCCCCAGAGCGGCATCCTCGGGATGCACGCCATTCAAGAGCGCCCCATCGCACTGGCCGGCCAGGTGGTGATCCGCCCAATGATGTATGTCGCGTTGACGTACGATCATCGGATTGTGGACGGTAGGGAAGCCGTGTTGTTCCTGCGGCGCATCAAAGATGCCGTGGAGAACCCAGCCCGAACTCTCTTGGAAATGTGAGAATACCCCCTTCGCCGGTGCAAGCCTGCTTCTTCGGCGCATCCCGCCCTGCGATTCCCACGGTCGCCAGGGGCGACTAGGGCAGGCCGTCCAGGCCGGTGATGATGCGAGCCCCTCGTTTGTAGGCGAAATACGAATAAATCCATTGCAGAAGGACGGCCGCCCGATTGCGAAAACCGATGAGGAAAACCAAATGTATGAGCAACCACGCGGCCCAGGCCGGCCATCCCGAGAATTCAAATCGCCCAATTTGTGCGACAGCCGCTGAACGGCCAATCGTGGCCATCGTGCCCTTGTTCCAATACCGAAATGCAGGCCGCGCGGCGGTTTTCGCGGCCCCTGCCCGACACTCGTGTGCAACGATGCGTGCGACGTGTCGTGCCATCTGCATGGCCGCTGGCGATACTCCAGGCACCGTCCGCCCATCGTGGTCATGAACCACTGCCATATCGCCAACAACGAAAACTTCCGGATGGCCCGGAACGCTCAGATCCGAACTGACGCGTACGCGTCCTGCACGGTCCAATTCGACACCGATCGTTCGGGCCAACGGATTGGCCACGACTCCGGCGGCCCAAATGATATTCGCGCTTTCGATCCGAGTGCCATTTGCCAGGACAAGAAAACCTTCGCCGATGGTTTCGACGCGAGTGTGAGGGTGAATATCCACTCCGAGCGTCGTCAGGCGGCGCGCAGCCTTTGTTGCAAGCTGATCGGAGAATTGCGGTAGCAATCGCGGCCCCGCCTCCAACAGGATCACGCGTGCGCGGCGCGGATCGATTCGCCGAAAGTCTCGCTTCAATACCCGTCGAGCCAGTTCGGCGAAGGCGCCGGCGAGTTCAACTCCGGTCGCTCCACCACCCACGATCACGATGGTCATCAACCGTGCCTGCTGACTGGCATCCATCGTGGTTTCCGCCCGTTCGAACGCGAGCAGTATTTGACGACGGATTCGCAAGGCATCGTCCAGTGATTTGAGTCCCGGCGCATGCTGTTCCCACTCCGGATGGCCGAAGTAACTGGTTACGCCGCCGAGGGCCAGCACCAGATAATCGTAGGGCAAAACCGTGTGATTGAGCCTCACTTCGCGGCGCATCAGGTCCATTCCTGTGACGTTGGCCAGCAGCACCTCGACGTGCTTTCGTCGAGAAAGGATTGAGCGAATCGGTTGGGCGATCTCCGGCGCCGATAAACCGGCGGTGGCGACTTGATACAGGAGGGGCTGAAACAGGTGGTGGTTTTGTCGGTCCACCAGCGTGATCCGGGCACGCGGACAATTGAAGGCCTGACAAAACGTCAGCCCTCCAAAACCGGCGCCCAGCACTACCACGCGTTTCTCGTTTCCGGCTTGAACAGGCATGTTTCAAGACGGCTTGGCAGATTCGGTAGCTGAAGCCGATGTCGGCGCGGGTGGCGAGGGATTGTCCTTGCCGATGGCCTCGACTGGGCAGCCGGACATCGCTTCCTCTGCCTGCCGCAGTTCCTCCTCAGTTTCCGGTTGGTGGAACACGATGCTGTTGCCATTGTCTTCGTCGCGTCGAAAAACACTGGGCGCGGTTTCCCGGCAGAGATCGCAATCAATACAGTTGGAATCCACATACCACGGGCCGGGGACATTTTGTGGCAGTCGGCTGTTTTTATCGGCCATGATGTTTCGCCTTTCTCTCTGTGTGCTTCATTGGGGACTAGACGGGACTAGACGATCGGTTCGATTCCTTCGGCTGCTCCTCCGGGAAAGTCCACAAATCGTCTTTGCCGAATTCGGGACAACAGGAACCACTGCCGGTGTAACAATCCTGACAGAGCGCCCGGTCGCCCACGCGAACGGCGCCGAATTGTCCACAGACCTCGCACCGGATGTCTTCATCGGGATGCTGCGCCTGATTTCGCTGATCGTTTTGGTTCAAGTGCTGTCCTTTCTTAATTTTCAAAGATGAATCGCGGCCCCGAACGCCTGGCCGGTGGCTTCGTGGACGGCTTCGCTCAAAGTGGGATGGGCATGGATGGTGGCTTCGATCTCCTCGTGAGTCGCTTCGAGCGTGAGGGCCAGGCCAAGTTCGGCAATCATCTCAGTCGCTTCGGCGCCGATGATGTGCGCGCCGAGCAGTTCGCCGTATCGTTCGCCAAACAGTAGTTTCACAAAGCCATCCACTTCGCCCGCGGCGCGGGCTTTGCCACTGGCGGTAAACGGGAATTTGCCGACCCGGTATTTCAATCCCTGTACCTTCGCCGCGCGTTCGCTCAAGCCGACACTGGCTACCTGCGGCTGGCAGTAGGTGCAACTGGGAAAAATATTGATTCGCTTCGGGACGTGATTGGTGAACATCCCTTCGACCGCTTGAATCGCTTCATAACTGGCGACGTGCGCGAGCAACGGCGGCCCGATAATGTCTCCGGCGGCGAAGACTTCCGGAACACTCGTTTGATAACGATCGGTCGTCTGGATGAAATTGCGTGGTGTGAGTTGAAGTGACAGACCGGCCGGCAGCAACGGCTGCACGCCGATGGCCACCAGGCAGACTTCGGCCTCCAGCGTTTCCGATTTTTTCCCTTCGACACTGACCCTGACGCTCTGCGCGCTGGCTTCGGCTTTGACCACTTTGGTGCCGGCCAGAACGTTGATGCCCTGTTTGACGAAGGCTTTTTCCAATGTTTGCGAAACTTCGGTGTCTTCGAGCGGCAGAATGTTCGGCAGCATCTCTACGAGCGTGACCTTCGTCCCGAAGGCGTTGAAGAAATAGGCGAACTCGACACCGATCGCGCCGGCGCCGATGATGATGATGTCTTTGGGTTGCTTTTCCAAAATCATCGCTTCGCGGCTGCCGATGACCGCTTTGCCGTTGAACGGCAAACCGGGCAGCGGACGCGACACGACACCGGTAGCGATCAGGATTTTCGTTGCTTCAAGTTTCTGAGTTTTGCCGTCTGCGCCTTTCACCGCCACCACACCGGGGCCGACAAGCGACGCTTCGCCGCGAACATAGTCCACCTTGTTTTTCTTGAATAAATGCTCGATGCCGGCGGCGTTTTTGTCGGCGACATCCCGTGAACGTTTGATGATTTTGCTCCAGTCGTAGCGCAAATTGTCAAAGCCGAAACCGAACTCGCCTTCGCGATGTTTCATCAGGTGAAACAACTCGGCGTTGCGCAGAAGCGATTTGGTGGGGATGCAGCCCCAGTTAAGGCAGGTGCCGCCGGCCCGCTCCTTTTCGACACAGGCGACGCGTTTGCCCAGTTGGGCGGCGCGAATGGCGCTGACATAGCCGGCGGGACCGCCGCCAATGACAATCAGGTCGTAGTTCATAAGAATTCCATTACAGCAATAACGCGGCTGGATTTTCCAGCAGCGTCCGCAGTTCCGCGAGATATTGCGCGCCGATGGCGCCGTCCACCACACGATGATCAGCGCTCAAGCCGATGGCCAGGCGATGGCCAGGAACGATTTGGTCCTGTGCGTTGAGCACCGGCTTTTTCAAGATGGCGCCAACCGAAAGGATGACCGCTTGCGGCGGATTGATCACCGCCGAAAAACTGTCAATGCCGTAGCTGCCTAGATTCGACACGGTGATCGTGCCACCCTGGTATTCCTCCGGCTTGAGTTTCTTGGTGCGAGCGCGCGTGGCCAGGTCTTTCACCGCTTCGCTGATTTCGCGCAGCGATTTCTTCTGCGCTTGGCGGATGACCGGCGTCACCAAACCATCCTCGATGGCCACCGCGACTGAAAGGTGAATGTTGCCGTATTCGATGACGGCGTCGCCGGCGAAGGAGGCATTAACGCGCGGGATTTTCGTGGCCGCGGCAACTGCGGCTTTCAGAATGAAATCATTGAACGTCAGTTTGCCTTGTCCTGACTTTTCCAAGTGCTCGTTCAATTGGGACCGCAGCCGGACGAGTTCGCCAGCATCCACTTCAATGTTAAGGTAGAAATGCGGAATTTGCGTTTTGCTGGCGAGCAACCGTTCGGCAATGATCTTCCGCACTCCGCCAAGGAGAATGCGCCGGTCGCCCGGTCCGGCGGGTATTATCGGAATCGCCGTTATGGGCCTGGATGCGGGAATCGCCGCAGTTGACTCAACATCGCGGGCAACGATGCGTCCGCCGGGGCCGGAGCCTCGAATCAAACCCAAGTCCACGCCTTTCGCGCCGGCAATTTTCTTCGCCAATGGCGAGGCCTTCACGCGGTTGCTGGAAATCGGTGCGCTGGCCTTTCCAACTTTGACTGGAGGCGAGGTTGGCTGGCTCGAACTCGCGGCAGCCAAACCGGCTTTTCCAGATTTGACCGCTTCACCGTCGTTTCGTGGCACGCTTTCACCGGCAGCCAGCAGCAACGCCAGTTTTTCGCCGATCCGTGCCTTGCTGCCTTCACTGACATAGATTTCCTTGAGCGTTCCGTCGTCAAAAGCTTCCAGTTCCATCACCGCCTTGTCGGTTTCGATTTCGGCAATGACGTCGCCGATGCCGACCGGCTCCCCGACGGCTTTGCGCCACTTGACCACGGTGCCTTCGGTCATCGTATCGCTCAATTTGGGCATTTCAACGTAGGGCATAACGATGGGCGTCAGGCGATGCTTAAAACTTTTCCCACGACACGTTCGGGCGTTGGCAATTGGATTTTTTCGAGCGGCGGACTGTAAATGGCCGGCGCGTCGAGCGCGCAAACGCGCACGACCGGCGCATCCAGATCGTCGAACGCCTTTTCCTGTATCGTCGCGGCGATCTGGGCGCTCACAGCGCAGAACGGTTTGTTTTCATCCACGAGCACGGCGCGATGCGTTTTACGCACGGAGCGGAGAAGGGTTTCTTCATCGAGCGGCCGGATGGATCGCAAATCCACGACTTCGGCACGGATGTTGTGGTCGTGCGCCAGAATTTCCGCCGCCTTCAAACTCGTGAGGACGGCGCGTCCGTGCGCGATGAGCGAGATGTCGGCGCCTTCCCGCTTCACGTCGGCGACGCCGAGCGGAATCAGGTATTCCTCCTCCGGCACTTCCCATGTTTCGCCATAGAGCAGGGTGTTCTCCATCACAAAGACGGGATCGTTGTCGCGTATGGCGGTTTTCATCAGCCCTTTTGCGTCGTAGGCCGTGGCGGGGCAAACGACCTTCACGCCAGGGTTGTTTGCCAGGATGCTTTCCGGCGTGTGCGAGTGAGTGGCCCCGACGTTGGTGCCGCCGTTGGCCGGGCCGCGAATGACGAGCGGCAGATTGATCTGGCCGCCGGACATGTAACGGATGCAGCCGGCGTTGTTGACGATCTGATCGTAAGCTACATAGGCAAAACTCCAAAACATCAATTCAACGACCGGGCGCAGCCCCAGCATCGAAGCGCCGACGCTCAAACCGACAAACGCCGCTTCCGTGATGGGCGTGTCCAGCACGCGCTTGTCGCCGAACCGTTGCCACAAGCCTTCCGTCACCTTGTAAGCGCCGTTGTATTGCGCGACCTCCTCGCCAATGATGAAAACGTTTTCGTCACGCGCGAGTTCCTCCGCCAGCGCGTCGTTCAGGGCTTTGCGATAATTGATGACAGGCATGGAAATTCTCAGTTAGTCGTTGAAGAAGAATTTTCCGGTGCGGCCGGCCGGGGTCTGACGGTCCACTTCGCAGTAAACATCCGCGAGAATGTCGGCATTTTCCGGCAACGGACTCTCCTGGGCAAAACGCACCGACTCGGCGGCTTCGGCAGTCGCCGCCGTGTCCAACTCGGCAACCTGCTCATCAGACAAAACGCCCTCGTCTAACAATCGCTTTTGCCAAAGCTGAATCGGGTCGTGCAGCTTG
>JACTND010000294.1 GCA_014584305.1 Planctomycetota bacterium | reverse complement strand
CAATTGCCTTGGGGCGTGGTGAGGATGACTCCGGCATGGCACAGTTCCACGCTGCCGGACGGCACGCCAGGGGGCGTCCCGGCAGGTTTCGTCCTCGAAGCGGAAGGAAAGAAAATCTATTTTGCGTGTGACACGGCTTTGTTCACCGATATGAGTTTGATTGGAAACCGAGGGATCGATTTGGCCGTACTACCCATAGGCGATTTGTACACGATGGGAATTGATGAAAGTTTGGAGGCCATTCGATTGATCCGGCCGCGGCGCGTACTCCCCACGCATTACAACACGTGGCCGCCCATCGCGCAGGACGCACAGCAATGGGCGCGGCGCGTAAAGGCGGAAACGGAAGCCGAACCCTGGGTGGCCCAGGTCGGCGCGCCGTTGGAACTGTAGGCGGCCTTCACATGCGGTATTGGCTATTCATTGCGGCTTTGTTGTTACCTTGGTCCGCGGTTCGGAGCGACGAACCCGTCAACCTGCGTTGGTCCTGGGCCGTCGGCGACGAGTTTGATGTTTCGATCAAGGAGCAAGCTTCGACGGTTTCCGTCTATTATCCGTTGTCCAGTCGCCAAGAATCCGAAGTGATCCTCGACTTGCACTGGCGAGTAGTGGACACGGATGGGGACGTAGCGCGCCTCGAGCAGACCGTGAAGCGCATTCGTTTGGATTTGGTTACACCAACGGACGATGGATCCGGGAGAATCACGCTGGACACAGCGCGCGACGAGTCACTGCGCGGCACAGCTGGTGCCTTGTACGGGCAACTCTCGTCACTCGTAGATTTAATCGTCGTCGTCCGGTTGAAATCCGACGGATCGATCGTCGGCGTGGAACTGCCGGAAGCATCGATCGAACGGCTGCGCCGTGCGCCGAGCGCCACAGTGCTGCGCGAGATGTTTTCGCCGGAAGGAATGGAACGGATGTTTTCCCAGTCCAACATTGTATTGCCGGCAAGCCCAGTCAATGTGGACGACGAGTGGCAAGCCGCTCTTGAGTCGGAGGCGTGGGCCGGCAAGCAGTTGGCAAAAGTCTATCGTCTGCGCGGGAGCGAGAGGGTTGGAGGGCGGTCGTTGGCACGATTGGAATTCGAGTATCTGCTGCGCAATGCCCCCGCGGCAACGGCGGACGCGGCGGAGTCAGTCGCCCAGCCGAAGATCGTCGATTTTTCAGGGACAGGGTTTGCTCGATTCGACGTCAGTCTCGGCAATTTTTCGGAAACGGAATCGACCTTGGAACTGACGACCCACGCTCCCTTGCGCGACGCGCATATTGAAACCAAGGTCAACAAAAAGTCGCGCATGGAAATCGTGCGCCGAGTACGCTGAGGAACTGAGCGCTGCATCGAGTCACTGATGACTGAAAATTATGTTACCGTGGGTTCGGTGGACGAGGTTCCCGAGGGGCAAGCCAGAGCTTTTGCCGTCGGCGATCAGGTAGTGGCCGTGTTTCATCATGGCGGCCAATTTTTTGCCATCGAGGATAGTTGCCCGCACATGGGCGCGCCGTTATCGGAAGGCTTTATCGACAATGGAATTGTGGTTTGCCCATGGCATGGTTGGCGGTTTGACGTGCGCGATGGGACCTGGTGTGATAATCCCCGAGTCAAAATAGGATCGTACCCGGTGCGCGTGGTGGCTGGAGAGATCCAAATCGCACTGCCGCCAAAAGATACCACGCAACCGACAACTGGAGGCAGCCGTTGACCGAAACGAATTCCGTGGACACTGAGTCGGCTTTGAGTGTGCGCGACTTCCAACGCCTCATCCACCGCATGTATTTCGACAAGGACATGCAGCGCGGTGTAGAGGGGACATTCATGTGGCTGATGGAGGAGATGGGCGAATTGTCGGCTGCCTTGCGTCAACGCGATCTGGCGAATATGCGCGAGGAGTTCGCCGATGTGTTGGCTTGGTTGGCCACCATTGCCAATGTCTGTGGCGTCGATCTGACCGATGCGATCCGCAGTAAATATGGTGAGGGCTGTCCCGGATGCCAGCGATTCGATTGTATCTGTCCCGATTCGGAGAAGCCCTAACGATGGCGCGGTGGCTGTGGTACGTCTGTACGATGGCAGTTGGGGCTTGGGGTGCGCTAGCTGCTTCTGCCTTGACCTTCGGCGAGGACGGTATTGAGCGCCTGGAATTGGGAATTGCCGGTCAATGGCGATTGGGTGAATGGACACCGTTCGTTTGTGAGATCAGTCCGAAGGTGGCGAACCGTCATCCCGTGAAGAGTCGCGTGACCTGCCGCGATGTTGACGATCAGCCCGCGGTGTATGAAATGATGTTGGTGCCCCACCCGCGGCTGGAGCGCGTGGTCTTGGGTCATTTCTTGTTGGGGCGCGCGCACGGGCGCATAGAGATACAGTTGCTCGACGCGGCGGGCGCGGTGGTGGCGGAACGATCGTTGGCAGTCCGCGCCGAAGGAGCACTATGGCGGATTTGGCCAGCCACCACACGATTAGTGGCCTTCGTGGGGTTGGCGCCCGAAGCCCGGATGTTGTTGCCGAGTTCGGCTGCGCTGCGCAGCGGGACGGAAGCCACCAACCTCATCGAAGTCGCGGACGTCGCCCTATTCCCCTGGCATCCGCGCGGTCTGCAAAATATCGACACGTTGGTGTTGTCGGCCGCCAACCCCGACGTATTGCAGCAATTGACTGCTGCGCACATCGACGCGCTGCGGCAATGGATACAACAGGGTGGCAAGTTGATTATCTGGACGGCGCCCAACGCCGATCAAAACCCGCTGGGACAGCGGCTAATCACCGAGCTGTTGCCCGGCGAGTGGTTGGGCGCGGCGGAGTTGCGATCGTCCCGGCAATTGGAGGTGCAAGTCAACGCCAAAGAGCCGTTAATCAATTCATCGCGTCCGCGGATTGATGTGGCGCGCGTGGCGCCAGCTGACGCCGTGGTAGCCTTGCAACAAGGCGACATACCGTTGGTTGTGCGCCGCGCTGAAGGATTTGGACTACTGACCTTCGTCGCTTTGCCCTTGGACAATGAAACGCTGCGGCAGTGGCCGGGGTCGGCCAACCTGTTGGAACAACTGATCGCCGGTATCCGCTGGACTGAGGAGCGCGGCGGGACCGAAACGTTCTCGAGCCGCGTTACGCACTACGGATATCGCGATCTGGCGGGCCAGCTCCGCGCCGCCCTGGATCAGTTTCCGCGACTTACTGTCGTCAGTTTCAGCATGATCGCCATCCTGATCGGAATGTTCATCTTGATAGTTGGACCATTGGACTATTTCTTGCTGAAACGCTGGTTGAAACGACCAGAGTGGACCTGGTTCACATTTTTGCTGTGGGTAGTTGTGTTCAGTTGCGTTGCCCTTTGGATCGCGCGGCAAACCAAACCGTCGGTCGTGCAATTGCGGAGTTTGGAGATTATCGATTGGGATGCGCGGAACGGCAACCTGCGAGGCACGTTTTGGGCGGGGCTGTTTTCGCCGAATGTGGCCGTGCGCGACGTCGGCATTTCCGTCGCAGCCTCCTTTGCGGACCGGGTTTCGGAAACGGACGTGATGGTTATGGGTCTGCCCGGCACCGGCTTGGGCGGCACCGAGTCTGGCGCGGGTATCGGCAGACCGTCCGCGGCCTATCGCGTCGTCGAAATGGCAGACGATGGAGACGGCGATCGAACAGCAATGGAGCGCGTGACGTTGCCCGTCGCGTCGTCGCGGAGTTTCGTTGGGACGTGGCGCGGCACGGCCAATACATCCGTACGCAGTCGATTGCGGTTCCATCGGCGCACGGGCCGTTTGGTCGGCAACTTTGTGAATCCACTAGTCGAGCCGCTGCACAACGTCCGCATATTTTACGAGAACCGCGGCTATTCGATAGAAGCTTCGATAGATCCTGGCGAATCGGTCGATTTGATCGAAGCGCGCGAACGGACGGCGAAGGCCGTATTGACTTGGCGGGCCTCCCGTTCGGACGACCCCACGCAAAGCGAACCGTGGAATGTGGCCGATGGCGATGTGCGGCGGATAGCTCAGTTGTTGATGCTCTACCAAGCTGCTGGGGGGCAAGGGTACGCGAATTTGACTCATGCCTACTGGAATCGCATCGATGCCAGCGACACGCTGCACGCTGGCTGCGCCGTGTTGATCGGCGAGTTACCGCAAGGGGCCGCACAATTGACCCTCGACGGACGTCCGATCGACGCGAGCCAGCGGCTGGAGACAACGGTCGTGCGTTTCATTTTGCCAGTCGTGGTCGAATCGGGCGCGACGCCGAGATAATGGAGCACTGTGGATCATTGAAATCGTGATGCGTCGGGAAATTCGTTCCGATCAGAAGTCACTTGGGGCCCGCGCAATCAAGAGTTGAAAGAAGAACGCATGACACATGCCATACATACGGACAACTTGACGAAAAAGTACGGCAACTTTTTTGCCATCCAGGGGATTAGCCTGCGCCTGGATCCGGGTGATGTCTATGGGTTTATCGGACCGAACGGCGCCGGCAAGACGACGACGATGAGGATTATTGCCACGCTCTTGGAGCCGTCGCACGGCGAAGCGTATGTCTGTGGCTATTCGATTTACGAATCGCCGCGTGATGTGCGCCGCTTGGTTGGTTACATGCCCGACTTTTTCGGCGTCTATGACGACATGAAGGTCATCGAGTACTTGGAGTTTTTTGCGGCGGCTTATCGCATCAAGGGGCCGGCGCGGCGCAAACGTTGCGATGAGATGCTGCAAATCGTCGATTTGGATTTCAAACGCGATGCCTACGCAAACACGTTGTCGCGCGGACAAACGCAACGATTGGGATTAGCTCGCGTGTTGCTGCACGATCCTCAGGTGTTGTTGTTGGATGAGCCACTGAGCGGCTTGGATCCCCGGGCGCGGATCGAGATGCGGGCGGTCATGCGCCGTTTGGGGCAGACAGGCAAGACCATTATCGTTTCGAGCCACATCTTGCCGGAGTTGGCGGACATCTGCAACAAGGTCGGAATCATCAACCTGGGAGTGATCGAGTATTCCGGCGAGGTCTCCGAGGTGATCCGGCAGGTCCGCGGCCAACCCTTGATCCGTATTTCGGTAGCCGGCGACCTGGACGAGGCAGCCCGCGTTGTGGAATGTCAGCCAGGCGTCGAGTCCGTCGAAACCAATGGCCAGCAGCTCGCCGTCCGTTTGGCAGTTGGCGTCGAGGACTATTCGCACCTGTCCACGGCTCTGGTGCAAGCAGGGTTTGCCATCAGAATGTTCTGCGAGGACGAGATCAACCTCGAGTCGGCGTTTATGGTCCTGACCAAGGGTTCGGGAGTGAAGATCTAAACGCTGGCGATTGCACAGGTCCAAACAGTCCTAAGCCGGCAGCCATGCAACCGAGACTTCCGGCTGGCGCGACAGCGCAGTCGGGACGTGCCGATTGTGCGGATCAGTCAAGTTGCATTGGCATGATCCGCAGCCACCCCCCGTATCAAGCCATTCTAAAGCAAGTTCTCGGTTGCTTGATAGTTTTCTTAACCTACGGTTGCTTGGCGGGTGACACGATCGCTCGCTTGTAACTACCCGTAAACCAGACCCCTGAAATCCCTGACCCGGGAGCCACGCCATGGAATCGCTGCATCCATTTTGCCCTAATCCATCCGACACGCCGACTGGCGGCGCCGCGCATCGCGCCGCTGATCCTTCACATCGCGAGCAATTGCTTCGACATTTGGCTACGAGTCGCTACGGCGATTTTGAATTGACTGAGGCCGTGCGCCCGGCGATGAACTTGCACATTTGCCCACGGCAGGGCTATCGCCACGACATCTACGTCGATCCGCAAACCCAAACGCGGATTCCGGTCATCATGGCGGCAGTTTCGCGCGAACATTTGTTTCCCGTTTTTGCCGATCTGGTCCAACGCCTCGGCCCAACCGTCGATGTGGTGCTGGAATCCAGCCATGATCATGAACTGTCGGGTCACATCGACCATTACCGCGAACAAATCGACTTGCCTGTATTGATGAGCGCTTTGTGGGATTACGAAGATTTGCTATTGAACGATGGTTGTACGGGACTGGCGGTGATCAACCCGCACACACCACAGGAGGTGCAATTGGACGAGCACAAACTGCTGATCATCTACGGCAGTCCATTGGAAGTTTTTGAGCATGTGCTGGAGAAGCACGGGGTCTGCTGCGACGAAGGCTTGCATTTCATCACGGAGGCCGAACACATCCATTCAACCAGCGATCACTACGCTCGGCGCTTCCAACAATTTCAGACAGAACTTGGCTTGGACAACCCGGTCGTCGAGTAATCGCACCGAGTGCCCACGTGCTTATTGATCGAGAGATTCCGCTTGCGCGCCCTCGCGGATCGCAAACAATCGATTGCGATTGGCGATAAACAGCGTGTCGTTGGCGACAATTGGTGTCGTATAAACCGCGGAATCCATTTCGTTTTTCGAGAGCAGGTCTAACTCGTCCGCCAATCGAAAACAATACACGGTGCCGTCTTCGTTGCTGATATAGACCCGGTCGTTGACAATCAATGGCGAGGCCCAAGAAGCCGCCATCATGTCGTAGGTCCAATGGGCGCGTCCTGTTTGCGCGTCGATGCAATGGAACAGGCCACTGAAGTCAGCGATGAACAACAGGTTATTCTTGATGGCGACCGACCCGCAGGTTCGGTGCATGGCGGATTCGAATTCCTCCGGAGCATTGCCGCGATAATGCCATACGGCCCGATTGTTCGGATTGGGGCGTTCGAAGTCGCCCTCTTCCTCCACGCAGGCCTGCAAGCGCTTGTGTGGGATGGGGTTTTCTAGATCGGCGCCATTGAACACCAAGGTCGGGCTGACGTCACCCCGGCCATTGGGATCGATACACCACAAGTGCCCTTCGCCTTCCCCGTGTTCGGGGTCTTCACCGACAGCCACATACACCAAGCCACCGTACACCACGGGCGTACCGATAATG
>JACTND010000129.1 GCA_014584305.1 Planctomycetota bacterium | reverse complement strand
CTCAACCATTCTCCCAAATTCTCGGCGACTTGGAGTCGATCGTCATGCCCGCGCTTTGTCATTGGCAACATCCCTGTTTTTTCGGCTATTTCCCTTCCAATGGTTCTCTTGCCAGCGTGTTGGGCGACTATCTCAGCACGGGCTTGGGTGTACTCGGCCTATCGTGGCAGTCGAGCCCGGCGCTGACCGAACTGGAAACGCGCGTGGTCGATTGGATGCGAGAGCTGTTCGGACTTTCTTCAACCTGGCAGGGCGTGATCCAAGATACCGCCTCGACCAGCACGCTCGTCGCACTGATCTGCGCCCGCGAACGAGCTTCGAACTTCAGCGCCGAGCGCGGCGGTTTGCAAAGCGAGACGGCTCCCTTGGTCGTCTATGTTTCCGAGCAGAGCCACAGTTCTGTGGACAAAGCGGCTTGGTTGGCCGGGTTGGGTCGCGACAACGTCCGTCATGTCGCTTGCGACGCCCGCTACGCAATGGACCCCGCTGATTTAGAACGTCAGATCGATCTGGATCTCGAATCCGGCAAGAAGCCGTGCGCTGTTGTCGTAACGATCGGGACGACCGCAACCACGGCAATCGACCCGTTGGAGGCAATCGCCGACATCGCTCACCGGCGCGGCCTTTGGATCCACGTGGATACGGCGATGGCTGGATCGGCCATGATCTTGCCGGAGTGCCGTTGGATGTGGCAAGGTATCGAGCGCGCCGATTCCTTGGTGATCAATGCGCACAAATGGCTCGGGGTGGCGTTCGACTGCTCGTTGTATTACGTGCGCGATCCGCAACACTTGGTTCGCGTCATGTCCACCAATCCCAGCTATCTCCAATCGGCGGCGGATCAAGAAGTAAACAATTATCGCGATTGGGGAATCCCCTTAGGGCGACGTTTTCGAGCGTTGAAACTATGGTGCCTGCTGCGCGCTGAGGGAGTCGCTCAATTGCAATCTCGCTTGCGACGCGATATGGAGAATGCCGCTTGGTTGGCCGAGCAAATTCAAAAAGCACCCGATTGGCGGATCGTAGCACCTGTTGTACTGCAAACCGTTTGCGTGCGGCACGAACCAGCCGGGTGGAGCGATGAAGAAATCGATGCCCATACCCGGCGTTGGGTGGACGAAATCAATTTCCGCGGAGAAGCCTATTTGACTCCAGCGTTAGTAAACCGCCGTTGGATGTGCCGCATCTCGATCGGCGCCGAATCGACTCAACGCCCCCACATCGCGCGCCTCTGGACCCTCCTCCAATCGACCGCCCAAAAAGGACAGGCATTATTATGAACTCGCCAATTGACGGGGATTTTCCGCGATTTGAGGGGAACTTGGCACTTTTCTCTCTCCATTGATCGTCACGAGGACGTTCCGCCCTAATCGAATCAATGGCGGAGAATCCGGCATTATTACTCGCCAAGATCCGACCAGGCGCCCGCGCAGATTGCCTTCCATCGGTTCACCAAATGGACTTGGCTTCCGATCTCTTGAAGGACGATCATTGTTTGAAAGGCCCCACGCTCCGCGAGTTGCATCGCAGTTTCCACACGCGTTAGGTGGCAAAACGCTGCAAAATGTGGGTAATTCTTGAGGATATGATTATGCCTGTCCTTTTTGGTGGTGGAGGGGTCATGGGTAAGGCGGCGGTGGTTGTGATGCTGGTGTTGGCGGGGTTGGTGACCATGGAGGTGGGTGCGCGGGCACAAACTCGCCAAACGGAACACACTCTGGGGCTCGATGACGGCCGAACTCCCCTCCCGGCAAAATTGTCCGAGTTGGATTGGCTGGTTGGGAGATGGGTCGGCACGGGGCTGGGGGGCGAATGCGAGGAAGTATTTCTGCCGCCCAGGAATGATTTGATGACGGGGGCGTTCCGCTATGCGCGAAACGGACCATTAGTATTCAGCGAGTTTTTCTCGTTTGTCCAAACCGAGGGAGGCGTCGTACTGAAGCTGCGGCATTTGCATCCTGATTTCACCGGGTGGGAGGACAAGGACCATTCGGTTACTTTTCCCCTGGTCAAATTGGAAAAACACGCCGCCTATTTTGGTGGATTGACGTATCAATTGACCGATGATGGGATGTTAAACGTGTGGGTGGCAATGCGCAACCGAAACACGCAGGAGATCGGCGAAGTTCCTTTTGAATTTCGCCGCGGCCCGCTGGAGTCAGCGCCGCGCGACTAAATCACAGGCCGCGGATTATTCGATAGGCCGGAGTTGGTCGGCGATGGAACGTGTCTGGTTTATGACAACATCGCCGGTGTGCAACGTCGATTTCTTTTCAACCAATAACAGCAAGCACTCCTCATTGGCTATCGGATTGTGGCGTATCCCTTTGGGAACAATAAACATCTCACCCGCGTTCAACACTACCGTTTCGTGTTCCATTTCGATGCGCAGACGACCACGCAAGATCAAAAACAACTCGTCTTCATGTTCGTGGGCGTGCCACGTCAATTGTCCGTGGACTTTGGCGACCTTGATAAAGACCTCGTCCACTTCGCCGACGACGCGCGGCGACCAAAGTTCATCGAGCGATTGTGCGATTTGTTCTGGGTTCACAACTCGATTCATGGTACCTCCGTTAAAGAATTCTCGCGTTTGACGTCGCGGTAGCTCATCGGTCGTCCGCCGGTGCGCTGTGGCGAGGATCCGGTGCGATGGCGTCGGCGACTACTTGAAAGAACGGGTAGAACCAGACGTTGTCGGCGTCGCGGTAGGCGCGGCGCGATTGTGTAATAACCAATTCCTGTTCGAGATCGACAACAAAAACACTCCCCGATAACGATCCGTGGCCGATGGTTTGAGGGCTGAAGCACAGATCCTCCGGCCGTTTCGCGTCGGCCGGCGCACCGGCGCGAAGATGGCGGATCGGGTGGACACCCAGGCCCTGTTCGTCGATCGCGCCCGCGATTGGGAGCGGCTGGGGCAAGAACTCCGCAAACGTCTCCGGCGTTATGAATTGTAACTCACCATAGCTTCCCCGATTCAGCATATACTGTCCAAGAATAGCCAACTCCATCGCAGTGAACTCACCGTCGGAGCTGGCGTTCCCCATCACCACATCGCCGAATCCGAGGGGCCGGAACAGATGGTCATCGAAAATTCTGGCCGCACTCTTGCCGCAGACAATCTCCATGGCTTTGACAGCCAACTCAAACCCCCGGCCACAGTATTGGTGGACTTTGCCTGGTTCGTTGACGTCGATGGCGTTTAAAATGATGTTCTCCAGATGCGGATTGTGCATGCCACCGAATTCGCCGTGACCCGACAGACCGCTGGTATGGTTGAGCAATTGCCGGAACGTCGGCACCTGAGGCGAGTTCTTTGGAAAGTCCGGAAACACAGAAGAAATCGGCGCATCGAGTTCGATCAGCTGTTGATCGACGAACTGGCTAAAAAGGGTCGCGGTGACAGTTTTCGTAATCGAAGCCACCCAGGAACGATAGTCGCGATCGATCGGCGTGCCCTGCGAATCGACCCCGAACGCTTCGTGCGTGATGATCACGCCGCGGCGGGCGACGACAATTACAAACGGCTCGTTGGTCGCCGCAGCCCATTGGCGGCAATAGTCATCGATCTTTTGTTTGGCGGAGGATGGAACTCCAGCCTGGTCGAGCGAGGCCTTGCGCAGAACAGGTGCGGGCGTGGCGCGGACTTGCGGCGGTCGTAGCGGCCGCACCTGATCGGCGAGATTGAAGAGTTTCAACTTCAGCGCCAAGTGTCGGTCATCGTTCATAACCTCAGTCGATTCGACGTATCGCTTGGCACGACCCAGCGGTTGGGATTCCGTTAAACCGGCCGCGAGGATTGCTCCGCGTTCGCTCTCCATCAGGGCGCGAACGACTAGGTCCCGAGCCAGCCGATCGAATTCCTGTTGATGTTCGCGCCAAGCGGGCGGAGCGTTGGGTCCCGGAAAATTCGGGAAGACGATCGTCAGATCGGGCCTGTACTCGGTCTCGATTTTTTGAGGGAGCGCATAGAACGTCAATGCGCGGCGAAAGGGCAATCCGTTGGGCGCGATTCCGCTGAGCCAGGCCATCCAGCGTCCAGCGTGATCAGGCTCGTGGGCTTCCTCCAAGTTGTCGTCGAACCATCGCGTTTCAAAATCGACTTGGGCTCCCAGCCTGCGAACTTCATCGACATCGCGCCAGATGATGCGCGGCGTATTGCCGATGGCAAAGATCCAACCGCCGGATTTCGACAACGTCAGTTCTTGCGTTTGGAATCGTTCCCGCAGCGCGCGCAAGTCGTCGGCAATTTGCCTGCTCGCGACGGGTGAGCAATCCACAATGGTGCCTATTGTTATGACCGCCCACAGGAAACGAATCAAGAAATTGCCCGGTGCCATGGTGAACGAGTTCCATCCTTCAGCAGCAAATTCCCAAGCATTTCCAGGTGGCGATCACGTATCAGCCTGCTCAAAAACAAAAGTACGTGCAACCTCACGGGTTTTACCGGACCCGTCTCTGCCAATGCGCCAGTTTTTGGCGGAACACCGCTAATTGTTCTCGATAGGCCGGGTCTTGAGCAAGATCACGTAACTCAGACGGGTCGGCGCGCAGGTCGAAGAATTGCTCGACATCCCATTCTGGCCACCAAACGTACTTCCCATCGCGTCGCACGACCGCTTGCGAGGCGGGAATGCGCGTGCGGTCCGTAATGGTCGGATGTTCGTAGAAGAATTCGTCCCGCCAAGTTTCGGATTGTCGGACTGTGTCCGGGCTCAGGTACAACATTGACAGGTCGCGGCCCTGCATTTGAGGATCGCGCGGCAAGTTCGCCGCCTGGAGTATCGTCGGCGCCAGATCCACGTTCAGCGCGATTGCATCGATCCGCTGTCCGCGGCGTTCTGGGGGCAATCGAGGGTCCCAAATGATGAGTGGCACGCGAATGGATTCTTCGTAGGGATACCACTTATCTGCTAACCCTCGATCGGCATGGAAATAGCCATTGTCGCCGATATAGAGAATCAAGGTTTGATCGAGAATTCCTTGTTGCTCCAGGATCGAGATCATCCGACCGACGGCATCATCGACTTCCGTAACTAAGCGGTAGTAGTTGCGCATGGATTGTTGGTACCGTTCTGGGGCATCGAACCGCCTATGAAACCGTACGCGTCCTTCATTGCGCGGATCTCGCAAGAACTCGGGGAGAGCCTCCAAGTAGGCCGCCTGCATCCGGGGCGATTCGGGAATTGTCTGGCTCTCATAGAATTGCGCGCTCCACGGTTGCGGCAAGTACTGTTCGGGCGCAGCATCCTCCGCGTGCGGAGCAAAGAAGGAAACACTGAGCACAAACGGGCGATCGATCGGTCGCGTCTCAATAAACTCAATCGCATCCCGGGCGTTTTGTTCTGTTACATGGACTCGGGCACCGTTGTCATCCAGCCAATGCCGACCGGAATAGACTCGCGCACAATCAAACCCATCGGTGGGAATGTCTCCCACTCCATATTTGCCTACGAATCCGCTGTAGTACCCCGCTGCGCGGAGCGCGGCCGGGTAGGTGTAGGCAAATTGATCGGGCGCAAGGGGTTTGCCAAATCGGTCGATACCATGCCGGGACATATACTGACCCGTCAGAATCGATGCTCGGCTCGTCATGCAGATACTGGTTGTCACGTAGCCATGCGTAAAGTAAATGCCACGCGACGCCAATTGATCGAGCCGCGGGGTGTGGATGGCATTGTTGCCCGCGGCGCCGAGCGAGTCCCAGCGCTGGTCATCGGCCACCAACATCAAGATGTTCAGGCGGTCCGCGGGGATTTGAGCGCCAAGCGATTGCGGAATGCAACCGAGCAGCAGACTCAAGCCGTACAGGAGAACTTCGCGGGCCGAGGGTAATCGTGGTCGGTTCGTCGCGAACATCTTGCTACCGCTCGGCAAGGAGCCTGCCTGTCTTCGTTCTTTGGAGCCACGCCGATACCGGCGATCGACACGCATACAAATGTAGGAGGCTCATCAAACCTCGTCCAGTTAGTTGCACGAATTTGTTCGACAGACATTCTCGACTGGGACGCGCGGCTATTGCCGCCTTCGAACATGATGAATCGGGCTACGAATGGCTCCTTTCGATATTCACTCGTGAACGGTTGCGCCGCAACCAATCAAGCTATCCGTTAGAATTCACAGCGATCCTTACCCTTTTGATCCGTGCCGTTTGACCAGATTGAATCGTCACGGCATTCTTTCGTATTTGAAAATGTTCGGCAATCAGACGGAGCAAGGCTTCGTTGGCTTTGCCATCGACTGGGGGTGCTGGGACGTGGGCAATCCATGTACCATCGGCCTGACGGACCAACGCACTCTTCTTCGCGTTCGGTTTGACTTTCACTTGAATCACCACGGTTCGATCCTCGCGCAGATATCACACTCCATGATGTTCCTCTCTCATCCTGCATTCTCATCGCGTCCAGGAATTTTTCGCTAGGCCGACGACGTTCGGCGTTTCAGTGTCGTGCGATGGATTCCCAACAGCTTACTGGCCTGCGTCCATTGGCCTTGACAATGATCGAGCACGGTTTCAAAAACCGGTTTCTCCACCAGCGACAGCAGTTCCTCGTATATGTGGCCGTGGCTATCGGGCTGTTCCAACTTGCTGCGCGTCCAGCGCGCAAGCTGTTCGACAATGGCAATGTCGGGAACTGGCGGAGCCGAGCCCGTCGTATCGATCGGAAACGGAAGCGCGGCTGGAATATGACTGACGTCGATGACGCCGCCTCGGGAGAAGATTGCCGCCTTCTCGACGGCATGCTTCAATTCACGGATGTTGCCGGACCAATCGCGGCGTTGCAACTCATCCGCTGCGGAATCCGACAGACGGCATTGCGTCTGATTGGCTTGATTCCATTGCGCCAACACATGCATCGCCAAAGGAAGAATGTCCTCGCGCCTCGCGCGCAAGGGGGGTAGTTGGATGCGGAACACGGAGAGCCGAAAATAGAGATCCAAGCGAAACAGTCCCTGGCGGGTCCACTCATCCAGATTGCGATGCG
>JACTND010000161.1 GCA_014584305.1 Planctomycetota bacterium | reverse complement strand
GATAAAACCGTGTGACATTCACATCGACCAGCAACTTTCGTGGCATTGTCATGGTCCAACTCCCGTAATCAACCGACCCGCTCTCCCCACCAGATTTCCGCACTGTATCAAATCCAGCCAACCCTGTCAACATAATTATGCCTGTCCTTATGTTTGGGGTTGATGGGAGGGGTGGGGGGGGATAGGTTGATGAGATTGATGCCGGTGTGGTCAAAGGGAGAAAGGTGGGTCGTGGCAATTCGCGTCGCAATTAATGGATTTGGACGGATCGGGCGGTTGACGTTTCGCAATTTGATGGCGCGGCCCGACGAATTCGATGTCGTCGCCGTCAATGATCTCACGGATAACAAGATGTTGGCGACGCTGTTGAAGTATGACAGTGTGCATGGCCGTTATCCGGGGGATGTAGGATTCGATGATCAGCATCTTATCGTTGATGGTGATAGAATCCGGGTCTTCCAAGAAAAAGACCCTCGCAACCTGCCGTGGCGAGACCTGAACGTCGATGTCGTGGTCGAAAGTACTGGGATTTTTGTCGGGAGGGCAATGGGCGATAAGGCTGGTTACGATTCACATCTCGTTGCTGGAGCCAAGCGTGTGGTGTTGAGTGCGCCGGCTAAAGACGATCCCGATTTGACCTGCGTTTTGGGGGTAAACGATGATCAGTTGCGACCGGAAATGCGTTGTATTTCCAATGCGAGTTGCACGACGAATTGCCTCGCGCCAGTTGCCAAGGTATTGCACGAGACATTCGGAATCGAGAATGGCTTGATGACGACGGTTCACGCGTACACGAACGATCAACAGATTTTGGACTTGCCGCATAAGGATCCCTACCGAGCGCGGGCTGCAGGGGTCAATATCATCCCCACCAGTACGGGCGCAGCCAAGGCCGTTGGCCTGGTAATACCGGCATTGAAGGGCAAGTTAACCGGCATTGCGTTGCGTGTCCCTGTACCGGCAGGCAGCGTGGTTGACTTAACATGCAATCTTGCGCGCGAGACGACTGCCGACGAGATTAATGCGGCGATGAAATCAGCCGCGGAAGGGCCTTTGCGCGGGATCCTGTCGTACAGCGAAGATCCATTGGTCTCTAGCGACATCATTGACGACTCGCACAGTTCTATTTTTGCCGCCGATTATACGCAAGTTTTGGGAGGCAAAGGAAAATTGGCCAAGGTCGTTAGTTGGTATGACAATGAATGGGGTTATAGTGTCCGCACAGCGGATTTAATTGCTCGGTTGGGCGCGCTGTCGTAATGCATCGACCGTGGAGCGTCTTGTTTGACATTGACGGCACTTTGTTATTGACCGGAGGTGCCGGAACAGCGGGGATGCGCCGAGCACTGTTCACGTTGTTCGGCGCCGACGAGTTGCCCGAGGTACCCGTCCACGGGCGAACTGATTTCGCAATCATGCGCGACTATTTGCGCGCGCTCGATGTGCCGTTCGACCGACACTACCACAGCGTGCGCCAACTTTATTGGCGCGAGTTGGCTGACGAGTTGGCCGCGCGGCGCGGAGAGTTGCTGCCTGGCGTTTTAGACTTGTTGCGCCAACTGCAAGGCGACCATCGATTTCAAGTTGGACTCGTAACTGGCAATGGCCAGCGGGCGGCAGAATTGAAGTTGGCAGCCTTCGAAATTGACCACCATTTTTCATTTGGCGGCTTCGGCGATTGGTTCGCCGATCGAGCCGATGTGGCGCGCATGTCCTGGCAAGCTGCCCGAGCGCATGTGGGAGGGAACGCCATCCTTCCGCCCCCAGTTGTCATCGGCGATACACCCGCCGACGTCATGTGCGCTCGGGCAATAGGCGCAAGTGCGATTGCGGTAGCCACGGGCCACAGTGATTGTCGCGAATTATCCAGAACCAACCCTGATTGGTTGGTGAGTGACCTTTCCGAAGTCTCCTTGGACATCTTGCTGGATTGGTTGGAATCACGTCCCCATTGACGTTAGGTAGCTTGCAAATGCGTTGGCGTGGCGATGACGTGGTCGTGTGCGCCCTTGGCAAAGTCGCTGCCCGCGCCGACTCTTGGTAACATTCGATACAACCGTAACGAACTCGAAATGGAACAGAGCGCTGAGAAACCAATAGTTCGTCAGCTTTTTCTCGGTGTTCAACGGCAATCGCCAGGGCGATTACTTGTTGCCCGCTCAAATTCGATTAGACTCAATAGCTGAGTTCCCGCGCCGCCAATACTTCGTTGAACCGTGCAACTATGAGTCATCATCCCGAACTGACGTTAGCCCAGTTAGTTGAAGCTGTCTGGCGGCGCAGAGCCACCGCCGCATTTGTGTTTTTGCTGGTGCTTGTATGCGGCGCGGGCTTATGGATCGTATTGCCGCGCGAATACGCTTCAGAAGGTCGCTTGTTCGTTCAGATCGGCCGCGCGAATACGGGATTGGACCCGACCAACTCCCCCAAGTCGGTTTCTATTCAAGACGCCCGAGAAACCGAAATCCGGTCAGTCATAGAGATCATCAACAGTCCCGGATTATTGCAATCGGTCGTGGACCAAATCGGTGCGGAGGAGATCCTGCGCGGTCCTTGGGACAAGTACTGGCCGGACTGGGACATTTCCGGATGGATTCTTCGTACAAGCGCAGGGACTGACAATGACGAATCGCCCGAGGTCCTTGCCCAATTGAAACGACGCGAAATGGCGGTCAAACAATTGGGCCGCAGGCTCACGGTCAATTTGGAAAAGAACAGCAGTGTGATCTCCATTTATGTCAAAGCCAATGGTTCAGGGTTAGCGCAACGAATTGTGGAAGCGATCATGGCCGAAACCCAGCGTCGGCATTTGGCGATTCATTCGGTTCAATCATCGGGCGACGTGTTCCAAGTTGAACTTCGACGCCATCAAGAGTTGGTTCAGCAAGCGCTCACGGAACAGACAGAGTTTCGCAACTCCCGTGGGCTGTTGTCGCAAGAAGCTGGCCGAAACACGTTGCAACAACAGGTGGACAAAGTCGAGCTGGAAACGTTGGACGTAGAAATCAGTTTGGCACAAGCGCGGCGGCGCGCCAGTGAATTGCAAACACGCCTGTCAGGCTTGGACGAGTTCGTCGATGCGCCCAACCGCGGGCTGGAGAGTATCTCGACAGAGGGTGCTCGGGGCGAACTCTTTCGTTTGGAGTCCGAAAGGGCTCGATTGAGTGCCCTGTACATGGACACGCATCCGTTGGTAGTTCAAGTCAACGAGCAGATCGAGACTCTTACGGCGGAATTGGAGAAGTTGCCCGTCCAACGGACGGAAATGTTGGCCGTCGTCAACCCGGTGTTCGCCGAAGTCAAAGTCGCGTTGATTGACCAAGAATCGATCATCGCTGGTTTAGAAAGTCGGCGCGAGAATCTGATCGCGAAGCGCCAGGAGGTCCGGCAGCGATTGGAGGCAATGAACGAAGACGACATCGTGGCTGACCGGCTGGCACAACAAGTGGACATCAGCCGTCGTCACTTGGACATTTACATTCAAAAGGCGGGCGAAGCGCAAGTCCTGTCCGAGCTGGATCGCCAAAGCGTTTCCGATGTCGTGGTGGCGCAACCCGCCATGCGGATGTACAAACCTGTCAGTCCCAAGGGGAGTGTGCTGTTGCCTTTAACCGCGGCCCTGGGGTTGGTATTGGGTACCATTGCGGCTTGGTGGCGCGATTGGCGATTAACGCTGCACCAGCGCACGCGGGTCGAGATTGAACAGAGCCTGCAGGTACCCGTCTTAGCGGCACTGCCTCGAGTAGCATCGCGCCGCCAGGTCGTTCAGTGATTGAAACCATGGGTGTCCGTAGGGAAAAACACTTGCCTGGTCTCAAAGCAAATCGAACAGCGCTGCGGCGTCCTTGCGCGAAGGTCAGCGCTCAATTGCGTACGCATTTCGCGGCGTTAACGCAGCGGTTGGCACGAAGCGATTTCCGACCTTTGAATGCACCCTGGGTCATCGGTGTTTCCAGTTTGATTGACCGCGCCGGAAAATCGACAGTCGCGTTTAATTTAGCAGCGACTTGGGCCGAGCAACAGCAACAGCCGGTGTTATTGGTTGAGGCGAATCTGGGGCTTTCCTATTCGTTAGCCGGCCGCCAACCGCGTGTTAGTTTCCGCCAGGTGCTCGAGGGGGCGGCCACGACAGCGGAAGCGTTGATTCGCGATCCCGCGTGGCCCATGGATATTGTTCCCAGTCAACGTCTTGTTCCCCGGGACGTTGAAAATCTGCCGTGGGAATTGTTTCCGCGAATCGTGCGGGAACAAATGCTTGACTATCAGGTTATTCTAGTGGACTTGCCGTCAGCGGCGCATCGGGCGTTTCCCTGGATAGTGTCCGGTATGCAGGGGCTGATCTTGGTCCTAGAAGAACGCGAATTGCAGCTGGCGTCCATCGAGCGATTTCAATCGCGGTGGTCGGACGCCGAATGGAAACTTTTGGGAATTGTCGTCAACAAGTGTCGGTAGTTGGACGCCACTAGCGGCACTTGAACTGAGATTTGCATTTTCATCCTTGATTAACACCAATGATTATTCGCCGCCGAAGCCCGTGGAGGGTCGTTTGGGATTATTGTCGCGCGTTGTGGGCGACCTCGGATACGCGAGTACCGGAGTTGCCTGTCTTAACGGCTTCGGAATTTGAGCGGTCGATTGCCAAGGAAGTTGCTCGTTGCCAGCGCCGACCGTCTTGGTTCGAGTTCGGCGTAGTCAGCTTGCGATTCAATTGGCAACAACAGTTGGCGGCCACGCACCGGCTGGTTCGGCAAATCCGGGAACGCATAAGGATTACGGACGAACTGGGCTGGTGGAATGATCGCCTGGCGATATTGTTGCCGGAAACCGATCGTGACGGGGTGGCGGTGGTAGCCAATTGGGTTGAGGAAAAAGGGCGCGATTTGGGGCTGACCATCGCGACCGAGATCATGATGTACCCCTGGGATGACTCCATTGGCACCAAGTCGAGCGAACTGTGGACCGACGTCGATCATGCGATCCTACCGCCGTCGCCTACGAGTCCGATCAGCGCGCACAGCGTCGAGAATCGCAGCAAGGGGAGGTTGAAATCAACACCGTGGGTATCGCGCGCGAAACCGATCCCCTTTTGGAAGCGCCTGGTCGATGTGGTGGGGGCTGGATTGGGGATGGTTGTACTGGCGCCGGTTTTTCCGATCATGGCCTGGCTGATTCGGCGCGATTCGCCAGGTTCAGCAATTTACGTTCAGTGGCGCGAGGGATTCGGTGGCCGGCCGTTTCGGATGTACAAATTCCGCACCATGCGCACTGACGCCGAGCAGATGCAAGATGACCTGCGCCATGTCAACGAACAAGACGGACCGGCTTTCAAACTGGCCGATGATCCGCGCGTTACTCGTTTCGGTCGCTGGTTACGCAAGACTGGACTCGATGAGTTGCCACAACTGTGGAACGTGTTGCGCGGTGAAATGTCGTTGGTAGGGCCTCGCCCATTGCCGATTCACGAATCGGAGCGGTGCACGATTTGGCAACGGAATCGGCTGACCGTGACACCGGGGATTACCTGCATTTGGCAAGTAACCGGAGGACGCAACGTATCGTTCGACGATTGGATGCGCATGGACCTGGCCTATGTCAAACAACGCAGTTTGTGGCTCGACCTGAGGTTGTTGTGGGCGACATTGCGAATGGCGATTGGTCGCCGCGCATCCGTATAGCTGTCGTCAGGACGAAATGTTCGGGTGAGAGGTCGCCGTGACCATACTAACAACCGAAAATGATCGAGACGTGGCCCTGTTGACGTCGGATGCTTCAGCGCACCGATCGGGGTCATCGACGCATTCGGTTGATGTAGTTAAGAACGCATCCATACCAGCCGGCCACTACCGCGACATGGTGGCCACCACGATCACGACGCTGTTGACGTTTGTCGCATTTTTTGTGCAAGGAGTGATCGTCGCGCGTATTTTAGGCCCGGAAGCCCGCGGCGAATTCGGCAAGATACTCTATTTCCCGCGCGACTTGTTCTTGTATGTCGGACTATTGGGGGCGATCGACGTCATCGCAGCATTGGCCGTTGCTCGGCGCGTGGATGTGCGACGATTGCGTTTCGCCGCCTGGCGTTTGGCCTGGTTTACGAGCCTGATAACGGCGGCGGTATCGCTGCTCATTGCCGCGATTGTATTTACGGCGACCGGCAAAGCCCATTTGTTGCCATTGTGTGTGCTGATTGTGTGTTTTTTGCCTTTGGAGCATACGCAATTGATCGTCGGAGCTGTGGATCGGGGGCGCGGCCAGTTTTTCCAATACAATTGGCAACGATTGCTGTATGCCTTTGCGTTTCCCATTGGCTTGTTGCTTTATTTTGGTTCCGGGCTGGCGGCTGCGAGTGGTTGGTCCAACCTCTCGGCCGTCTGCGTTTTGTTTGTTGTCACGCGGCTAGTGGGTGTGCTACCCACGTGGTGGAATCTGTGGCAGTCTGCAGCAAGCAGTGACTCGCGATCGGAGCGAAATGAGGAGCTGCAGGCAGAACTGACCACTCGCGTTCTGATCCATCAAGGTCGCCCGAGCGCTTGGTCGTTATTGGCGACGGAGTGTTTTGAGCGATTGGATTTGCTATTGATCGTGTTGTTGGCGTCATTTGTAGAGGCCGGATATTACTTTGTCGCCGTTCCGGCGGCGGCGCTCTTGACGATTGTTCCCAATGCGCTAAGTGCGTTCGCATACAACGCCGGAGCGCGTTCTGACTTTGCAATGTCCAGGCGTCGCGCCGCGCAGTATTTGGGCATCGTTTTAGGAGTACAAGTCGTCGCGGCCATCGGAGCTTATCTGACTTTTCCGGCATTGATTCGCCTTATATTCGGAACGGCATTTGAACCGGCCATTGTTTTTGCCTTATGGTTGCTGCCAGCCAGTGCGTTGCGCGGTTATTTGCAGTTTGTCGATGCTTTTTTGCGGGCCCGCGGCTGGGCAAAAGTGGGTATTCGCGCGCGGCTGTTGAGTATGGTGCTCATGCTGGCCTTTGTCGGGGTGGCCTTCACCCAC
>JACTND010000254.1 GCA_014584305.1 Planctomycetota bacterium | reverse complement strand
GCGATCAAACAGAATGTTTCCGCTCCACAAATCGCCGTGGATGAGAGAGGGTTGTTCTGGCTCAGAAATCAACGATTCCAGTCGTTCGTCAATGTAGCGACCGAGCGTCAGAAGATCTTGGACTACCGATCCCTGGTGTGTGGCCAATTCTAACTGATAACGCCAACGGTTGGTTCGCCAAAACTCCAGCCAGTTTGAGGACCAGGCGTTCCGTTGCGGCGTGGCGCCGAGATAGTTGTCATGGATGAATCCGAATTCCTGGCTTGGCGGCGGGTGGCGATGTAGGGTGGCCAAACGTTCGGCAAATTCGCTGAAGTCGCGGGCTTGAGGGGTTGCGGAATCGATCCATGCCAGGATTAAAACGCCGCATTCGCCTGATGGGCTCCAATGGAGGGCCAGCACTTCGGGCGTGCGAATGGTTCCCGTGGAGGCGATGGCCGCCAATCCTTGGGCCTCGGCGACCAACCAAGGCCAGCGATCCGCGGCGGCCAGTTTAACCGCAAGCCTTCGGCCGTCGCTCAGCGAGACTTGTCGGCTATCGTGAATGCAGCCTCCAGAAAGCCTTCGCTCGGATACGACAGTGGATGAAGACCCCAACGCTTCGCCAATGACTTGTTTCCAGAGAGCCGCGGTCATAACTTCTGGTTGCCGTCGCCGAAACGTGACAATTCGTCGAGAATATGCGGGCAGGCCGCTTCCAACATGTCTAACACGAACTCGAATCCATCCGCACCACCGTAATAGGGATCGGGCACATCGACGGGCCAGCGATTGTCGTTTAAGAACCGGCTTAGCAATCGAACCTGCGCACGGGCGTCGGGGATGGTTTCCGCCGTCGTCTCCAAATAGCGCAGGTTCGATCGATCCATCGGAACGATCAAGTCAAACAGATGAAAATCATCCCGTCGGACTTGGCGCGCGCGACTCGTCAAGTTCAAACCACGTCTCGCGGCAGCCGTCCGCATCCGCGCATCGGGCAATTCACCGGCGTGGTAATCGATCGTACCGGCGGAATCGACACCTATGACAGACTCCCATTGCCGTTGGACCACAAGGTGTTGCAGAACGCCCTCGGCAGCGGGTGAACGGCAAATATTTCCCATGCAAACAAACAAAACGGATCGCGGCGCTGGCAAATGGGTCATGTCGCATTCAGCAGTGGAAACATCGTTCTAACGGAGCCAGTCCATTTGACGATAGGCAGAATTTGCCGTCTGGCTTATCATAGAATCATAGCGATCTGTTGATAACTTCTGAAGCAAGCATGAACTCCAAACTCTTCACCTCGAAAACCGGGGCGACGGTAGTCCCGGGGACCCGCCCGCGCTGCGTGGTATTCGATAATGTTCATGTGATGGCGCGCCATGTCGCGCAATTGGTGGCGGCGGTGATTCGGGAGCGAAATTCGCTGGGGCAAACGGCCGTGTTGGCATTGCCCGCGGGTTCGACGCCGTTGAGCGTTTATCGCGAACTGATTCGCATGCACCGGGAAGAAGGGCTCGATTTCAGCCGAGTCGTCACCTTTAACCTGGATGAGTACTACGGCATTGATGAACATTCGCTGCAGAGCTATCGGCGGTGGATCCTGGATCATTTTCTCAGTCATGTCAATATTCCTCCATCGCAAGTCCACATACCGAACGGCGCCTTGCGCATCGAGGATGTTCCCCAATTCTGCGCGGACTACGAGCAGGCGATCCACCGCGCGGGGGGATTGGATTTGGCGCTGCTGGGGATCGGCAGCAACGGCCATATCGGCTTCAATGAGCCCTTCAGTGCGCCCGATAGCCGAACGCGCCTGGTTCAATTGGATACGACATCGCGGCGGGCAGCGGCCAGCGACTTCTTCGGCATCGACAACGTGCCGACGCAAGCGATTACGATGGGGTTGGGAACCATTTTTGAAGCCCGCAAGATTCTGTTGATGGCCTTGGGCGAGCACAAAGCACCGATCGTATTCGAAACCGCCGAAGGCCCGGCCACCAAGCGGATTCCTGCCACATTGCTGAAAGAACACAGTGATTGCGTCGTGCTGGTGGATGAGGCGGCGGCGGCCCATTTGACCGCCAAGCAAACGCCTTGGAAATGCGGCGCTGTGAATTGGACGGAAGACCTCATCCGACGAGCCGTGTTGTGGCTCTGTCAACAGACCAATAAGGCCTTGTTAAAGTTGGACGACGATGATTTTCGCGGCCACGGTCTGCATCAACTGCTTCGCAAACATGGCCCGGCACAATCGATTGGCCATCAGGTGTTTCGTTTGATGTCGCAAACCATCAATTACCACCCGGCGGGAAAAGGGGAGACCAAACGGGTGATATGTTTTAGCCCTCATCCGGACGACGATGTGATCAGTATGGGCGGGACGTTGATTCGGCTGAATGATGACGGGCACGAGGTTCATATCGGATACATGACCAGCGGTAACATTGCTGTTTTCGATCATGACGCGCTGCGCCTGGCGGATTTGGTCACCGAATACAACCGGCAATTCGGGATCGATCGCCAACAAAGCGAGGCGGTAGAAAGCGCTGTTATCCAGGCGTTGTCCACCAAGCAGCCGGGCCATCCCGATAGTGAATCCGTTCGAAAAATCAAAGCCTTGATCCGTTGGAGTGAAGCCAAGGCCGGCGCGGTGAAAGTTGGTTGCCGCGAAGATCGTTGCCACTTTCTCGATTTGCCGTTTTATCGCACGGGGACGATCGACAAGAACCCGTGGGGCCCCGAAGACGTGGCTATTATCAAAGAGCTAATTCAGCGAGTTCAACCCCATCAAATCTACATGGCTGGGGATTTGTCCGATCCGCATGGAACGCATCGGGTCTGCGCCGAGGCGATTTTTCAGAGTTTGTTCGAGTTAGAAGAAGGCGGAATTGCTCTTCCGGAAGTCTTATTGTATCGCGGGGCATGGCAAGAGTACGGACTGCACGAGATCGACATCGCAGTGCCGCTCAGCCCGTCCGACATGTTGCGGAAGAAGAAAGCGATCTTCATGCACGAGAGTCAAAAAGACGAGGCCTTGTTCCCCGGCTCGGATCCGCGTGAGTTCTGGCAGCGCGCCATTGATCGCAATACGAATTCGGCCAACCAGTTGAATCTGATCGGATTGCCAGAATACTACGCCATCGAAGCCTTCGCGCGTTGGACCGGAACGCCGATTTGATTGAAGGATCAGGGATTGAGCGCGTTGCTGATTTTATCCGAATTGTCCTCGAACAGCAATCGTTGCACGTCGCCAGTGGCAAAGATGCCAACCAGCGCCAGGATGATCACGGTCAGCATCACGCAGTACTCAACTGCCGTAGCACCGTCATCCTCGCAGAAGAGTTTCCCAACCAATCGCGAGAGGTATGTAAACATGGTCCGCTCTCCGATTAATCTCCACAGCGGAGCCTGTGCCGCTCAATTCCGGTGACTCATTCATTCCACACGTACTGAACTCTAGCTCACGGCAGGCTGGCAGAGCCGAGGATTTATGCGACTGGTGGCGATTGCCTACCTGCGCGCATCGACATAATCGGCGCAATCGGACAAAAACAAACGGCGGAGAGTTTTAAGGAAACCCCGCCGTTGCCCTTGATCGTTGCTCTGGAAGTCAATTATTCCTCGAGCGGTTCCCATTCAATTTGTTCCCGTTCCGCGGCCGCGCGCAGTTTGCCCAAGGCGCGGACTTCGATTTGCCGCACGCGTTCCTTGGTGACCCCCATTTCCTCGCCAACCTCTTTCAAGGTCTGTGGCTCATGGCGATGATCCAAGCCGAAGCGGCTGATGATAATCTGCTGTTCGCGATTATCCAGCTGCTCGAGAATGCGACTGATCTGTTCTTCGCGGCGCCGTTGTTCGGCTTCCAACAACAAATGATTGCCGCGTTCGTCCGCCCGCGCCAAAAACAACTCGTCGCTGGTGGCGCGAAAGCGATCCCGTTGACGGAACTCATCCGGGATAGTCCGCGCGAAGTTCTTCATAATGGCCCAACTGGCGTAGGTGCTGAACTTGTTGCCGCGCGCATAGTCGAATTTCTCGACGGCGCGAATCAACGACACATTCCCATCGCTGACCAATTGGAAGAAATCGTCGTTGGCGGAGACGTGCCGCTTGGCGATCGACACCACTAACCGCAAATTGGCCTGGACGATTCGGTTCTTGACACGAATCGATTCCTGGTAGATCTGCTCGACCTGGTCCATTTCGCTGGCGCGGGGTCGCGCGGGGTCTAGCGACTGCCGCAGTTTGTGGGCACGGTACTTCAAGAAGTTGAATTTGCGGAACAAGTATTGTTCCTGTTCGCGCGTCAACAACGGAACTTCATACAGCGATGCCAAGTACCGCGGCAATCCCGACGGAACGCGTGTCTTACGGGCACCGGCGTCCGCCGCCGGCAGCTCGCTCTCCAGGATGCGACGCTCAGCCCCTTTGCGATGAAACTCCGCACTGTCGATATAATCCAAGGGCAAATCCATGATCGCCTGATAACGCATTTCATTGATCACGCGATAAACGGTCGAGCGCGTGCGGCAATAACGGCGGGCAATCTGATCGGCGGATTTGCCGCTGTTGAATTCGGCGAAGATCCTCTCTTTGATCTCCAAGTTCAACGGCCCCGTCTGATCTGGGAAAATGGCAATCTCCGGATGCCGCTCGTCGAACTGACGCAAGGTATAGCGGATCGTCTCCACACTGCGGTGAACCTGTCCGGCAATTTGCCGAGCAACTTCACCCGGGCACATCCCGCGGGCGGCCAACATCCGAGCGCGCTGAACAATATCCTCTTTATCCGTTTTGCTCAATTGGCTGAAACGATGTCCGCGCGCGACTTTGTCTCCATGCATCTTGGTGAACGCTTCGACGCTGGAATGCAAGAACCCGACACGCTTGCGGCCGCCCGGAAACACAAATCGGCGGCTCACCAGCCCTTGCTGCCGCCAGCGCGATATCGTTTTATCCGCCACATTGAATCGCTCGGACAGTTCCTCTACGGTGTACACGGGCTGATTGACTTGATCGATGGGGACTTCGGCTGAATCGGAAAGGTCTTCCACCAGGCGTCGCAAGTCTTCAATCAAGAGCCGGCCGGACATCGATGGCGATCGTCCAGCATCGGGCCGGAATCCGGTAATCCGGTAGCACACATATTCAAAACTGTACTCACGCCCAGGCTCGATGGCATACAACAACGCTTCGGCGCGATCGGCTTGTTCCAATTTTTTTTCGCGGGGCGCAAACCGGGCCTGCTGGTCGCGCAATTGGCGAATTTCATGATTGTGATAGGACTCGTGCATCGTAACCCCTCTCTTCCATTCCGCTTTCGCGGCAAACGGGCGCTTGCCTCGAGCGCCCAAAACCTGTCTTTTCTCTAACCTAACCTCCCCAAATCACCCAAAAAACAACTGATTATTACGCCTTCCGATGTTCGTCCATGTACCTTCCTATATCTGTTAACCGCCATCACTTGAGGCGAACAACATGCTTTTTACGATTGGAGCACAGCTCCTGTTTCGAGAAAAGCCCGTTTTTCTGGCCAATTTCGCCACGTCTGAACTCGGCATCACCCAGAAGATGACAGCCTCCACCAGACGTGTCGCTCCAACACTTAGACGGCAAATGGTGAGCCATGCTCACCAACAAATTCGAAAAAAACCAGAAAATGCGGCAAATCCTGCCATTTTTCTTGCCATCAACTCTACAATGCTACCAATCTCGCTGAATTCCTGTTTCAAAACGCGACAAAAACTGTTCAAAATTGCGTGCACACTCGGCGGGCTTTCAGCCAAGTTGGCATGGTTACAAAACCGCTAATCATTCAATTCTAACAAATTCTCCGCGGTTATTACCGCAGTTCACCGCAACGAAGCATGCCAGCAGTGTTTCTCGTTCCACTGGTTTGCCGATGTTACCGATGAAACGCCCAACAGCCGCCGTGCGGACTACGAAAAAACAACAACTCGAATCTACCGCAGCCACATGAATACGAAGCGATTAGCAGAACAGTTTCCACTTCTCGCAGTTGTCGCCGTTCACATTGCGTTCGCAACCATAGCGGGATGGCCCACCGCCGCCGTCGGCCAAACTCCCGCTCGAATCGCAGCTACTGACGTCGGCGCTGCCAATCATGTTCCGCTCCAGATTCGAACGGATTCCCACGCCGCCAATTACCAGGTTCGCGCCGAGTTCGATGGCCAAATCGTGATTGATACCGATGACCGCCAACAACGAACGATCCCCATGTCGGTCAAGGCCGACTTCCGTTTTTCGCAGACACAAGCGGACGCCCGTCAGGCTTCGCGCTCCTACCAACAGGCTGGGGCCCAAATCACGCTGGATGACCAGCCGATCCAAACGGAATTGGCGGAAAATCGCCGACAGATCACGGTTCGACTTTCGACCGAAGAACATCGCCGTCCCGTCCAATTCTTCCCTCACGGCGGGGTCATCAAACAGGAAGAACTCGATTTGCTGACTGTGCCCGGAGACCCGATGGCGATCCCCGGCCTGCTGTCCACGTCAGCCGCGGCTGTTGAAGAGCCCTGGTACCCGAGCAGCGAGTCGGTGCAGGCGTTCTTCGCTTTGGACTCGGTCATCGACAACCAGATCAGCCTGATGATCAAGGAACACTCGGCCAAGCAAACCAAAGTGTATATCATGGGTCAACTGACGGGAGAAGTGGACGGCGCCTTCACGGAAATTCGAGTCGCGGGGATCGCCTTGATTGATCCGCAGTCTCAATATCTCTTGGCAATGCGTCTCAATTTGGACGAGAATCGCGATCCGAGCCAGTTGACGCCTGGGTTCCAAGGCAAAGGGCGGATCGAAGTCCGCCGCAATCAAGCTGAGTTGCCGTTGGCAGGGAATCTGGCTTCCGCAACAAACGCTCCGAAAACTGCGCGGCTGTTGTGGAATACGGACAGCGAATTCGAACTCGTCTATGATCCACGTTGGAAAATCATCATTTCGGACCCAGAGGCGGTCGTCCTGAGATTCGGTGACCGCGGCACAGTCCTCGCTCAAT
>JACTND010000251.1 GCA_014584305.1 Planctomycetota bacterium | reverse complement strand
GAAGTTCTTCGTCTCGCCAATGGCCTTTGCCAGCGCCTTCATCGACGGTTCCAGAATGCTGTAAGTGCAGACATAGGTACCCGCTTCGGGAAAGACAGTGATCGTGTTCCCGTCAGCCCAGACACTATTCATCTGCGGTCCCAAGAAATGAGGCCAATCGTCAGTGGCTGCGCCGTCCACCGCCGAGGGAATGAACATCGAAATCAACGACGAGATTACCAGTGCGATCGAAGGGGCCAACATGGTCATGACTCCGCGGTGTCACAGAATGAACGTTCCATAGTACTACGTCATTGTATCGCAAGGACGAAGGGCGTTTAATATGTTGCTCGGTTCGACCAGGGCGAGGCCAATAAATCTTGATACGAGGCGCGAACGATTACCGATGAAAAACGCACGGAATCGGGCGTTCGCTTCGGATCGTCATGTAGTTGAAGGCACCAGGGCATAATGAATCGGCCGCACCGCACGCTCGCGCATGACATCTTCCGTTCATTGGAAACGGCGATCGCGTTCTTGGCCCTGGCAATGATCGCCGTGTCATTGGTGTTTTGGTGGCTCGGTGCGTCGGAAATCGTACAGAACGTTCCACTCTGGACCGCGTTGGTCTTGGGTGGTGGCCCGCTGGTGTGGCAATTACTCCAGAAACTCGTGAAGCGCGAGTTCGGATCGGATTTGCTGGCTGGAATCTCGATTGTGGTCTCCATCGTGCTCGGTGAGTATTTGGCGGGGACCCTCGTCGTGTTGATGTTATCCGGTGGGGCGGCGCTTGAGGCCTACGCCGTGCGGAGCGCATCGTCGGTCGTCCAAGCGCTCGCCCGCCGCCTGCCGGCGACGGCCCACCGCCAAGTCGGCCTGAACATCGAAGATATTCCGCTCGATCAAATACGAATCGGCGATACGTTGATTGTCTTTCCGCATGAAGCCGCGCCCGTCGATGGAGTCGTTATTGAAGGCCACGGCGTAATGGACGAAAGCTATTTGACCGGTGAGCCGTTCATGATGTCCAAAACGCCGGGCTCGGCGATTCTCTCCGGCTCGGTAAATGGCGAAACGGCACTGGTGATAAAAGCGGAAGCACTCCCCGTCGATTCCCGCTACGCCAAAATCATGCGCGTCATTCAATCGGCGGAAGGGGAACGGCCGCGCCTGCGGCGATTGGGGGATAAACTGGGCGCGTGGTACACGCCATTGGCCTTGGCCATCGCCGCCTTGGCCTGGGCCATCTCCGGAGAAGCGATACGCTTTCTTGCTGTGCTGGTCGTCGCCACGCCGTGCCCATTGTTGATCGCTATCCCGGTGACGATCATCGGTTCGATTTCATTGGCCGCCAAACGGGCCATTATCGTCCGCGATCCGGCCGCACTGGAAACCGCTGATACCTGTCGCACTATCATTTTCGACAAAACGGGAACGCTGACGTACGGCAAGCCACAACTGACCGGCATCATCCCCGCGGAAGGAGTCGATCCGCAGGAATTGTTGGTGCTCGTAAGCAACTTGGAACGGTACTCGAAACATCCGTTGGCGGAAGCAATTGTCGCGGCGGGAAATGCGGCCCGCGCTTCCGTCCTGGTCGTCAAGGAGATCAGCGAACGTCCGGGCGCTGGACTGCGCGGCGTTGTGGACGGACGGCGGCTGGAAATCACTAGTCGGAAAAAACTGCTGGCCGCCGATCCGGCGGTTATCCCGCTGTTGCCCGAAGAGTCCGGGGGGTTGGAATGCCTGATTCTTATAGACGGTCGCTATGCGGGGGTTTTTCGCTTTCGCGACGCGCCGCGCGGCGAAGGGGCGCCGTTTGTAAAACACTTGGGACCGCGCCACCAGTTCCAACGAGTGATGATTGTTTCGGGTGACCGCGAATCGGAAGTTCGTTATCTGGCGGAACAGGTGGGAATCGACGAAGTCTATGCCAACCAAAGTCCCGAACAGAAACTGGAAATCGTCAAACGGGAGACCGCACGGGTCGCCACGATCTTCGTCGGCGATGGCATCAACGACGCACCGGCCTTGATGGTCGCTTCCGTCGGGATCGCCTTTGGCCAGAATAGCGATGTCACCAGCGAATCGGGGGACGTCGTGGTGCTCGACAGTTCGCTGCAAAAAGTAGATGAATTCCTCCATATCAGTCGCCGCATGCGCCGCATCGCCTTGCAGAGCGCCGTCGGAGGCATGTTGTTGAGTGTGATTGCCATGGGATTCGCCTTCGCGGGCCACCTTCCTCCGGTCACGGGTGCGTTGATCCAAGAAGTGATCGATGTCTTCGCGGTACTCAATGCCCTGCGCATCTCGCTGCCACCGAAGTCCCTCTTCGACTTCGACCATTGAATCGCGGATAACCCAA
Organism: Planctomycetota bacterium; assembly: GCA_014584305.1. Lineage (GTDB taxonomy): Bacteria > Planctomycetota > Planctomycetia > Pirellulales > Pirellulaceae > BJ22. The sequence goes on along the minus strand of JACTND010000251.1, from coordinate 4,662 downwards.
AAGGACAGGCATTATTACGAACTCGACCGCCAGCTTGCCCAGTTTACCTATTTACCCAAGGGCCCTTAGCGTCCGCCGGCCGGCTGGAAACAATAATGCCTGTCCTTTTATTATGCCTGTCCTTTTTTCTCTGAGTTGGGGAATTGGGGGGCGTGATTGCTGTTGGGTACAATCCAATGGCTGGGGTCGAATTAGGGAGTTATGTGCCGATCTTGGGGCCAATATGTTGTTCGGGTATTTTCTGAGGTTGCTCTCTTGCCGGCGATGGGGTTTGATCCTGTGCGCGCTGTTTGCAGTGGTCCAAGGCATTGGTAATGGAGGACCGGCAAGGGCGCAACATTGTCCGCCGATCGAGGAATCGTATTTGAGCGCGATATCACTGCGGCGCGCGGCAGGCGGGAAAACGCTGGATCTGGAAATAGAGTATCGCAAACTGGGGCGGTTGCACGAGGCGTATCAAGTCTATTTGTTGGCGTTTTGGTCGCGAGATACGGAACGATTTCTGAATCCGCCCCAGGGCGAGGCGTTTGATCCGGAGGCGTGCGTTATTTTAGAAACACGTTTGCTGAAACCTAATTCAGCCGATGGGAATAGTCTCATTGATGCTCATGGATATCGTTGCGCGATGTCGATCGACACTCAGGAGTTGGCGGAAACGATGTTGGCCTTTGGCAAAATGACCGACGACGATCGGCATATTGTCGGCGGTTGGGGTTGGTATCAGGAGACGATTCAGTTCGCCGTATTCATCCCTTTCTTGGAGGATGCAAAATATGCAACGCTCAAGGACTTGCCGGAAGATCGCCACGAATGCAATTATGGAAACGCGCCGGCCTTGTTGTTTGCCGTAATGCCGCATCAGTTGCAGATCAAGTTCGGTGTCGTGTCGGCATTTCGAACCGATGAAGGGTCGTACCGGATTCACATCAATACAGGGAAGTCGCCCGGCGTATGGAAACGATAACATCAACGGTAACGGGGAATGCGCTGTCCCTGCACACGTATTCTTGAATTCTGTTGTTAATGCGCCCTATTCGCATTTCCCGCCTTGCGTTTCCTCGCTGACGCAGGGCGTGCCCTGTTGAAATACGTTTTGGGATCGGCTTCAAGCCGTACGTTGTGCACTCCTTCCCATCAGGCGCGGTACGCGCTGCACCCTTCGCGATAGATGGTTGCGTTATTCTAACACAGTCGAGTCGTAGATTTCACCCCCGTGGATCGTGCCCAACGCGCGCCAAACGGCCAGATCAACTTGGTTAGTCACCGACCGCGTGGAACCGTCCATGAAATTGACGTTAACCAATTTCCCGGCGTGATAGCTGCGGGCCGTGACCGCCGCGTATGTCGATTGCGTGGCACTCTTTCCCTCTTGTCGCGAGCTGTAGTCGATATCGTACGTCAGGCCTCCTGACACATAAGGAACTTTCGTATTCGGCGTATAAACGGTGGTGATGCCGCTGTGGTGGACACGTCCGTCGGGCCATTCAGTATGTCCGGTGTTGTCGTTGGTGTTAGGGCCAAGTTTCAACTCGCCGGTGAACCCCGCGAAGAAGTTTGGACTGGAGGGAGGTGTCGCACCCGGATCGATCGTATTGCGAATGTATGGGGTAAAGGCCTTAACTTCAGCAGCGCAGATGGTATTGCTCGTGCCGTCCGGGACGGTTCGTGTTCGGCTGTTGACGTAGAACGGGCCATCACTCCGCTTGGCGCCCGTAGGATCGTACACCAGCCAGGTCCCCATGTTGAAACCGTAGTTTTGGGGATAGACGTACGGTGCACCGCCGCTAGTCGTGCGCACGAAATCATTGACTTCGCTTGCACACATGTACATCGGGATCCGCATCTGCGGCACACCGGTGACGGTCTGGGCGTCCCACGCAACACTCAAGTCCACCATGTCATACGCATTGGTGTTTTCGACGTACGGCAGAATTCGCCCATGGATCGACCAGGAGCCATTGTTGCCGCTCAAGACAGTGCCCGGAGTGATCTCAAAACTGGCCGGGAATCGCAGGCGCGTCGTATAGTAATTGTGCACCGCCAACCCCATTTGTCTCAAATTGTTCAAACAAGCGGTTCGGCGCGCGGCCTCGCGGACTTGTTGGACTGCCGGCAACAACATGCCAACCAGAATACCGATAATGGCGATGACAACCAGCAACTCGATTAACGTAAACCCGCGGCGGCGAAGATGTCGCGACATGAAATATCTCCGTTCTCTGCATAGTTCCAGTAATTTTAACTTCAGCCAGCGGTTACGTGCAAATGAAATGCCACGCGCTCCAGCGAGGAAATTCGGAGAAATCCTGACCAGTCGATGAGGAACCAACCAGCGGTTGTCGCTTTTTTCGGCGCCGGTGTCGCGCCCATCGACTCGGCGGTCAAACGTGCCCGATATCCGTGTCGCCCGGCAGCGCTTGACTGGAGCCTGGTGTATGATGAATTCATTTCCCAGAAGTTCGCAAGCGGTTTCATGGCACGCGTCAAACGCTGGTCGTTGTTCCATCAAATTTTGTGGCCCTTATTGGGGATTGTAGTCCTCGCGCATGCAGCGATTCTGTGGATTACCATCCAAATGACCGCCGCCAGCAAACGGCGAGAGATCGAGGCCAGATTGGCGGCTGTCGTCCAAACGATTGAGCAAGCCAATTTTCCCTTGACCGAGCGCGTGTTGGCGCAAATGAAAGGGCTCAGCGGCGCGGAGTTCGCGCTGCGCGACGCGACGAATCAGACGATCGCCGCCACGCGCAGCGGACTGCCCTCGGCGTCGTCCATCGAAGCAACGAGCGACGGCGCGTGGGCCTTCGTCGAAGCAGCCGACGCCGATGGCGTTGCTTATTTTGCGACATCGACACGATTGCCCGCGCGTCCGCAGGTCGCAGAAACGCTGCATGTGTATTATCCGGCGGCCGAATACCACCGACAACGCTGGGAGGCCGTGCGACCCGTGGTGATTGTCGGTCTGGTGTCGGCAACCGTGGCCGCCGCACTGGCCGCCGCGCTGGCGGTTCGACTCAGTCGTCCCATTGTCGCATTTCGCCGTCGCGTCGAGCGATTCATAACCACGCCGTTCGAGCCTTTGCCTGTTCCCCAACGTAACGACGAATTGCGGGACCTGGTGGTCGCGTTCAATCATGTGGGTGATCGATTGCGGGCCTACGAAGAAACCATTCGCCAGACAGAACACGTGCGGGTCCTCGGTTTGATGCGCGGCGGCATTGCGCATCATTTGCGGAATCTGATCATGGGGGCACAAGTCGCCTTGGAAGTACATCAAACCCATCGTCCCGAAGCGGTGCGCGACGAAAGCTTGGCCGTGGCGTCGCGGCAGCTCAGTTTGATGGAACGTTACCTGCAACAATTCGTCGAGCCAGTGGCGCGATCGGCAACAGAACAAAGCGTGGTCATCATGAATGATGTAGCCAGTCGAGTTGTGGAGCTGGTTCGCCCCAATGCTCAGCATTTGGGCGTTCATCTGGAGACGGTTCTTCCCCCAGCACTGTTATCCGTAATCGGCGATGGCGATGCGCTGGAGCAAGCACTTCTTAACCTGCTTCTCAATGGTTTGGACGCCGCAACAGCCGCCTCGTGTCCGACCGGCAACTCGGCGACAATGGGAATCGTCCGACTGCGCGTCGCCCAGGGGCCCGGGCAACTGGTGAGTATAGTGGTGGAGGACAATGGTTTGGGACCCGCGGCGGAACTGCGGGCGCGAATGTTTGAACCCTTTGTCACCGACAAACCAGACGGCATAGGCTTGGGACTGGCAGTCGTCAAACGTGTGGCGGAAGAGCACGGTGGACGGGCCACCTGCCATCGCGACAACGGCTGGACGCGGTTGGAATTGCAATTGCCGATGGCGGACCAAGTACAGAAAGGAGCCGGGGCGTGAAGCCGGCGCTGTTGATCGTCGATGACGAGCAAGCCATTTGTTGGGGGCTGAGTCAAATCGCCCGCGACATGGGCTGTGAAGTGGTGACGGCGGCCTCTGCGGAGGAGGCGTTGGCGCTGTCCGATACGAACACCTGGACCGCAGCCGTGGTCGATGTGCGGTTGCCGGGAATGAGCGGCTTGGAGGCGTTGGCCGAACTGCGCCGACGCGCGGGGGATATCCCTCTCATCGTGATGACCGCTTACGGCGATTTGCAGACGGCCGTGGAAGCGGTTCGCCAAGGGGCCTTCGATTATCTGGTCAAGCCGTTCGACATGTCCGTTTTCCGCCGCGTGTTGGGACGTGCGCTGACTGACCATCGAATTCCAACAGCGGCCACATCCGCGGGTGAAAGCGTGGCGGGTTTTGTCGCCAAGTCAGCCGTAATGCAACAGGTTTTCAACGAGATCGCGTTGGCGGCCGCATCTGACGCCAATGTCTTGATCGAGGGCGAAAGCGGAACAGGCAAAGAACTGGTGGCCCGCGCTATCCATCGGTTCAGTCGCCGCGCGGCGCGGCCACTGGTCACGATGCATATCGCGGCCCTCAACCCGCAACTGATCGAAAGTGAACTATTTGGCCATGTCAAAGGCGCATTTACAGGGGCCGACGCCGAGAAAATCGGAATGTTACAGCAAGCGGAAGGTGGTACGTTGTTTCTGGATGAAGTTGCGGAAATCCCTCTGCTGATGCAAGTGAAATTGTTGCGCGTGCTGGAGCAGCGCGAGCTG
>JACTND010000275.1 GCA_014584305.1 Planctomycetota bacterium | reverse complement strand
ACGATCGAATTCGAGTTTCCGGAGTACCAAGGACGGCCGGCGCTGAAAATGTTCTGGTACGACGGCGGACGGATGCCTCCCGAAGGATTGTTGGCCGATTTGCCAAAAAAGGATGATCGCACCTTCTCCAGCGGTGCGTTGTTGGTTGGCGAAAATGGCAAGTTCTACTCTCCTGGCGATTACGGCGAGGAGGTAAACCATACCGGTGTTGTGGTCAATGGCGAGTTTGAAAATCAGCGCAATATTCAGCGCCGATTGTCCGTGGATTACGTCCGGTCGCCGGGCCATTTTGTCGAGTTTACAAACGCGATCAAGGGCGAGGGTGTTCCGATGTCGAACTTCCCTGATTACGCCGGGCCATTGACGGAGACGATCCTGCTCGGAAATCTCGCGCTGTGGTCGGGCAAAAAGGTCGAATGGGACGCGGACCGGATGGTCGCCCGAGAAATGTCGGACGACATCGCCCGCATGGTTCGCCACGAATATGGCAATGGGTTTACCATCCATTAAAACGCGCGCCCTAGTTGATCCGAGTCGGGGACCAAAAGGTGGGCAATTTGCTTGGATTTTCCGTGGCGCGTTTCGCATAGTGCCTTTACCACGCGGACTTGGGGATAAACCTCTAAGTTACTTTATACGTACAGAATAAAGTCGGTGGGACGGATTCAATCGGCGAATTCACCGAATATCGTCTTTTGGCTTTGCAATTGCCCACACATCCGCCTGGATGATCGGAGATTAGCGTCATGAGATGCTGCGGAACATCGTGCCGTTGGTCTGGCTTATTGGGAGCCCTGATTGGCGTCATTACATGCTGTTGGGTGGCGAGCGGGATTCAATCCCCGACGCCTCAGTCGGTCCAGGATGAACACACCGGAACCGTCGTGGAGGATGAATTGGAAACAATTACCTTAGGCGCGGGTTGCTTTTGGTGCACGGAGGCGGTATTCCTGCAAATCCGAGGCGTAGAAAAAGTCGTCTCTGGATTTAGCGGCGGGCATGTCGAATCCCCGACGTACAAACAAGTAATGACGGGCGCCACGGGCCACGCCGAGGTGGCGCAGATCACCTTCGATCCGAAAGTTGTCAGCGTGGACAAGATCTTGGAGGTCTTCTTCACTTGCCACGACCCGACGACGCTCAATCGCCAAGGCGCCGATGTTGGCACGCAGTATCGTTCGGCGATTTTCTACCACAACGACGCGCAACGCGAGCGCGCCGAGTTGTACAAGCGTCAACTGGATTCCAGCGGAGTCTTTTCCGATGCCATTGTTACGGAAATCACCCCGTTTCAGGCCTTCTACCCGGCCGAAGATTACCACCAAAACTATTTTGCCAATAATCCCAATCAAGGTTATTGTCGCGCCGTGGTCAAACCCAAGGTGGACAAGATCAAAAAAGCCTTCGCCGAATGGCTGAAGGACAAATGATCGCTGCAATCCGGATGACCGGTAATGTCTGAGTAAATCGGACTCTCTTTCCTAGTCTGTAGATTTTACCGGGTCGGCGTCGATATCTCCTTTAGGCTCATCAGCCGCAGGAGGCGTGCAGCGTGGCCATTCAAGCGTAGCGGACAACGGGCTGGAGGCCCGTGCCACGGTTAGCTGGACAAACAAAGGGAAAGAGGCGCGACAGGCATGGCTTCCGAGACACACGAATATGATGATTGTCAACCTTCATCGGTGTCCACACAAAACAACCGCCGGCGCAATCGCCGCGCGGAATCGGTGCAAACACCTTTGGAAATCTATCTGCGCGAGATCAACGAGACGCGGCTCTTGACCGCTAATGAAGAGCGTGAATTGGCGACACAGATTGCCAACGGCGATGTCCGTGCCCGCGATCGGATGGTGCGCGCCAATCTGCGGTTGGTCGTCAACATTGCGCGGGGTTATGCGGGCAAGGGGCTCGGCCTGCAAGATTTGATCGAAGAAGGCAACCTGGGTCTGTTGCGAGCGGTCGAGGGTTTTGACCCGAATTTGGGAACTCGCTTCAGTACCTACGCGAGTTACTGGATCAAACAGTCAATCAAACGGGCGTTGATCAACTGCGGTAAGACGATCCGGATTCCCGCGTATATGGTTGAACTCCTGTCCAAGTGGCGGCGGGCAACCGTGCGATTGTCGGACGAACTCGGGCGCAGCCCGACCCCGGAAGAAGTGGCTCGTCTATTGGGTGTCCCCAAACGCAAATTGCCGATCGTAAAGAAAGCGATCCAAGTCCATTCGTCCACCTCTCAATCCGAACAAACCGAAGTCGGTTGGTCGCTTGGCGAAATGGTCATGGATGAACGGCTGCGCACGCCGGACGATGAACTGTTGGAAAGCGATATCCTCAATCAAGTTCGCGGCATGTTGAACGATATGGACGAGCGCGAAGCAACCGTGCTGAGGTTGCGCTTCGGACTGGATAACTTCGAACCCCACACATTGAAGGAAATCGGCGAACGTTTGGGCCTGACCCGCGAACGCGTTCGTCAAATCGAGACCGAAGCCTTGCGCCGTTTGGGAAACGGCCTGCGCGATCCTCTCGATTGGGACATGAGCCTCCCCCGCTAACAACCATAAAGCAAAAAGGACAGGCATTATCACAGCTTTCCCAGTCCGCCTAGTCGTCGCTTTCTATCTAAAATCCCCAAACCTCCATTTTGATTATGCCTGTCCTAATAGCTTCTAATAGCTCTCACCGCGCCCAACCAGCTCGCCTGGTTGGTGCGCACGTTTGACAGCTACGGGAAAAACTAGGGTAGGCAAAAAGATGGGTGGCACACATTTTCATTTTCTCCACGTAACTGATAGCGAGAAGCCGAACGAACCTCCGGCCTAACCGGTGGGATTTCCTGTTGTATTGATGAATTCAGCTGGCCTGGCTCTCCAATCAACGAAAGCGCACCACGCGCGCAAATTTTGGCGCAAGACTCTGAAACGCATGTCGGAAACGAGCCCGACGGGTTACGTGTTGTGGGCTAACGGTGATCGCGATGGTCGGTCAGGGCAGGTTTCGCGAAAATGAACTTTCCAACTGTTGAATCTTTTCTACACGGCGTGCATGACGTCCGCCTTCGAATGCACTCTCCAGCCACAATTCCACGATAGCCGCCATTTGTGTTTCGTCCATTTGATCGGCCGAAAGGCAAAGTACATTGGCGTCATTGTGCTTGCGGCTAAATTCGGCGCCATGCAGATCATGAACTAGGGCAGCCCGCACTCCTGGAATTTTGTTGGCGGCGATTGACATGCCAATGCCGGAACCGCACATGAGAATTCCGCGATCGGCTTGGTGGCGCGAAACGCGAACCGCAACGTCAGCGGCGATATCGGGATAGTCGCAGGCGACTCCCGCGGGTGCGCCACAATCGTCCACTTCGTATCCCTGGCGCGACAACCATTGGGCTAATGCCGCACGTTTTTCCACGCCACGATGGTCACTGCCGATGGCAATTCGCATAGTCCGCCCCTTTCCTCACTGTGCTGGACCATCAGATCCAGAATTGCCATCCGCGGGAGAGGCTAATGCCTCTTGCAACACGGGATGATGGTTGAGCCACCAGTCGAGCGCTTGGTTGATTTGATCCGCACAGCGCGCGTAGTACTCGACCGGCAAGCCGATGGGATCGGATATGTCGCCTTGATCGCGTGTGATGGTGAAGGTCCGCGATGCCGCTTGTGGCCAGCGCGACAGGAGCGACTGACGATGGCCGTCGGTCATGGTCAAGATCAAATCTGCTTCTTGAACGAGCCGCTCGCTCACCTGTTGGCTGCAATGATCATGTAATTCGAATCCGATTTGTGTGCCGACTTGAATCGCCTGCTGGCTGGCCGGCGCCCCGGACATGGCAGCCACACCGGCGGAAACGATGTGAATCCCCCGACTGGACAAGTCGGCTGTGGGGATTTGCAATCCAGCCGCCAGGCGCGAGCGGAGCAATCCAGCCGCCATGGGACTGCGACACGTATTGCCGGTGCAAACCAGGAGGATCGTGATTTCGCTCATCCGCTTGAGGGTGTTTTGGTCCATAACTCCTTGGCGCAAGACGTTCCAGCAATTGCCATCTATTCTGACGATTGTCGAGGGTTGTGAAAACCGGCATGGCCCAGCATCGAATATCAGGTCAACCGACGAGCGAATGGACGGAGGAACTTCATCGACTGTCGCGGCGTGCGATTGGCCATCTTCCGAGACGGTGGTCAGGATCACCGGTCCCGCATTCAGGCGAAAAACCTGCATGGTGAATTCGTGCGCCGGCGCCCGCATGGCGATTGTGCCCGGAAGCACCGTCACCTTGCGCACCGATTTTGGCAGGCGTTGAATCACGCTGTCGCGGTGCGGGCCGGGGGTGACCATTGTCAGAGGGCCCGGCCAACAACGTCGCGCCAATCGTCGGCCTAGCGACGTCAGGTCGGGGGCGTAATCCAGCGCGTCATCAGCGCTTTTGACGCCAAACGCCAGCGGATTTGGGTATTGAGGCGCCCGCGCTTTCAACGCCGCCAAACGCTCAATTGCCGGAGCGTGCAGGCCGCTGGCGATCAGGCCATAAACCGTTTCCGTCGGCACGACCACGAGGGAGCCTTGCGCCAGCGCCTCCACGGCGCGATGCACCATGTCCCGCATTTCCTCCTTGCGCTTCAGATCGTAAACGATTGCGGACATACCGTCACACAGAACGAGACGGTAAAATGGGGGCCAATGCCATGGACTGAACGTTTGAGGAACTCGATTTTGTCAGCATACCGCGCTGCCACCAGCAAAGCCGACGAACATGCAGCAGAGGCGATTGCGATGAATCTTCCGCGCCGCGTCCAGAACTATATCGCCCAACGCCCAGATAGGTCAAGTAGCCGCCGAAAACAGCGGCGACTTATCGTGATAATGTTTGCGACAATCGTGGGTTTATTATCCGCGACCAACGGTTGCGACCGCACCCCGCAAGGGCTTACCACTGGAAACTGTCAGGCGTGGGGATCGCGCGGAGTGGACAATGGGCGGTTCATCAAACCCCGCGCCCTGACCATCGACAATCAGGCCCACCTATATTGCGTCGATATGACAGGACGCATTCAGGTATTTGAACAGGACGGGAAGTTTCTGCGCTGTTGGCGTACGCCGGCGATCAAGGACGGCAAGCCCTGCGGATTGAGCATTTCCAATGATGGATTAGTCATGGTCGCCGATACGCATTATTTCAGGATTCTGTTTTACACACCCGAGGGGGCACTCGTGCCGGAGCGCACGTTGGGCGGGGTTCATGGCCGCGGACCTGGCGAGTTTGGATTTGTCACCGATGTCGTTCAAGATTCGCGCGGCAATTACTATGTTTCCGATTACGGCGACTACGACCGGATTCACAAGTTCGATGCCGCGGGAAATTATTCGTTCAGTTGGGGAGGGCACGGATCGGAATTGGGCCATTTTCTCCGCCCGCAAGGATTAGCCGTGGACGAACAGGATCGGCTGTGGGTGGCAGATGCGTGCAATCACCGCGTGCAAGTTTTCGACGCAGTTGGCGATCAAGCCAAACTTCTATTCAGTTGGGGAGAAATGGGAGAAGCGGCGGGCCAATTGCGCTATCCATATAATATCGCACTCGCCAAGGATGGGACGGTTTGGATTGTCGAGTTCGGAAATCACCGGATTCAGCAGTTCACACGCCAAGGGGAATCGCTCGCCGTTTTTGGTGGGCCGGGGCGTGCGCTCGGGCAGTTTCAGCAACCGTGGGCTTTGGCCCTCAGCGAATCCCGGGTTTTCGTGTTGGATTCCTATAACCATCGCGTTCAGGCACTATTCAGATAGATTGCTGAAACAAGGGCCCCTAGCGTTGAGAGATTGACTTTCCCGCAATTTTGAATAAGGATAACGGTATCACCGCGCAACTCGGCGCAACAATCAATTTTCACTTCGTTCACAAGGGGTTCATTATGACACAATTTCTCGTTGTCCACGTCGCGTTGTTCCTGTCGTTCGGATTGAATGCTCATCATCGTGACCTCGACGACGAGCGCTCAGTCATTGAAAGTATCGAGCCTGAAGAAATGAGTGCAGCTGTTCAAGATGACCCACCCTGCCCGAAAGTGTTTCTGTTCCAGTTTGGTTCGCATTTCTATTATGGGACTTCCGGTTGCAATCCGAACAACGACTGCGCTCAGGAACCTGATAGCCCGACCATCAAATACTATTCGCGACGGGTCTACACGGGTTGCAAGGACATCGAGGACGGGTGTACGTGTAAAAACACCACTCCGCCAGCAGGGGAATATGCGATGTTGGCGGATAGCAACGCCAATTATCCCGATCCCAACAACTTATTTGGGAAGAGCGATTCCGATGAATTCGTTGTGACCTACAGCCATCATTTCGTTGTCAATATCCGGCAGACAACGAAGTATTTCCGCACCATTCGCGTTGACGCTGTTGACGGCCTGAATCCGTCGAATCGAATGACGTATCACATAGCCATCCGCGTGAATGGGAAACCAGACCAAGAGATCATCGGCGGTTATTTGGAAAAGCACGGCTTGTTAGACGAAAGTCAAGGTGTTCTCACGGTGATTCACGACGGCCAACAATTGAAGTTCAAAGTTGTCGGCAGGCCCTGACAACGAGCCTAACTAACGTGGCGCGCCGCTCCCCTGAGTGAACCAGAACCAGGGTGTCCTTTGAATTACTTTGGTTCTGGGCAGACGCAACGCATGTGGGGGGACGATTGGCGGGTTATGCGAACGCTGGGCGCTTATTCGTTCACGAGGGCCCCTTGCAATTCCCGAATCGAGCGCGGGGCGTTTGATTACTTATCACGCGCAACGCGAAAACCAAGCGTTTCGTGAGAGCGAGAGGTCGGTTGCGGGGAAAAGTATTGATCGTCGAAGATCGGAGGATCCTCGGTAAAGGCCTCGCCACCGAAAACGATCCTCGCGTTCTCGATGGCCAATCGCAACGTGAGCGTTCGTTGAAGTGCATCTTGCGGCGGGGGTTAGATTGACCTTTGTTTCTCTTTTTTTTGGAGGGTCAATCGATGAAGGGTCGGGTTTTTCTG
>JACTND010000248.1 GCA_014584305.1 Planctomycetota bacterium | reverse complement strand
GATATGCTGCCGAAGCCATTTAGGCATCTTGCGGTAGTGCCAGTTGTACGCAGTCAACCATGCGGCCATGTCGGCGCCGATGAATTGCTCCGCGAAGATGGGCAGGTATTCGCTTCCAAGCTGTCTGAGCGAATCGATGATCGACGCGAGCGGTTCGCCTTCGCTGTATCGCCGCACAATGTCAGACAGTGCGGAATCGCGGAATTCGCTGATTACGGTTTCGCCAAGAATGAGACTGCGGCCAACTAGCCAATCAGTCGTCGGAATTACGATATCACTCATGGGCGGCCTCTTGTCGCCCAATCGCGATCATTACCGGTCGGTGGGGCGCACGTCCCGGGTTCCCTTCAAGAGCAAGTCGGAAAGGCTCATGCGGCCGGTAACGTTTACGATCCGGGAACTTTTCTTCGTATTCCCGGATAAGTGCCCTAAAGCCTTCGCTCGCTTCAAATCGTGACCGCTCCGAGTCAACCCCGATGAGTTCACCTTGACCGTCGGTTTCTGTGACTTCGACATCGTATTCCTCTGCAATCTTGCCTATCGCGTCTCCAATGGTTCCGTCCAGGTCGACAATCACCACTCGGGGTCGAGCATCCCCAATTTCGATACTGCGGTAGTTGATTCCATTCTGCGAAAGTCTCTCTCGAACGCCTTCAATTGTATCATCGACATCTAACTGGTAAAGCTTTTGGGCTCCGTCTCCGCGCTCTTCAAACAGCAATACGGATTTTTGGTCAGCAAGCAGTCCTTTCCAAGCCATCGCGTATCGCAACTCTTCGTAGTCGGCGTAAGACTGATAGACCGTCAAAATGCTATCTTCTGCTCCATCCCCCCAGTCGCCGATAATGCTTCTGGATTCAAACTTCAACCCAAGCGAATCATCGATCTCTCCGCACAGCTTCTTAATGCGGGCGTGCTTTTCGCCGCCAAGGTTTTTTAATGCCTGATCGAACGACAGGCCCTCGCTTGTATTTGGACTTGCAAACCCAACAGCTTCAGAATCACTCTTCGGCTCTGGCGTGTACTCGATTGTCCCTGACTCTTGATGTAAAGTCGGTTGTGGCGAGTCCTCACTGCCGCGCTGGGATTCAGAATGCGCGCGGTCTACTTCCGCCTGCGACACTCCCGGAATGAACCGCCCGCCAGGATAAAACACTCCCTTGATCGACACGCCACCCTTCGGAGCGCGAGCCATGCGATGAGCTCCAGTTAGGTCAAAGCTGTGCAGCTCACCCTCCGCTGTCGAATACTCGGCGCGGTTGAGAATTGCCGCTCGGCCGCACAACTGCGACAAGGCAGCGATATACTTTTCAGCCCGGCCGGGTTTTAGATAACCGATTGTGATATGCGGTTTGTACTCGGCGTGCGTGTCAACGTGCGGCAGAATGGAAAGATTGGCGTTCAATCGTCGCAACGCTTCTGACTCCACCAAAATAACCAGCACGTCGGATTCATCGCTTGCAAACACGTCCGGCCGCTGAAGCGTGATCTCAACTGCCGCCGAAAGCGCTGCCTCGATAGCGTCGCGATGGTTGCCGATCAATCCGTACTTAACCGTGACATGCGGGGCGTCCTCTAATCCGCCTTCGATCTGGAAGTGAACGTCTGTTGGCGGGCGGACCTGGCGTTGCCCGCGGAGGGAGCCACGCAAGGGGCCGACGATACCATCGCGGCGCGATGGCTGCAGGCCGTGAGCCTGTGTCCGCCGTCGTCGCTGGAGTGCATGCCCGTGCCGTTGACGGCGATGCGCGATTGGCTCACGGCGGCGTCCAAAGCGGCGTACGACAGCGCGGATGTCGCTCACCAGGAAGCGGAGGAACCGCGCGACGAGACGGCAGTCAATCCTGCGCGGCGAGCGATCGTGTGGCGCGGCTTGAAGAACAGTTCGTTACTCGAAGATGTTGGTCAGCTTCGGCCTGGGGACACACTGGTATTGCCCGCTGAAGCGGGCGGCTGGTCGCAATTGGGACATGTACCGCTCGCGCCGCCGGATCCGGCGGAGAACCCTGAGCCGCTTTCCAGCGAGCCGCTCGCCAACATCGATCTGGCCGAGCAGGCGTTCGAGAAACTGCGGCAGCGCAGGATTGCCCGCATCTTTGGATACCGCGTAGCACAGATTCCGAGCAAAGGCGACTTTGAACCGCTTCGCGACTATTTGAATAGCGACCAGCTCGACCTGACCCGACGAGCATTGCGCGAGCTAATCGCCGACTTCGTTGCATCGGAGCAATGCCCTGACGTGGCTTTTTGGGAATCCGTATCGCGAGTGATTGACGACAGGTATCAGGTCGATCGCTACGGCGACGATGTTGCGGGAATCGTGCTCAAGTCGCTGCGAAAAGATAGCGGCCTGGAATCGCTGGATGAGGATAGTGGCGAAGACGAATTGAGCGAGCGAGGGGATCTGCGTCGAGTCTCGTTGGAGGATCATACCGCTGACGTGATGAGAAACGTATCGACATTCTGCCACCGACTGGGATTGGAATCGGTGCGTGAGCCATTACGGCTGGCCGCTCGTATGCACGATTGGGGCAAGTGCGATCCGCGTTTCCAAGCCATGCTGATTCGAGGCGACTTGGCGGCGGCCTGGCGGCAGCCTCGGCTGTGGGCCAAGTCGGATCGAGCGACCAGCAGTCGCGTCGAACGCGAGACCGCTCGCCGGCGCGCTCGGCTTCCCGACGGTTTCCGCCACGAGATGTTGTCGATGCAGTTGGCTGAGCTGGCTCTCGAGAATCGCGAAGCCGCAATGCGCGATCTGGTTCTGCACCTGATCGCCTCGCATCACGGTCACGCTCGTCCGTGGGCTCCGCTTTGCGACGATCCGGAATCGATCGACGTGGAAATGACCGAAGCGGAGTCCCCACTTCAATTGTCGGCTCAGTGGCGAGTCGAACATCTTCCGGAACAGCTTGGCAGCGGTGTAGTCGAGCGATTTTGGCGGGTCGTGCGGCGGTTCGGCTGGTGGGACGCGGCGTTTTTGGAAATGGTGCTGCGGCTGGCAGATCACGCGGCCAGCGCTCATCCGTCTCGGTCGATCGAATTTGCAGAAAAGCTGGAGGAGGTGCTGGTATGAACCACTCGATCACTCTTCGCGGACTCGATGGATCGAATCCTTTGGCCTTTCTGGCCGCACTGGGAACGTTCCGGGTGTTGACCTTTTGTGGCAAGTATCCGGATGTGCGATTGTCGTGGGAAGAAATGGACGGCGGTTGGCGTCCCAAACTTTGGTTTAAGGACGATTCCGTCGCTGAAGATGAACTCGTGGACCTTTTGCACGACTATCTTTCGCATTCGCCACAACGCGAACTGCTCGAGGCCATCGGGCCGAACTTGACGATTTCGGGTGGCCGACTAAGAGTGCTCAGCGTTGAGGCGCTGGATGCCTTGTTTGCCGGCGACGCACAGCCGTTGGGCGATCGACTTTCGGTTTGCGATTTTCTGGCGGCATTCGGTTGTGACGCCATCACGACAGACGGCGACCAAGACTCCGCCATGCAGGACACGGCCTTTCGCACGATGAGCGGCGCGGGGCACCAGCACTTTGTTTCGTTCATGCTCGAGCTGATCAGCTCGACGGACGCGACCCACTTGCATCGATCCCTGTTCGAGACCTGGGACTATCAGGACTCGGGACGCGGGGCGAACATGCGTTGGGATCCGGCGGACGATCGGCGTTATGCCTTGCGTTGGAAGAACCCCAGTGCCGATCCCAACATGACTATGCGGGGCGCCAATCGCTTGGGCATCGAGGCCTTGCCACTGTTTACGACGGTACCGATCGGGGCACGATTGGAAACGGTCGGCTTTGTCCAGCGCCGTCATGAAGGGGTGCGTTGGACGTGGCCGATCTGGAGCGATCCGATCGACCTCGACACCTGCCGCAGCCTGCTTCAATCGGCTGACCTTGAGCCACCAATGCAGGACGCTGAAGCCGGCAATCAGGCAACATGGCGCGAAATTTTGTCTCGTCGCGGCTTTAAGGCTGTTTTCCAGTCGCAGCGAATCACGACCGGAAAATTTCGAAACTTTACTCCATCGAGAGCGTTGTAGGTAACACACATCATGTCACGCATTCGCAAGAGTGGCGGGTATCGACGGTTAGCGTCGTTTCAGACGGCGACGTTGATCTACGATGCCGTGTATTGGTTCTGCGAGAAATTCTTGGACGAAAAGCGAACGCGGACCGTCGATCAGATGGTCCAGGCGGCGCGGTCGGGGCGGCAGAATATCGCTGAAGGAAGTCGCGCAGCAGCCACGTCGTCCCAAACGGAATTGCGGCTGGTGAACGTGGCACGGGCCAGTCTGGAGGAGCTGTTGTTGGATTGCGAAGATTACCTGCGGCAGCGGCGGTTGTCGCTGTGGGACCCCAACAGCGCCGAAGCCCGCGCGGTGCGCAATGTGCCGTGGCGGTTCAAAAAGGATCAGACGGATCATTCCAATCAGTCGGCCCTGACCGATCTAACCGATCAGCAGCGTTGGGACCTGTACGCGAAATGGCTGGAACACAACGACCCGGCGGTGCGGATCAACGCCATCATCTGTCTGATCCATCAGGCCAATTTTTTGTTGGATCAGCAGATCGACGCATTGGAACAACAGTTTATTGATGAGGGTGGTTACAGTGAGCAACTGGCTGCCGCGCGATTGCAGAAACGGGCCGAGATGCGGCAGCAACGACAGACGGCTGGCGATCATGATGAACAGGCGGAACAACCGCGGGCACCGCCTGTTTGCCCGGTTTGCGGTGGAATGATGGCGCTGCGAACCGCAAAAAGCGGCCGCAACGCCGGAAGTCAATTCTGGGGTTGCGCGAATTATCCGCAGTGCACGGGAACGTCACCGGTTTAGGGAGTAAAACTCGACGCAAATAATGTGTGCCATGCAACGTGATCAACGACAGATCCGTCAGATCGGGTCGATCCATGATAGTGAACAACCATTGGGGTTGTTGGCATCGCCGGTAGTGCAGACTATCGTGCTGGAAATGTCTGTTGCGGGGGCTGGGCGATTGCCGCCTGTGGGGCTGACGCTGCCGGTGGGCCAAGCAGTGCATCGGGCGATGATTCGCCAAGCGGCGCTGGGGAAACGGGTTGATTGCCCCGAATTGATTGGTCAAAACCGGCTGGGGCATCCGCTGGTAGGACCGCACAAACATGCGCATGTCTTGCCCGTCGATGTCGATGACGATGGCTGCATCGATCATGTGGTGGTTTTCGCGCCGATGGGATTCGGTGAGTTGGCTATCCGAGCAATTTCGTCGCTGCGCACTCTGTTTGGTCCACAAGGCCGACCTTGGCTTCACTTGCAGGTCTTAGACCAACATCGAATGAACGTTTGGACTCAGCGCCTATTGTCCGGCAAACACGATTGCGGATCTGCGATGTGGGCAAGTTTGACGCCGTTCGTCGCGCCGCGGTTTGTCAAACGTAACGGCAAGAATTCTTTGTTCGGTCAAATAAACGCGGAATTGACCAGCCGTGGGTTTCCGGAAGCTGCCGTCGAAATAATTCCATTCCATGCGAGTCTCTTCGGCGGTTTTGTGTTCGAGCGCGGCGCCGATCACGCCCCCCCTCCTCAGCGCTGTGGTCACATGGTGCGGCTCAACTTTTCGCGAACGGTGTGCGGGCCGATAGTGCTGGGATATGCCTGCCATTTCGGTCTAGGATTGTTTCAAGCGGTGGAGTCTTGAGAATCGGCCCAATGTGAGCGGGTAAACATGTTCGTAAACGGCCAATTGACCTGGTGAACATTCTTTTCAACCGCAACCATGAATGGGAATCAACCGCCAAGGGGATCGGTTGTCTTTTTCAGGTCCTGGCAAGTCCCCTCTGTCTCTGGACTTGAATGAGACTCCCGACCCGTAAGAGCCAAACGATCGGTTGCGTTGCGATTGAGATGGACAGTCACTCCGAAATTGAGTTGCGATGTTTGTCCGGGTGCGCAATCAGTGGAATTCAATGGCAGGGCAAGGCGGCGACTAGTTGGGCGTTTAACAAGTAGGTAGTTGATCGTTTGAAAAAGTGTCGGATGTTTGACGCGATGGGTGGGGGTAAGCAAAAAGATTGAACGCAGTGGAGCGGTTTGGGTCAGGTACTGCGCGCTAAATGAGTTGGATGAGGAATTTGGGCATGTAGATCAAACTGGCGATCTGGGGGTGGATGGTGGCATTGGCAGTCGGAAGTTCCGCTGAGATGGGGCAGCAGACGGATCGCGACAGGAATTCAACGAATCGCGCCAGCAGCGTGGCCAACCCGGCGCCAATGAGGGTGATTGCGGCTGCCACCAACACTGCTGGTGGACCACTGCCATGGTCCGGAAAGAACTTGCCAAGCGCTAGAAGTATGAATGTCAGGAACGCTGGGATGAGCCCGAAAACGATGATTGCCATATCGTGGAAGCGGGATGTTCGCTTGATCCGAAGGGTCAGGCTGCCAGGTGCAGTCAGCGGTTGTGTGAACTCGATGCTGAATCCACGAAGCCATCCGCATCGCACCTTGATCGTCCAGATATCAGCAGGTGTTTTGTGGGATCGAGTGGATTCAATCAAATCGCCCGACTCTAACGTGGACATCTGACGGGTCGCCTCGATCGCGACAATATAAAATCCAGGACGTCCCTGCTCATCGACAAGCACGGCGTTTGGAGCACATTGACACTGGTGTATGATTGCCATGTCTGTACTTGTTGGTGGCAATCGGTTCGTGTACCAGCCGATATTGAAGACACTGACTAACCCTCACAGTATTATCCGAAAGCTGGACTGCTGACCGACAACCAGGTGGTAGGAAATTCAGCGATTGTCTGGAGCAGCCTGGCTTTTTCTCTCAAAACGTTCGAGAGACGTGGTTCTTTACACTGCTGACAACTCGGTGGCTGCTATTTCCTGTCAGCGAGCGCGGATGAAGGCGCGTTTGTGCTCCACGGTACGATCAACGCAACCTAATTCGACGGAAGTGGACCCCGTTTTTTGGACCACGGGCGCGAGGCCGTTAGATAGTGCCCGCTGGTCTCCTTTGACGCTTTGGTCGATAGACTTCCCAAGGCGTT
>JACTND010000245.1 GCA_014584305.1 Planctomycetota bacterium | reverse complement strand
ACCGGCGCCGCGATCGTCGCCTCGAGCGCTGGATGCTGCATCGCCAAAAACTTTAATGTCCTTGCCGGAAACATCGCAATTGACGCGGACCAATTCAATCTCGAAAGTAAAGGGCGAATTGCGGCAGGCAGCGATGAAATCGGCGATTTTGCGTTCGTCCATACGCAACGCAATCCGCACAGGTACCCGTTTCGCAACGATCAACTCTAAGTTCTGGTCCGGCAGCGTGTCGCTGTTCAACACATCGTGGATCGCTTTGACCGGTATCGGTTGAAAATACTGATCGACATACCGACCGTGGAAGGGCCCCAATTCGACCAAGTCCGTCAGCTTCGGATCGAATTTCGGTGCGGTGTCTTGGCCCTCATTGCCAGGGCTACCCAACATACCGCCGCGATCGTCCCGCTCATCCGGGTTGAACGTGGGGCTGGTCCGCTCGCCACCTTGCTTGCGCGCCAAGCGCGGGTCGGGGGTTGTCAGCGCGCGTTTGTCATCCATTCGTGCTTCGCGCCCGAAAACCACATAATGGATGGTCTTAATCGTGGCAAAATCGGTCGCCGTTTCCTCGCCGTTGATTTCCTTGATGATTTTGAACATGGCTTCGAGGAGCCAAAGGTCTTGTTGCAAAGCCAACACCTGATACGGCGACGGATACTCTTTTTTGTTGCCATCCACATCCTTGAACCGAGTCAGCTTCATGTTCCACAGCGCTTGATTGTCTTTATTCCACTGTACGGTATAGGTACGGGTGTCGATTTCCATGTTGCCACTGATCTGCAAACCGCGATCACTTCCTTGTGCCGCCTGGTCACGCGGGCCAGCACTACCTTTTGCACCCGGCGGCGGGGTAAACTCCCACTTGGCACCAATAATGTCGCAGATCTCCGGCATCCGTCGGGGGATGGAATCCTTGTAAATCGTCAACAGATTGGAAAATCCGGTATCGGGAATACTCGCGAATTTCTCGGGTGGATCAAATTGGCTGAAAATGCTGACGAACTCCTTGCTCCCCAGGATTTCCAGCGGCCACTGCAAAATGCTTTCTTGAGCTTCACGGCGCAATCGCCAGGCGGCCAGCAGCGAACGCAAACTAGCGCGAGTCTCCTCCAACATCCCTAGTTTTGTAGTTTCGTTGGGATGCGCGACGACCGCATTCGCGGGCAGACCGCTGGGACCGGCTAAATTCGCGCCCGTTTTCTTGATGCGGTCGATGTCGCTGATTTGTTGTTGAATATTCTGTTGGGCGGCCAAGCGTTGACGGTACAGTTGGGAGTTAGCCACGAACCAGACGCCGACGGCCACCAAGGTGACTAACCCCGAAATAAACCAGAACCGATACTTGGAAACAAATTGAATTGTGGGCCCTAGTTGTTCCATGATTCTCCCCTCTCGTTAATCCGCGTAGCGCTCGTTTTGATTAATTTGCTCACAATGGAACCGACAAGTCCAATAACTCACTCGTCCTCCGTGGCACCGCCAGTCGATGGATCGGCGGGCGTTGCCGCATCAGCCGCCGCCTTCTCTTTCGCCAATCGATCCTCGCGCGCCTTGAATCGTTCCGCGGGCGTACGCGGAATCCAAATGAGTTGTACGGTGAATTCGAATTTGCTGACATTGAAGATCGCTGTGGAATCTTTCGCGTCCGCCGAAGTATCCGTTCCTTCGGCGTCCACCGTCCGCGGACCGGCATACGTGATTTGGTAGGGCTTGGGCGTATCATCGGCGGATACGATCGTCGGGTAGATAATGCCAAAATCGGCGTACTTGTACCGGCCGCCCCCTTCGATTTCGTTATCCGCGCCGGGAAGTACGACTTCGCCATTAATCAACTGGTTGATAAACGTCGCCAAGACAAAAGCGCGGGCGGCTTCGCGTTTTTCTAGCGCCTGGCGGCTATTGTGGTAATGCCGCCCTTTGATCTCGACAATCAGCCCCTGACCACTCAATTCCGATTGGTCGTCTTGAGCCGCTTCTTCAGCCGCCTTCTGCGCCTCGCGAAATCGCCCGACATCCGCCGGCGAAATATCGACTTCAAACTGGTTCAGGTAAATCGGCTTGGCCTGTGACAACCAAGCCGCCACGTCGCGAACCGGGAGCGTATCTATATAATCGATGTACAATTCGCGCCGGTCTTCGAATGGAATTTCGAAGGGGTCGATGGCCGCCTCTCCGGCTGCCCGTTTTTCTTCGATCCGCTCATCGCGCGGCAAGGCCTGAACCAAGGCCGATTGGAGCTCAATCCACGAGGTCTTGTTCTCCGACGCGGAAACCAATTCGCGATTCAAACGATTGATTTTGTCTAACAAGTCCCGCTGGTTCTCGTCGGCCTCAACTAAGCGCTTCGACAATTTCACCTTGTTCTGGACTTCATTGGTGACTTGAGACCAGGGAACGTTGTTGACCGTATAATCGTCATGCACGCGCCACCAGGCATTCTCCGCGAAGACATAGGAAATCAACATGCCCAGCAGCAACACACTGACGGCCACTAACGTCCAGGGTTTCTTGGCATCGACGACTCGATCGATCCGAATTTCGCGCGGCAACAAATTCGTGCTCAAATGGGCTCGATTCAGACCCTGCAAACAGAGCCCATAAGCCGGCGCAAAGCTCAACAGATTGTCCTCAAAAGCGGCTTGATGAATAACATCCGGCCCATCCAGCTTTTTGAATTCGGAAACTTTGACGATATCCAAACCCAACTGCGTATTGAGGAATTGCCGCAATCCCGGAAGTTTGGCGGAATTCCCCAGCAGCACCATCCGCGTCACCCGCGCAGTCTTGTCCACCCCTTGAAAAAACGTCAGCGATCGTTGAATTTCGTTGACCAAGTCATTGAACACCGGCCGCATCGACTTGAATACCGCTTTCGGATCCTCGGCCTGCCGCGCATTGCGTTTGAATTGCTCCGCCTTGGCATGTGTCAATTTCAATTCGCGCGACAGCTGTTTCGTGAAATGGTTGCCGCCCACCGCGATGTTCCGCAACCAGAGCTTGATGCCGTTGGTAACAACCAAGTCGGTTGTGTCCGTCCCCATCGACAACACGACCATCGAATCTGGTGGATTCTCAGGATCAAACTCTTTGGCGTCAGGCAACGCCTCAAACACGTCGTGCAACACGTAATTGAATACGGCCAACGGGGACAACTGCACGAGGTCAACGATAATACCGAGATCATCGAAGGGTTTCAACGCGCGGAATACGGCCTCGCGTTTCATGGCAAACAGACCGACTTCGGCATCGACAATCCGATTGTCCACCTCGATGCCACCCATTTGTTGCCAGTCCCAAATCACATCCTCCAAGGGAAACGGGATTTGTTGTTTCACTTCAAACTTGACTATATCCGGCAAGGTTTTGACATCGACCGGAGGCGGTCGAAAGAAGCGGGACAGGCCCGATTGTCCGGGAACGCTGATGCAGACACGATCGCCGACGACTTCATTGCGAGACAAGAATTGCTGCAACGCATCGCGGACCAACTCCTCGGGATCCGCTTCAGGCTGGTTCAACATCTTGGGGTATTCGATGTAGTCGAATTTGTCGGCGACGACCTTACCACCGTCCCCCAGGACACATCGCAACGCTTTCAACGCGCATTGCCCAATGTCGATTCCCCAAACTCCAGGCTTTCGTGCCATGCTTCAGGTCCTTTTCGAATCGTCGTTCGAATGACTCAATCCAGACAAGGTTACGCCGACTCGCACACCAGCGCAAGCGGATCGTTTGTCTTCACACCCATTGGCGGAGAATACGAGGCGGAATTCTCCCACTTCCAGTTTACTGGCGAAATAGGCAAATTGTCAACTTTTCTAGGGTTTTCGTGCAGCAGGGCCGCTACCCCCGATTGTCAACCGCCGATTTGCTCGATGGCCGAATATCCGTTACCATCCCAACGGCTTGGTCATGGACGATGCGGCCGCGAGGAAAGTTCCCCGGCATCGAGGTGTTTTGCCAGTGAGAGTTGACGGATTTACCAAGCGATGTTTGCCGACGCTTTTTTGTTGCTCGATTGCCATGGATGGGAGGATTTCCCCACGCATCTCGAAGGACAGGACGCCGCCAGCCTGTGGGCCTGTTACACATCGTTGTGGCATCCATGCTTAATTGCACACCTCGAGTCAATACCGCGCTGGGTCCGTTGTGATCAGGCCGCCCCTCAGCCCAATGCTTTGGTACTTGTCCCGGCGGCCGTTCAACATGCGCTCGGCGACGACATCCTCCGCCAGTGGCGGGCGCAATCCACGTTGATTGAGTCGCCCGTTTCTCGCTCGGACATCGTCGATCGTATGGTTGACAGAAATGCTCGGTTGCCGTGCGGGGAATTGCAGTTCTTTGCGCTGGGATACGCCTATTGGCAACTTCACTTGATGACTTGTCAGATTCGCCACGGCGGCACTGCTGAGATCGCGCAGTTCCGCGAGACATTGGTGGCCGCCGCCAAGGCCTCGGTCAACGGTCGTGAACCAGCAATGCGCGAGGCGCTGCAACAGTGCCAGGACCTGTTGCTAACTGAAAAGAATCGATATTACGTCAGCCAACCGCGCTTAATCGACTTGACTGTCACGAGTTCGGATGTCAGCCCCGATTCGCTCCGCCGACAGTTGCAGAAACCGCTGTCCCAGGCAAACTGGCTCATTGACGCCGAAACGATGTGCCGCTGGAAGCAAACCGCCCCGGACGTGCTCGACGCGGTGCGGAACGCCAGCGACCACGGGCGAATCACGGTCTGGGGGGGAACAATGCGATCGTGGCCACAGGTCTTGTTGGCCATCGGTTCGGTGTTAGAGGATTTACGTTGCGCACAATCCATCTACACCCAAGAGTTGGCTAATCCGCCAGGCGTGTTCGCACGGAGAAGCGGCGGTTTGCATGCTCAACTGCCGCAAATCTTGCGAAATTTCAATTTTTCGGGTGCTGTGCACGCCAGTTTCGACGGGTCAATCATCGCTCGCGCGGGTCACGAACTAATTGAATGGGAATCCCCCAGTCGAGATTCCCTGCCGGCGTTGGCGTTACAGCCCATGGATGCCTCATCGGCCGCAGCGTTCGTTTCCTTAGGCGCCGAAATCGGAAAACAACTCAATTCGGCCCATCAAGCCACCGCTTTATTGGCGCATTGGCCTGACCACTACCATGAAGCCTGGGACGATCTCGCGCGGGTAGTTGAGCAATCCCCACTTTTGGGAAAGTGGATGTCCGCCGAAGAAACATTATCGTCTGGCTACCATCCCGGTTACGGTGATGCGTTTGGCTGCGACGAGTATCGAACTCCGATTTTGGAGCAAGCGGTTACGGCCGGAAGTGCTGGACCAATTTCGAGATGGAGTCGGTATTGGCGACGGACCGTTGACTGTCGCGCGCTGGAAGGCTTGGCCTCTCTGTACGAGGCCGCAGCGCGACAGGCCTACGATTGGCGCATAGACATCGCCCGGCTGCGTGCGGCAATTGACTCGGCCGTCGATAACGACGGCTCGTCGGACGAACATACTATCGATTCCGAATTAAACCGTGCCCATACGCAGTTGAATGATGCGGTTACCCGTCTGTTCGGCATCGAGCCCCGCGCCGCTGAGGGCGCGACGCACCGGATGCACGTGAATCCGACTGGTCGAGCGCGCTCGGGAGTTCCCGCGTGGGGCTATCGGGTCGAGCCGCTTGACTCTCGAGTGCCATCGCCGCCGCCAGGTTCACCAAAGCCAGGACAATCCGAGTCGCCAATGGTCTGGTCCCACGGCTTGCGCAATGACTTGTTTGAGTTGGAGTTGGACCAACAACATGGTGGCGTATTGGCGGTGCGCCGGCACGGCCAACGCGGGAATTGCCTTTCGCAACGATTGGCCTGGCGACTCGATCGCCCAGGCGATCCGTATGTTGATACCGTGATGGAATACTTCGAATGCCGCCAAGAAAACTGGAACAGGTCCATCGCGGTGATCCAAGGCCGGTTCGAAAATGGCGCCGACTGCTTGGGGCGATTTTCGCAAATCGTGCAGATCGAACAGGGTTCGCCGACAATCACTTGGCTAATCCAATTGGATTTGTTTCATCCACTGTCAGCCTTACCGTGGCGCGAATACATCTGTTCCCGATTGGCCTGGTCGGACGCCACGGCTCGCCGATACGCGGATCAACTCGAAACACGGCAACCCGTACGTCTGGAGCGTTTTACCGCTCCGCTGGCAGTCGAAATTGACGAAGGACATCGACGGTTGGCTTTGTGGCCAAATGGAGCGGCTTTTCACCGCCAATCCGCGCCGAATATACTCGATACGCTGTTGGTTGTTTCGGGTGAGAAGGAACGGACTTTTCGGCTGGCCGTTTCAATCGACCCCACGAACGCCATCGGCGCGGCGTTGAGTTGGATGGCTCCGTCAACGCAATTGACAGTGTACAAACCACCGGCCCTACCGGCCGCGCGCTGGTACGCACTGAAGCCCGGAAACATCATCGTCTGGCGACATGAAAGTTTGGTTGATGAACAGGGAACGCTCTGCGGTGCAACGTGGTGGGTGCGGGAGACGGCGGGACGCGATGGACGGCTGGAATGGGAGGTTCCCCATACACCGATCGAGGCGAAACAACTGGACATTTCCGGGGAATTGCGTCAGAGTATTCAACCCGAAGGCTTCGTGATTTCTGTAACTTTTCGGGCGTTTGAAATTTTTGGGCTCCAATGTCGTTGGCAGTAATTTGATCATCACGATTGACGGTCCAGCGGGGGCCGGAAAAAGTTCGGCGGCGCGGCAGCTCGCCATGCGTTTAGGATTCCATTTTTTGGATACCGGGGCGATGTACCGCGCTGTGACATGGGCCGCTTTGGAACGCGAAATCCCGCTGAACGATGTGGATGCCGTGTCTGCGCTCAGCGAATCGCTGGACATCTCGATTTCGGAACAACGCGTGCTGGTCGATGGCCAGGATGTCACCGCGGAAATACGCGCGCCCGCCGTCACGCAACATATCGGCCCGGTGGCCGATAACCCCGGCGTGCGCAACCGGCTGACCCACCTGCAACGGCGCATCGCCGCCCATGGCGACTATGTGTGCGAAGGGCGCGATCAGGGAACGGTCGTTTTTCCGGAAG
>JACTND010000320.1 GCA_014584305.1 Planctomycetota bacterium | reverse complement strand
TGAACCTATCGCTCGACCGACGCTACCCGGCGCTGGCGGCCAGCCGAGCAACCCGATCGATTCGTTCATTCTGGAGAAACTGGAGCAGATGGGTTTGTCCATGTCGCCAGAAGCCGACAAGCCCACGTTGATTCGCCGGGTGGCATTCACGTTGACCGGTCTGCCTCCGACGCTGGCTGAAATCGAACAGTTTTTGCAAGACAC
The DNA here is from genome assembly GCA_014584305.1 of Planctomycetota bacterium. Taxonomy (GTDB): domain Bacteria; phylum Planctomycetota; class Planctomycetia; order Pirellulales; family Pirellulaceae; genus BJ22. The sequence goes on along the minus strand of JACTND010000320.1, from coordinate 6,921 downwards.
CGCGCCTAATGCTTACGAGGCGATGGTCGATCGCTATTTGGCTTCGCCCCATTACGGTGAGGAAATGGCGCGACACTGGTTGGATTTGGCGCGTTACGGCGATACCCATGGATTGCATCTGGACAACGAACGACAAATGTGGGCTTATCGCGATTGGGTTATCGGGGCATTCAATCGCAATTTGCCGTTTGATCAGTTTACGATCGAGCAATTGGCCGGCGATTTGTTGCTTGAGCCGACGAGGGACCAGTTGGTCGCCACCGGTTTCAATCGCTGTAATGTGACGACCAGCGAAGGAGGAGCCATTGATGCCGAGTACGCCTTCCGCTATGCCGTCGATCGAACAGCGACGATGGCGGAAACGTGGTTGGGTTTAACGGCGGGCTGCGCCGTTTGCCACGACCACAAGTACGATCCACTGACGCAAAAAGAATTCTATTCCCTGTACGCTTTTTTTAATTCGGCCGCCGATCCGGCCATGGATGGCAACGCGCTGTTGACGCAACCCGTATTGCGTCTGGCGGAACCGGAGGACGAACAACAGCTGGCTGCATGGGACGCACGACTTGCCGAATTGCGTGCGCAGCTCGCAGCGCGTGTGGCGGCGATCGACTATGTCGATCCAGCGACGCTCGATCCGCAACCGCCGCCGCTGGAAACCGATTTCGTTTGGGTGGATGACGCCTTTCCTGCCGATGGAAATGTCGTGGCCTCGCCGGGACATCCCACCCAGTTTGTCAACGTGTCAACGGGCGAACCAGTCCGCCACGGCGACCGCGCGTTGAAACGCAATTCGACCGGTTTAGCGCAAGACGTTTGGCAAACGAATCAAGGAAGCTTGGATATTCCACCCGGCGCTAAGATTTATGCCCATGTATGGCTGGATCCGGGCGATGTGCCGCAAGCCATCATGCTGCAGTTTTTCAAAAACGGTTGGCTGCACCGTGCCGTGTGGGGGGACTACGAGGTCATCGATTGGGGAACGCCTGGAACAACAGAACGCGTTTCGATGGGGACGTTACCGGAACCCGGCCATTGGGTCCGTTTGGAGTTTGACGCAGAGACAGTGGGTCTCCATTCCGGCGACCGCATCACCGGCTTGGCGTTGACCCAGTACGGAGGAACGGTTTATTGGGATCTAGTCGGCGTGGTGGGCGTTGTTCATCCCGCCACCGATGGCAATTATTCACTTTCTGTCTGGTGGCAACAGCGGCTGGACAAGTCAGGTGGAGATATCCCGAACGAACTCAAACCCCTCGCGCGAGCCGTTCCCATCGATCAGTTGAACGAATCGGAGCATCAACATGTCGTGGAGTATTACTTGCAACATGTGAATCGAGACGCCCAGCAGGTGTTGAGCGAGCTCCAGCAGGAAATAACACACGTCGAGAACCAACGGCAGGCGTATGATCAGGCGATACCGCGGACGTTTATTTATCGAGACGTGCCGCAACCGCGCGCCAGTTTTGTCATGGCTCGCGGCCAATACAACGCTCCCGGAGAAGAAGTCTTCCCCAATGTACCAGCCTGTTTGCCTCCGCTGGAACCGCGCGATTCATCGAAACCCGCCGACCGTTTGGATTTGGCGCAGTGGCTGGTCAATCCCAACCATCCTCTCACCGCGCGCGTGGCAGTCAATCGCTGGTGGCAGCAGGTCTTCGGGACGGGTCTGGTTCGGTCGAGCGCCGACTTTGGCACGCAAGGAGAATTGCCGAGTCATCCCGAACTGCTCGATTGGTTAGCGACCCATTTTCGCGAATCCGGTTGGGACATCCGGGGCCTTGTCCGATTAATGGTCACCTCTCGGGCGTTTCGCCAACAAAGTCGCGCGAGTAGCCAGTTGATCGAGCAGGATCCAGAGAACCGGTATTACGCGCGCGGGCCCCGCATCCGTTTGGACGCCGAGCAAATTCGCGACAACGCTTTGGCCGTCAGCGGGTTGATCAAATTGCAGATGGGGGGCAAGGGAGTCAAACCCTACCAACCTGACAATATTTGGGAACCGGTGGGCTACGTCGATTCAAATACCCGGTTCTATAAGCGCGACAGCGGGGATGCGCTCTATCGCCGCAGCATCTACACGTTTTTCAAACGGACGGCACCGCCGCCGTTCATGGCCAATTTTGACGCGCCCAACCGTGAACAACCGTGCTCGCGGCGGCAACGGAGCAATACGCCGTTGCAGGCCCTGCAATTGATGAACGATGTTCAGCACGTCGAAGCGGCGCGGGCGTTGGCTCAACGGATGATGCGCTCTGGCGGGGACGATTCTGCCGCGAGAATCGCCTGGGGATTTCGACTGGTGACGTCCCGGCAGCCTGCGGATGACGAACTCGACGTGTTGGTCCGCCAATGGAAGATCCATTACGTTCGGTACTCGGAGCAGCCCGAGGATGCGCAACGGTTGATTCAATTTGGCGAATCTCCACTGGACCAAGAGTTAGATATCGCCGAGCTGTCAGCCTATACCCTGGTGGCGAGTACGATCATGAATCTCGATGAGACATTGAACCGGAACTAATCGCATGAATCCCCTGTTGGATTATCAGTTGTTGCAAACGAGGCGGCACTTTTTCGGCAATTTGGGTTTGCGATTAGGTGGCGTCGCCTTGGGGTTGCTAGCCGGACGAGAGGTTGCGGCTGGCGGTCCTCGGGGGGACGATCGTGTGCACCCACCGTTGCCGGGGCTGCCGCATTTTTCGCCGCGCGCGAAGTCGTTGATCTATCTCCACTTCAACGGTGGGCCCTCGCAACTCGATTCGTGGGATCACAAGCCGGGCCTTGTCGATTATTTCGATCAGGATCTCCCCCCCAGTGTGCAAGGGGGACAGCGGCTCTCGACGATGACCAGCGGGCAGAATCGCTTTCCGGTTGCCCCCTCGAAGTTCCGGTTTGAGCAGGTCGGTGCGGCCGGTGTCTGGGCGAACATGGACTTGTATCCGCATACGTCGAAGATCGTCGATGAGTTCGCCCTGATTCGGAGCGTGCATACGAACGCGATCAACCACGATCCGGCGTGCACTTTTGTGATGACCGGTTCCGAAGTGCCGGGCAAGGCCAGCATCGGGTCCTGGTTGGCGTACGGATTGGGGAGCGAGAATGACGACTTGCCGGCGTTTGTGGTCTTTACGCCGCAATTTCCGCAGGACAGCAATGGGCAAGCGTTGTTTACCCGCATGTGGTCGAGCGGGTTCCTGGCGACGCGATTCAACGGTGTGGCCCTCCGCGGTTCGGGAGATCCCGTGTTGTACCTCCCCGATCCACCGGGTGTGAGCCGCGCGGATCGGCGCGCGATGCTGGACGCGCTGAATCAACTGAATCAAAAAACGTGGGAACAATTCGGCGATCCGGAGACGAACACGCGCATTGCCCAATATGAGATGGCATTTCGCATGCAGAGCAGTGTGCCGGAACTGGTCGATATCAGCCAGGAGTCACCGGCCACGTTAGCCCTTTATGGCCCCGATGTAACGACGCCGGGGACGTATGCGCACAGCGCGTTGTTGGCGCGGCGACTGGTCGAGCGCGGCGTGCGTGTCATTCAGGTCTTGCATCGCGGTTGGGACCAGCATGGTTCCCTTCCGTATCAAATGGGCAATCAGTGCCGCCAGACCGACCAACCGACGGCGGGACTGATTATGGACTTGAAAGCCCGGGGGCTGCTCGACGAGACACTGGTCGTGTGCGGCGGCGAGTTCGGCCGCACGGTGTATTGCCAAGGGCGCCTGACGCGCGACGATTATGGTCGCGATCACCACCCCCGCAATTTTTGCTTCTGGTTGGCTGGCGGCGGAGTGCGCGGGGGGTGCGTCTATGGAGAGACCGACGATTTTAGCTACAACATTGTTCGCGATCCGGTCCATATTAACGACATTAACGCGACGATTCTGCACTGCTTGGGGATCGACCACGAGCGATTCACCTTCAAGTTCCAGGGGCTCGATCAGCGGCTGACGGGCGTCGAGCCTCAGCGCGTGGTACGTGAAATCTTAATCTGACGCGGGGGGCAGGTGGGATGAACGATTCAGCTTTCGCACCCACGATCGACGCCCGGCCGCCTCGTGACATCGCGCGAATAGTGGAATCGGCGGGAGTCAGCAAAGCCCAGACAGACAGTGTGACGTTGTTCCTTTTATCGGTGCTGGCTGGAGCCTTCATTTCACTCGGGGCGATGTTGTATATCGTTACTGTTACCGGTTCGAGTTTGGGATTCGGCATGACGCGCCTGGTAGGTGGAGTCGTGTTTTGCCTGGGATTGATTTTGGTCATTGTCGCTGGGGCGGAGTTGTTTACTGGAAACAACCTGGTCGCCATGGCTTGGGCCAGTCGCCTGATCGGCGGCCGCGCTCTGATGCGAAACTGGTTGTGGTCCTATCTCGGTAACGTGATTGGGTGTTTAGGGACAGTCGCACTCGTTGTGGTCGCGGAACTAGGCAGTTTAGGCGGCGACGCTGTGGGACGGACGGCTGTGGAAATCGCGCGCTAAAATGGAACTGGATTGGCCCGTTGCCTTTGCTCGTGGCGTTTTGTGCAATGCGCTGGTCTGCTTGGCGGTGTGGTTAGCCATGGGAGGGCGCAGCGTGGCCGACAAAATCCTGGCGATCGTGTTTCCCGTCACTGCATTCGTGGCGCTGGGGCTGGAGCACTCCATCGCCAACTGGTTTTTCTTGCCGCTGGGGATTGCTCTCGGTTCAGCATCCGAACTGTCGCCTACTCGTGCCGCAGTCAACCTGGCAGCGGTTACCTTAGGAAACATCGTCGGGGGGACGTTGTTGGTCGCAGGCGTTTATTGGGTGATTTACTTGCGTCCTCGACTCAATTCTTGAACAGCGGCCCGCAAAGTTTACCGAAATTGCCCGTAATAGCCGAGTGCTTCCATTCAGTCAACGCGAAAGGAGTTCCTGTTCTGCGTTCGCGATATTGTGACCGCGCGCTTGGCCACATACAATGAGACGATCGTGCGATTGATCCCTGAACGAGTTCCCTTACGAGGTGCCGAGAAATGTCGGAAGATACAGTACAAGCCGAAATGACGTTTGCGATGCCAGTTGCCGGGCCGGAGCATTTTCGCTTGCAGCCGTTTGTCGGTAAGTTTCGCGCGGAAGTCAAAATGTGGATGGGACCCGGTGAACCCACCATCTCCACGGGAACCATGAACAATACCTTGGAGCTGAATGGGTTGTACCTCCAACAAGATTATGTCGGAGACACGCAGGAAGGTCCGTTCCCGAATTTTGAAGGTAAAGGCTTTTGGGGATACAACACCGTACAGCAGCGCTACGAAGGTTTTTGGATCGACAACGCTTCGACGATCATGCAATTCGAATCCGGGCAACTGAGCCCCGCTGGCAACGTGTGGGAAATGTGTGGCGAAACGGTATGCAGTGGAACGGGCGCAACCTATCGCAAGCGATCGGTTATCACGTTGATGGACGACAGCCGCCACAAGTTGGAGATGTTTTTCACCGGTCCGGACGGACTGGAGATGAAAAACATGGAGATCAACTACGTCCGCGTCGCTTGATCGTGTAGTTGATTCGAACAGCGATTTGCGCGAATGCCGGCATCGATCGTTCGCTTGATCAGGCGTCCTGCGTGCGATTCGGATTACGGCAACGTTGCAGAGACTGCAACAGGGCGCCCATACTGTGATGGGCTGCCCGTTGCCCGGCGTTGACCATCGCATCCATGTGGCGAAAATCGGTTAGTCCGAGTTCGCCAAAATCGGGACGAATCACGACGTCCAGTTGGCGTTCGGCTTGACTCGCCAGGCGGTGCATTTGCACGGAGACGGATTGCGTGAGAACTTGCCAGGAATTCCAGCGCGTTTTCTCAGCGGTCCGGTTCACATTTCTCGTGCAATCCAGCGACAACAAATTTACACCGACGGCCAGGCGAGCCCGTTGACGCTGGAGCCCCTCGACGGGCAGATCACAAAGCACGCTCCCATCCACCAGATAGCGCCCTTGGTAACGGACGGGTCGGCCAAAGCCTGGCAAGCACATGGTGGCCATCAACGCCGTTTCAATTGGTCCTCGATCCAGAATGATGGCCTCCCCTCGTCGCAAATCCGTGGTGGAAACCGCGAAAGGAATCGCCAGGTCTTCGAGGTTCTTGGGCTTGATATAGCGCCGCACTAGTCGCTGCAACCCGCCGCCGCGCAGCAGTTCGAGCAATTGCAGATACTGTCCACCAGGAACCCACCGCCGCCAACCGCGGGGCGCCAGTTCGAGCTGCATGAGGTGTATGAGTTCGTCCGGAGTGTAGCCGGCACAACGGAAGAGGCCGACCAACGCGCCAGCGCTGGAAGCGGCAATGGATTCGATCGCGATACCGGCATGTTCGAATACCTTCAGAACACCGAGATGCGCGGCGGCCTTTGCACCTCCGCCACCCAGAACCAATCCGATCGAGGCGGGGCGATTAGCCAACGGGCAACCGCGACATTTTTCTCGACAAAAACGGGATGCGATCAGCGGCAGGGCTGCAGGTTTTGGCGTCGTGGCAGTATTCATGTTCAAGTTCCTGGTAATGTTCAGGTCCAAAACAAAAGGTCATGTTGCCACCCATACTCTGGTCCAATCGCCGCGTGACAGGTCGATAGATTGCACCGCCGCTATTTATTAGCCTGGAAAGTCAAGTAGGTCGGGGCGGGATTACGCACTTCAAGAGACACGAATGGCATCAGCGGAGACTGCCTGGTCTGCATGTTGGTAACCGCTCGGCACCTGGTAACGAAGGGATCGGCCAATTTGCCGGTTTAGCCCGCCAAACAACCCGGCAACCTGTCACAACGGGGACGCGAAAACGTATTGCCAGAAACGCAGCTACCTGCCGTTAATCGAAACACCCTTACACAAGGAGAATGTTCGTGGCGACTGACATAAATTTTGCGGAAAATGAGACCTTCGAGCACCGTCC
>JACTND010000268.1 GCA_014584305.1 Planctomycetota bacterium | reverse complement strand
ATTTTTCTCCTCCACTGTGTGTCAATCAGTTTGAAACCGCAGGGTTCGATCACTTTACGTACGTCGTTTTTCCAATTGCATGTTGAGCGCCAACCCACGAATCTCATTAGTCAGCACGTCGAAGCTGGCCGGTGTCCCAGCTTCCAAGGTATTCTCGCCGCGGACCATCGATTCGTAAATTTTCGTTCGGCCCTCGACGTCGTCGCTCTTGACGGTCAACAATTCTTGCAAGATGTAGGCCGCACCGTATGCTTCCAGCGCCCAGACTTCCATCTCTCCAAAGCGTTGGCCGCCGAATCGGGCTTTGCCACCCAAGGGTTGCTGCGTGATCAGCGAGTAGGGGCCTGTGCTGCGCGCATGAACTTTATCGTCCACCAAATGGTGGAGTTTCAACATGTAGATGTAACCTACCGTGGTGTCCTGGCCGAGCGATTCGCCAGTCCGCCCATCGATCAATCGGACCTTGCCATTGCGGTTTAGTCCGGCTTCGACCAGGCATTCGTTGATATCGTGCTCCGAAGCGCCATCGAACACCGGCGTGATGGCTCGGAAGCCAAGCTTCGCCCCGGCCCAGCCCAAATGCGTCTCCAAAATCTGACCCACGTTCATACGGCTGGGAACACCCAGCGGATTGAGCAATATCTCCAACGGCGTTCCGTCGGGCAAATGCGGCATATCTTCCACTGGCAAAATCTTGGCGATCACACCCTTGTTGCCGTGGCGGCCAGCCATCTTGTCGCCGACGCTAATCACTCGTTTGGTAGCGACATAGACCTTGACCATTTGCATGACGCCGCTTCGCAGTTCGTCGCCGCGTTTCATGCTGTTCACCTTGCGGTCGCGTTGGTCAATCGCCGCCTCCACCGCCGGCCACAATTCCTGGTAAATCTGTTCAATCGCGGCGATGCGGTCTTCACTGGTCATACCAGTCAAGACGTGTTGCAACCGGAACGAAACCGCCTTTTCCGCGATGAACTTGGCGTTCTGATCGCGGGTCAACGGGGTTCCATCCTCGTCCGTGATCGGCTTGCGAACGACCTTTTCCATCTGCTCGATCATTTCCGAGAAGGCCCGGGAAATCTGTTCGTTGCCGTCGTTTTCCGCGGCCTTGAGGTCCTTCTCAAAGACCTTGCGCTCTTCGTCCGAGAGGCTCATCCGCCGCGAGAATCGCTGAGTATCGATGACGATGCCCTCCACGCCCGAGGGGACTTCCAGCGAGTCGTTCTTCACGTCTTCGCCCGCGCGTCCGAAAATCGCGTGCAGCAATTTTTCTTCCGGCGTCAATTCGGTTTTGGATTTGGGAGAAACCTTACCGACCAGAATGTCGTTCGGTTTGACGTAGGTGCCGACGCGCACGATGCCGTTTTCGTCCAGGTTCTTCAAGGCCCGTTCGCTGACGTTGGGTATGTCGCGCGTGAACTCCTCGGGTCCCAATTTCGTCTCGCGGATTTCCACATCGAATTCTTCAATGTGAATGGACGTGTACACGTCGCGCTTCACTAACTCTTCGCTGATGATAATCGCGTCTTCGAAGTTGTACCCGTCAAAGGACATGAAACCCGCCAAAACGTTCCGTCCCAAGGCCAACTCGCCGTGATACGTTGCGGCGCCATCGGCGATGACCTGGCCCTTTTCCACCTTTTGACTCAATTCCACAATCGGCCGTTGGTTCAAGCAGGTGCGTTCATTCAGCCCCACATATTTCTTCAGGGGGTAAACATCGGTACCGATTTCGATGCGGTTGGCATCGACATAGGTCACGCGCCCGGACCGAGTCGCCCGGACCACCATGCTGCTATTCTCCGCGACCGCTTTTTCGACACCTGTACCGACAATCGGTGGCTCGGTGATCAATAACGGGACCGCTTGGCGCTGCATGTTGGAACCCATCAACGCGCGGTTGGCGTCGTCGTGTTCCAAAAAAGGAATCAACCCGGCCGATACGCCCACCATTTGACTGGGCGCAATATCGATGTATTGAACTTCATCCGGTGAAACCAATTGGAAGTCCTCGCGGAACCGGGCCAATACCTGACCGCCCATGGTCTTGCTGCCGACGATCTGCCCCTGCTCGACGTGCGTATCCGCCGGAGCGATATACGCATTGGTCTCCTCGTCGGCGCGCAGCATCACGACCCTGTCGGTCACGCGGCCCTTGACTACTTGGTAGTAGGGTGTAACCAAGAACCCGTAGCTGTCCACCGTGGCGTAAATCGCCAAACTGGAAATCAATCCGATGTTCGTACCTTCCGGCGTTTCAATCGGACAAATCCGACCGTAGTGGGAAATGTGGACGTCCCGCACTTCGAATCCGGCCCGTTTGCGGTTCAACCCACCTGGTCCTAGCGCCGACAATCGGCGTTCGTGCGTGAGTTGGCTCAGCGGATTCGTTTGATCAACGACTTGCGACAACTCACCGCGGCCAAAGAAATATTCGATCGCTGCCGAGACGCTCTTCGGATTGACCAAAGTCCGAGGCGACATGTCGGCCACTTCTTTCAAACTCATCCGCTCCTGAACCGTGCGGCGCAATTTGAGGAAGCCTTTTCGCAATTCGTCGCTGGCCAATTCATCGATGGTGCGCAACCGCCGGTTTCCTAAGTGATCAATATCGTCGATGTGCGCTTGATCGCTGCCGCTGGCCAATTCGATGAGGTACTTCATCGCTTCCAAGACGTCCGCCGGTCGCAGCGTCATTTCTGTTTCTTTGACATTCAGCCCCAGCTTGCGGTTGATACGGAACCGGCCGACGCGTCCCAAACGATAGCGATTCGCGTCGAAAAACTTCTCTTGGAACAGCGCGACAGCCTTTTCCAAGGCCGCCGGGTTCCCAGGGCGCAACCGCTGGTAAATGCGCAACAGCGCTTCCTGGTGGCTGGTGGAGTTGTCTTCTGCGAGCGAATTGAGAATCAACTGATTCTTGGGGGCGGCCATGATTTCCAAGCCCTTGACGCCGACAGCGCAGATCAGTTCGGCTTGCTGCTTGGTGATCTTCTGTCCAGCCTCGACAATAATCTCGCCCGGGCTTGCGGATCCAGCCGGATAGACGATGTCATCAACGGCAACCTTTCCTTCGATCTTCGCCGCGCTGCGGCGATCGACCACTTTCACTTTTGTGGTTTCATAGAAGGCCCGCAAGATGTCAGAGTTCTCGCTGAACTCGGGGGACATGGCCCGGAGCAAGGTCATGGCCGAGAATTTGCCACTGGTATCGATGCGGACGACCAGGGTATCCTTTTTGGAGATGTTGATCTCGATCCAGCTGCCCCGTTCCGGGATAATCCGGCAACTCGGCGATTCCCGATCCGAGCCGGGTTCGGAGTCCATCATGAAGTCCATGCCAGGGCTGCGATGCAATTGGTTGACCACCACACGCTCGGCGCCATTGATAATGAACTCGCCACCCCCCAGCATTACGGGAATGTCGCCCAAAAAGACTTCTTCCTCGATCGGTTGTTCTTTGAGCAATCGCAGCCAGACCCGAAACGGGCGGCCGTAGGTGAGTCGCAACTGCCGGCACTCTTCCGGTGTATAGCGTGGCTTGCCCAGTTCGTACCGCACGTATTCGAGCGTAATCGTGCCGTCGTAACTGGTGATCGGAAAGATCTCGCGCAGTACGCTCTCGATCCCTTGGTCCTTGCGCTTCTCCGGTTCCACTTCGGCCTGCAAAAACGCCGTGTAGCTTTCCGTTTGAATCTTCGTCAAGTCGGGAGGGAGCAAATACTCGCGTCCCGTTCCGAACCGCCGGACGGTTTGGGTCTGTAACCGTCGCTCTGCAGAAGTTGCCATGCGCGTAAACTCCTCAACTAAACGTGGCCAAAAGATGCCGATTGCTCAATGCGAACCAGCTCGCGGCGGGAGGCCGGGAGCGGCACTCGAGGTGGTGCGCCGGGAACAACCGCGCATTGGTAGCGCGCAGTATCCCCTGGGTCCTGAAAAAACAAGAATCCAACCTGAAAAAATGGCACAAGCCGATCAACGCGTTCACTTGGGATTGAAACAGTAGTCTGGGCCATGGCGCCGGACTCCCCTGCTGGAGCCGCCGCCAACGCGAGGGCGCAACCGCGCCAACGCGGGACTACTTCAACTCCACCGTACCGCCAGCCGCCTCAATTTCACCCTTGATTTTGTTGGCATCTTCCTTGCTGGCGCCTTGTTTGATCGTGGCAGGAACGCCTTCGACCATTTTCTTGGCATCCATCAACGACGCGCCAGTTATGTTCTTTACGACCTTGACGACGTCCAATTTCTTGTCGCCGAAGCCGGTCAAGACCACGTCAAATTCCGTCTTTTCCTCCGCCGCCGGTGCTGCGCCGCCGGCGGCTGGCGCCATCATGATCGCCCCGCCCCCGGCTGCCGGTTCGATACCGTATTTATGTTTCAAATAATCGCTCAACTCTTTCGCTTGCTTCAGCGTCAAGCTGGCGATGCGATCTCCCATTTCCTGGGTCTCGCTGGAAAAATCCATCGTTGCCGTGTCAGACATATTCAGTATACCCTTTCTTACGCCTCGAGCCCTTCCACCGTATTCATGGGTCGCCGCCGCTCGACACCGCGACCATGATGTAGTTCAAACCACCCGATTGTTCACTTGATTTCGCATTAACCGTTCTTTTCACCCGCCTGGTCAATTTGGCTGGCCAGCGCGCCGCCCATCGCCAGTAATTGGCTACTCAATTGAGCACCCGGCGAGAGGATTTGTCCCGCCAAAATGCTTAGTTGCTCTTGCCGACTGGGCCACTTGCTGATTTGTTTGACCTGCTCCGAAGAGAGCCGCTCCCCGTCCATGACGCCGCCCCGGGCCTCAAACGCCGGCAACTTGTCGTCGTCATGCAATTTGACCGCTTCCTTGACCAGGGAAACAAAATCCTCGGCGCCATACAGGACGGCCGCCATGCCGCTCAGTCCCTCGAAGGCCGGCGCCAACCGCGTGCCGCGCGTGGCCAGCCGCGCCAAACTATTCTTGACAACCAGCACGTTGATTTTCTTTTCGCGCAATTGTCGGCGCAGCGTCGAGGTCGTCCCCGAATCCAAGCCGATCATGTTGCCGATGACGCAGTCTTCCACGCCCCCCAATCGGCGGGCAATATCCTGGGCCACCAGTTCTTTTACCGCTTTGCTCATTGCATCTCGTCCATCAAAAATCGATTCGTTGTTCTGCCGACGCTTAGGCCGCTATACGAATTCCCGGCGACATGGTGGCCGCAATGGAAATTCCCTTGATGTACGTCCCCCGAATGCTGTTCGGCTTCATGTTGGTGACAAACTGAATAAAGGCTTCGATGTTCTCCACTAATTGTTTGGGATCAAAGCTCAGCCTGCCGACCACGGCATGAACATTTCCGCCGCTATCATTGCGGAATTCGACTTTACCCGCTTTGTATTCCCGCACGGCTTGTGCGGCATCGGGCGTCACCGTGCCGGCCCGCGGCGAAGGCATTAACCCGCGCGGTCCCAGAACTCGACCTAGCGGTCCCACCAAGCCCATCATGTCGGGAGTGGCGATACAGACGTCGAAATCCAACCAGCCGTCTTGAATCCGTTTGGCCAGTTCTTGTTGTCCGACAACATCCGCGCCCGCCGCTTCCGCCGCTGCCGCTGCGTCGCCCTTGGCAAAAACCACTACACGCTGGGACTTGCCAATCCCGTGCGGCAACACCAGCGAGCCGCGGACCAATTGATCGGCCTGTTTGGCATCGATTCCTAGCCGCATGTGAATTTCCACGGTCTGGTCGAATTTCCTGGCTGGAAACTTTTTGATGATTTCCACCGCTTGCGGAACCGGAACCGGATCAGCCGGCACCAGCTTGCTCATTTCGCGATAACGTTTGGATTGTTGTTTCATAACGCTGACTACCTGTTTATTGAACGCGGACCGGCGGCGGCCGGGGACGCGCCCTTTAGTCCACAACCTCGATACCCATGCTCCGCGCAGTTCCTTCGATCATGCGTCGCGCATGATCCAAATCGCGGGCATTCAAGTCGTCCTTTTTCTTCTCGCAGATCTCTTCCAATTGTTTGCGCGTCACTTTTGCTACTTTCTCGCGGTTGGGGACGCCCGAGCCCTTCGCGACCCCGGCGGCCATTTTCAACAACGCCGAAGCGGGGGGGCTTTTCGTGACGAACTCAAAGGAACGATCGTTAAACACGGTTACGACCACGGGAATCGGAATACCCATGTAATCGCGCGTCCGTTCATTGAATTGTTGAACGAACTGTCCCAAGTTGATACCGAACTTACCCAACGAGGTGCCCACCGGCGGGGCCGGAGTGGCTTGGCCGCCCGTGACTTGAAACTTGGCTTGACCTGTTACTTGTTTTGCTTTTGCCATCGGAGTTGTTCGACTTAAATGGATTCCACTTGCCAATGATCCAATTGCACCGGATTCGCGCGGCCGAAGATGTTGATCATCACGGTGATCCGACCATTGCGCTCATCGATGTTTGATAATTCGCCTTCGTAATTCTGGAAGTAGCCTTCCTTGACGCGGACGCGGTCGCCGACCTTGAAACGGATCGCCATCTTGATCCGTTCCTCGCTGGCCTCTTCGTCGCTGGGGGGGAGTGAACTGGCCAAAATGCGATCGATTTCCTGCGTGGACAACGGGACCGGCTTACCCGCCGCGCCCGTGAAATCACCGATCCCCATGGTGTCGCGCACCAAGAACCAAGTCGCGTCATTGACCGCCATTCGCACCACAATGTAGCCGGGATACAACTTCCGTTTGACAATGCGTTGCTTGCCGGACTTGGTGAACTCGCGGACATCTTCAGTTGGCACCAGCACCTGATCGAAGTACTTTTCCAATCCGGCGCGAACGATGTTTTTCTTCAGGGCGTCGCAAATCTTGTTCTCGCGGTTGACTTGCACCTTCAGGATGTACCATTGCAATTCGATTTCGTCGGGTTCCGCGACCGGCATTTCGACCAGCTCTTCAATCGGAGAAGCGTCCTCGTCCCCCCAATCTTCCTCCAAATCGTCGGCTAATTCTTCCGGCGAAAACGAAAGATCGGCGGCGGCCTGGTCGTCAACGGGAATATTTTCCGTTGCTGGAACCACCTCCGATGCTCGCTCGTTTGTGTCGGCTTCTGACCAATTGCCGTCAGTGCTCACGATGTACCAACC
>JACTND010000331.1 GCA_014584305.1 Planctomycetota bacterium | reverse complement strand
CCAATTACCTTCAATTTCGTTTGGATATTTTGAAATGTCGGTACACGCAAGCGATCTGCACGGATGTCCTGCAGGATCGCGAATCTGCGCAGGCCCCCGTTCGCCGTTCCCGCCGCGATAAACTTTTCCAAAAAGGGGCCGAAATCGTTTCGCGGCGAAAACCCAAGTCGTCATGACACCCCGGGCGAACTGAGAATTAGTAGCTTACAGGACGGACAACTGATTGAGCTGCAGCCGCATCCGAAATCGTTCCGCTAACTCGCGCGCCAATTCCAGCATCAGTTCTGAAAGCGGGTGCCCAGTCCCTCGTCGCCAACCGCGTCCGCTCAACTCGATCAACTCCGCGACGATCAACTCCGCGTCGCGGGCATACAATTCGGAATTCTGGGAGATCTGACGCGCGCACTCCAACAAAACGGCGCGCTGATCCAGCGGCTGCTCCACGATCCAAACCGCCAACACTTCCCGGCACCGCTCCCACCGCATCTCGCGCACCGAAAGGCGCAATGCGCGGATCAAGGCATCTCGGCGTTCGTCACCATCCTGGGACTTATGGGCCAGGTCCAAAAGCTGTTCATACTCATTAGAGCGCGGCTGGGCCGTCGCGGTCAGCGGCGTGCGCAAGACACCGATCACAACCTCCGTCGTCATTGCGACATCCGAATCAGTTTCGCCATTTTCCACGTCTGCCGAGAGCAATGTCTTATCCAACAGACGAACCAGGTAATCAACCTCTAAACCATCGCTGCGGCACTGTTCGAGCTGTTGCCGCAAGTCGTCGGCTGAACCGTCTCCCCCGTCGTCGTAGGCGATCCTCCAAGCAGCGGTCAGCTTCCTCCAGGTCGGCAAGTCGCGAATCCCCACCGTTTCGATCAATGCGAACATCCACGCCGACGGCAAGCGATCCCAGCGGGCCACCAACGTTTGGCCGCGCCACCGAAACAGCAGATGTCTCGGTTCTATGCCGACCACCGACGCTACATCCCCCCACACGTCGAACTCGCGCGCTGCGCGAAGCCGCTCCGCGTGTTCGTCGATCTCTTGCCAACAGCTCCGAATATCTTTCGCCAAGAGGGCCCAGTCGCGCACGACCGCCATTTCGTAGTCCCCCACGTTACCAGGCGAACTCAGAATCCGATCGGCTCCGTCAAAATCCAACGCCGCGATGCGCGCCTTGGCCCATGCGATCAGAAAACGCGTCTCGCGACCCAGAGGTGCGCTTTTCAGGTCATCGGTCTCGGTCGTTTCAACCGAAGGAGGTTCGGCAGTATGATTGTGCGGTACTGGGGCCGCCATCCCTGCTGACGCCTGCGATTCAACGACTGATTCGTTGGGCGGCTTCTCCGCGCTGGCGTTATCTGGCAATTCGGCAATTTCCGTCGGTGGCGGTGTGGAGGGGAGTTCCCGTTCTCCTGCGTTCTTTGTATCAGCAGCAGTTGCCAACGGTGCCGACCGATTGGAAGCCACCACCTCGTTTTCCTTGGAAACATTGGAGCCCTTCGACGACCAGATCATGAGTGCGATAGCAATCAGCGGCCCCGCGATGAATATTGCGACGATCGCGATCCATATCCATGGTGCGGAACGGCGCGCCGGAGAACGTTTCTCACGGGTACGAATCGGAATGCCCGTGACGATTGCCTGCGATTCATTTGGATTGGAAACGTGTACGCCAAGATCTCGCGGTAGTGCGTCTGGGGTCTCGATACCGAGCCCGAGCGCGGCATCGTACCGTGCGCGTTGTTCCGCTTGGCTGAGCACGGAAAAGGCAGTTTTCACCTGCTGGGCGATTCTCTTGCGCACATCGGTAGAAGCCGGATCGGTGTGGTGTTTCAGTCGGTCCAAAGCGCGCTGCGCCGCATCGCGAAGCCGATCCACATCCGATTCACCGGTGGAAACTCCCAAGATCTGATAATGATTCGGTGTCTCCTCCGCAACGCCCAACCATTGCTTATAGGGATTCACGTTCCACCTCACTGCCAATCTGCAACATGGGAATCAGCGCCGCGCTCAGTTCGACGGTTCCAGTAGCCACGATTTGTGGGTCGCGCCAATCGACTTCGCCACCTGTCAGGTGTCGGCAGGTCGCGCCTGCTTGGCGCGCAATGAAGGCACCGGCGGCTGCATCCCAGATTTTCAACGTCGATGCCCAATATCCGTCCAATCGGCCACTGGCAACATAACAAAAATTCAATGCCGCCGAACCTAATCGGCGTGTCGTCGCGAATTGCACGACGCGATTGAATCGTACCAACTCTGGACATCTCGCCGCCACCGTTGACGGAAAACTTGAAACCAGCAAGGCCTTTTCCAATTGACGACAGGCGCTGGGGCGGATCGGCATTTCGTTCAGCGTCGCCGCGTGAACCAATGACGCGGTGAATAGTTCGTCAAGCCACGGATCGAAGACGACACCCAACACGGGCTGACCGTCGCGGCAGAGCGCAATGGAAACGCTGAATCCCGGTAGTCCGTGGGAGTAATTCGTGGTGCCATCCAAAGGATCCACGACCCACACCTCGCCACGTGTCCAGTCGGCATACTCTCGATCCTCCTCGCCCACCATCGGGACATCTGGAAATTCGCTTCCCAAACCGCGCGAAATCAACTCTTGAGACTGAATATCAATTTGCGTGACCAGGTCACGCGGCCCCTTTTCCTGAACGATTGCCGTTCCCAAGGAACTCATCAATAGCCGCCCCGCGGCGCGCGCCACGTCCGAGGCAACCTCCATTTGTCGATTGAGTACGATCTGTTCTGGTTCCATTAGCTTTCTTGGTCACTTTCTTGCACTTACTACCTCGCAGCATAGGCTTCTCCGCTTCGTTGCCTAATGATTTCGCCGCGGGTACCGCCATACGGAATCATCGTGGATGCCGAATAGACCAATTGGCGATTATTAACGATTTTCGACTAAGGAAAACGGGTTTCAATTGCATTTGGGAGTGCGGCCCGAAGCTTAACGGACACCGAGGCTTTTGAGCGATTTTTGGAAAAATAATCTGGCGAAATACGCAAAGTCTGCGAAGTTTGCCGTATAGGCCGGGGACAGACGCCCCGTATGGGCCTGGCCGATCGGATATTTTTTGCGAATGTGGGGAGCAGCACACTGGACAATTCGTGGCGCCCGGCTACCATATTACTAGATTCTCGGCGGAGTACCTCGGTAGTTCGCCAATTGGCCTCTTCTCTGTTCCGGCCCCGCCGTAGTGCGCAAGCGTTACGGTGGGGTTTTTTTATTGAACGCACGATGGATGTTGTTTGGCGACCGTTGGGACATCGGTTCTTGGCCCAAAGCACATTGGGGCGAATAGGTGTCGATCTCACTCATCCGGAGAACGGCGTCTCCATTGACCTGGCACTTGGCAATGACCAATGGCGCGAGATGGGACAATTATTCTCGCTCGTTGAATTTCCTTTGTCCAATCGGCTGTTCGATTCCTTTTGTCGCCAAGGCGATCTCTGGGGAAGTTACACTGAGAGCGAAGTCTACCCCCTAAAGACGCAGATCGCATGGCGATTATTTCCGGAGGACCTGTGCGCGGGCAACTGGGGCGCCGACGACGAATTGATCCTGGAGATTGTCCTTTCCACCCAGACCGAACTTCTCGCCGCGCGGCCGCATACGCGGGTCGAATGCTGCATGTCTTCCAAGTTCACTCAACACCTTTCGCCGATGCCGCTTGCACAGGACCGTTGCGAATCGTCCAGTGACCCATTTTCCAGCGACTACCCCAGACCATTTGCCTACCTTCTGGCTTGGCCGGAGGCCGCTGCTGTGATTGCTGTGCATCCCAGCGATTTGGACGCTGGAATAGGTTTGACATCGCGCTCGGATAAACACGTATGTGCGGCTCGGCTGCGATTGCATGACATGGAGAAAGGCGTGATTCGCCGCGCGCGCATGTTGTTTGCCTTGCTCCCTGCGGGGAATATTCCAGCGCTGTCAGAACTAGTTGAGCGCTTTCGTTATTCGGCTGCCCCACTATCGGTTTAGCGTCGATGATGACCGATCCCGTTGCCGTCCACGCCTGGTTTCGCGGTCGCGTTCAAGGTGTTGGCTTTCGTTACCAGGTGTGTCGATTGGCCGCGCAGCACCACGTCGTCGGTTGGGTACGGAATCTCAGCGACGGCCGAGTGGAAATGTGGGCCGAAGGCTTGGCCCGCGATACCTCCGAGTTGCTGGAGGCAATTCAGCAACAGTTCGCTGGGTACCTTTCCGGTGC
This sequence comes from Planctomycetota bacterium, assembly GCA_014584305.1. GTDB lineage: Bacteria > Planctomycetota > Planctomycetia > Pirellulales > Pirellulaceae > BJ22. The sequence goes on along the minus strand of JACTND010000331.1, from coordinate 2,930 downwards.
CGACGTTTCCTATCCGGCGGCAACGGGGACGTATCACCAATTTGAAATCGTTCATTGATGAGGCGACGGCGACACGTGTCGGAAACTGAAGCGCGCTTGGCGATGTGTGAAATCGGACAGAGAATGTATGCGCGGCAATTATGCGCCGCGAATGACGGAAACCTATCCTGCCGATTGGATGCGCAGCGCGTGTTGTGCTCGCCGACCTTAATGTGCAAAGGTCTGATGTCGCCCGAGGATCTCTGTATTGTGGATCTGGAAGGAAATCAGCTTTCGGGCTGCCGCCCACGCACGAGCGAAATCCTGTTGCACCTGGCCGTTTATCGGCACCGACCGGATGTCCGCGCCGTCGTCCATAGTCACGCGCCGCACGCCACGGCATTTGCGATCTGCCGACAAGCGGTACCGATGGGAATTATGCCGGAAGCCGATGTGTTTCTGCATTTTGTCCCGGTGGCCCCTTATGACCGACCCGGCACACAGCAATTCGCGGACACCATCTTGCCCTATGTGCAACAAACAGATGTGTTGCTATTGGCCAATCACGGCGTCGTCAGTTATGGGCCCAGCCTCGAGCGCGCGTATTGGCTGACCGAAATCCTGGACGCCTATTGCCGGATTGTGATCTTGGGGCGACAGGTCGGGTCGATCATGGAACTCGATGCCGAACAACGGGCCGCGCTGCGCGCCTTGCGCTCCGAGTGGCAGCCACCTTCCTCTTAGTTCATTGTTTGCTGCAACTGAGAATCCAGCGGGTCCGACGCTGCCGAATGGCTGTTATGTGAAATCGGACTTTCGATCTGCGGAACTACTTGTTCCCTACCGTAATCGAACCGCCAAGCTCTCTGATCGAAAACGCGACGCATATCGAAGTGGTGATAGTTGTTGGTATCCAAGAAGCGATAGACGTCATGGAAGAAATAGGATGGAGCAAAGCGCACGAGAAAGAAGGTTTTCTTCGCAATAAGTTGATGAACAATTGAATTCGGATGCACTGGTTCCGCGCGAATTGCCAGGACTCGCCAGCTAAGATAGACAACTGGTAGCGCCCCAGGCTTTGGACATCCTACCACCGCATCAGGGTGACGAGGCCACGAATTCCGCTACGCATCGTCGTCGGTGGATTGCAAGACGGCCATGAAGGCCTTTTGAGAGATGTCCACCGAGCCGATGGACTTCATCCGCTTTTTCCCCTCCTTTTGCTTCTCCCACAGCTTCCGTTTCCGCGTGATGTCGCCACCATAGCACTTGGCTGTCACATTCTTGCGCAACGCTTTGACTGTCTCGCGGGCCACGACGCGCGAGCCGATGGCCGCCTGCACGGCAATCTCGAACATATGTCGATCGATCTGTTCCTTCAGTTTTTTTGCCACAATGCGGCCCCGGCGCTCGGCGTCCGCGCGGTTGCAGATGATACTGAGCGCATCGACGCGCTTGCCATTGACCAGAATATCGACACGTACCAGGTCGGCCGGCTCATAGCCGACAAACTCGTAGTCCATGGTGGCGTATCCGCGGGTCATCCCTTTGAGCTTGTCGTGCATGTCATAAATCACCTCCGCCAGCGGCAGGTCATAAGTCAGCATGACGCGGGTGGCCGAAAGATACTCCGTGCTCCGTTGTACCCCACGCCGATCCTGACAGAGGGTCATCACCGGGCCGACATACTCGGCAGGAACAATGATGTTGACGCGCACGATCGGCTGCCGAAACTCTTCAATTTCACCGGCGTCGGGGACTTCTTGGGGGCGATGAATTTCCAGCATTCGACCATCGCGCAGCACAATTTCGTAGGTCACGTTCGGCGCCGTTTGGACCAGGTCGATGTCCGCTTCCCTCTCCAGCCGCTGCTGCACGATTTCCATGTGGAGCAGTCCCAGGAATCCGCAACGAAATCCAAATCCTAGCGCGTCGCTGGATTCCGGCTGAAACTCGAAACTCGGATCGTTGATCGACAGCTTGGTCAAAGCGTCCCTCAGTTCGGTAAAGTCTTGCCCATCCGAGGGATATAGTCCGCAGTAAACCATGCGTTTCGGCGGATGATAGCCGGGCAATGCTTCGGCCGGTTCGCCTTGAGCCAAACTGACCGTGTCGCCGATATGGACTTGGTCCAATGATTTGATGTTGCAGATCAGATAGCCAACTTGACCGGCCTGCAGCGACGGGGCCGGCGATTGCTTGGGGCGAAAATGACCCAGCTCCTGAACTTCATGCACCGTATTCTTCTTGAGGAGCCGAATCTTTTGGCCTTTGTGCACGCGGCCGTTCATGACGCGAACATAGGTCACGGCGCCGCGGAACTCATCGTAGTGCGAATCAAAGACCATCGCTTGCAATTTGGCATTCGGATCGCCCGCCGGCGGAGGAATCCGAAGGATCACCGCTTCCAACAGCGCATCGATATTGATGCCTGATTTCGCACTGACCTTGATAATCTCCGACGGATCGATTCCCAGTGACTGTTCCATTTCAAGGGCCACATCCGCCGATCGCTCGTGTTTCAGATCGATCTTGTTGATCACGGGGATTATCTTCAAATCGTGGGACATGGCGGCGTAAGCATTGGCCACGGTCTGCGCCTCGACGCCTTGAAAAGCGTCGGCCAACAGCAATGCGCCCTCACAGCAAGCCAGGCTGCGAGAAACCTCGTAATGAAAATCGACATGGCCTGGCGTGTCGATTAGATTCAGCTCATACGGTTGCCCGCGATACGTATAACGCATGGTCACCGCGCGGGCTTTGATTGTAATTCCTCGGGCGCGTTCCAACTCCAAGTCGTCCAAGAGCTGGTCCTGCATTTCTCGTTTCTCGACGGTGCCGGTGAATTCCAGCAACCGGTCCGCCAACGTACTTTTGCCGTGGTCGATGTGTGCGATGATGCAAAAGTTGCGAATGAATTGGCATTCGTTGGCGTGAGACTTCATAGGTGT
>JACTND010000338.1 GCA_014584305.1 Planctomycetota bacterium | reverse complement strand
ATACGCGCTCAACACCTTCATCGAGACCAGTTTCGCGGCCAGTTCCTTGTCCGTGATTTCGGCCCCCGCGCCCATCCGTCCTGGATTCGACTCGACGATCTCATTGATGGCCGCGCGCAATTGCTCGTCGCTGACCAAGCCACTGGCCAGTGAGGTCTCTCGAAATTTGGGGCGCACCGTGCTCATACAACAGGCAAAGGACCGATATTCTATCGTAGGCCATCTACCGGCAGTTGCCAATATTCTGGCGGATCGATTTGGACCGTTATGCGCTCCGATCGTACCGGATGCGCAAACGACAACGATTGACTGTGGAGGGCAATTCCACGGAAAAAGTCGCGGCGACTATCATACTTGCGGTCGCCGACAATGGGCAGCTGCCGATGGCTCAATTGCACTCGAATCTGATGCTTCCGTCCCGTTTCCAGTTGAATCTCCAGTAGATCTCCCAAAGGGAATCGCCCCAGCCAACAGTAACTGAGCCGTGCATGTTTGACACCGTGGGGACGTTCCCGTCCGTTCGACGCTGACCAGACAATGACTCGCTGGGCAGCATCATCATGCTGCAGCCAATCGTCCAACACCGCTTGTCTTTCGATACGTCCGGGGCCATCGACGAGTGCCCAATAGGTTTTGATCACCTGTCGGTCACGAAACTGCGCGTTCAATCGGGCAGCCGCTTTACTGGTGCGCGCCAAAACAATGATGCCAGAAACAACCCGGTCCAGGCGACTGACCACTCCCAAATAAACATTTCCTGGTTTGCGAAATTTCTTTTTGAGGTAGGACTTGCACTGCGCCACGAGACTATCCTGGCTTGGAGCAGAGCCCAGCGTGGGCAGATCGGCTGGTTTGTTAACGACCAGCAGATGATTGTCTTCGTATAAAACCTCAAGCGGCACGCTTGGCTTCCGTCGATGCCCCCAACACCGCTTGTCGTTCTCGTTCCGGGTCAGGTTGCGGAACAGCGTGATTGAGTTCCCACAAGCGGGCTTGTTTGAGAAACGTGTAGAACGCTGCCAACCAGGCTTGTTGCAGCCCGACTTTTCCGTCCAATATGCTCCCCTGCAAAATATACTCGCGGAAAAAGCGAAACATGGGTCGGATCAATAATTTCAGATACGAAGTGTTTTTTCCCGCCGCGCGCCATTCCTGCGCTTGCAAAGTCGTGTAGCGGTGGAATTTGCGGAAAACATCATCGTAGGTCCAGGTCGAGTAATGGACCATTTTGTGCTTTAAGTATCCGATGCGCCCTGTGGAAATGACGACCTCGCCGTGATCGCTGGGGCCCTCGTAATGGCCCCGGTCGCGGTGGAACAGTCGTAAGACGTGATCCGTCCGCGCGTCGCCGAAGTTCATGCGATGCCCCAGGAAATGATTCTCGCGATATATGAAATAGCCATCGTTGCTCGGCCCGCGCGACAACTCCAACTCGATCTCACGCGCCAAGGCCAATGGCACGCGCTCGTCAGCGTCGACCACCAAGATCCACTCGTGCTTGGCCTGTGGAATTGCCCAGTTTTTGAAGTCACCGGCCGTCACGTACTCGCGCTCGATGATACGGACCTTCGTAAACTCGCGCGCAATGTCCATCGTGGCATCGCTGGAGCCGGAGTCGGCGACCAAGATTTCATCGGCCAGATGCCAGACACTATCGATACACGGGCGGATATTCCGTTCTTCGTTCCTGCACGGAATCAGCACCGTTAGCGGTAATTTCATGTTTCACCAAACCTTGCGAGTGGCAGTCGCTGTCCTCCATGATCGCCTTCCCCATCAGACGCTGTGGTTGTGGCGGCACGTTTTGCCGGCGCGCAAATTAATCGACAAGCGGTTGCGGGTCAATCCGAATCGGTCCCTGCTAGCTCGCAGGTGGGCCCCCAAGGTCGAATCCCGCTCGAGGCGCCAACGCCCGAAACACAACAGGCGCTAGTCGCCGCGGCAATCTTCAACGCACTGCGGTCGTCGCGACCGCGCACGCGGCCGGCCACATAACCGGCTAGAAACGCGTCTCCCGCACCCGTGGTGTCCACAACGGCGGCCGGCTCCGCTAAGGCCGGGATGTGCTCAAGATGCCCCGGTACAACGCTTACTAATGCTCCCCGCGCACCTAATTTCACGCCGACGACACCCGCCGCACCAAAGCCGCGGAGGCGCTCGATCATATCGTGTGGATCATCGCAATTCGTTTGGCGACGCGCCTCATTCTCGCTGGGAATATAGCAATCGACAAAAGGCAAAATGCGAACTAACGGCTCCGGGCCTCCTCCGTGACCCGCCGCATCGAGTGCCGTTTTCAGCCCCTTTTGCCGAGACCATTGAAACAACGTCGGCAATTGCTCATCGACTTCCGGGAAGAGCGAATAGTAGCCGAACAGAAACCATTGACAGGACTCAAATGTTTCCAACCGACTCAGAGTTTGTGCCGCGTCAAAATGCTTGCTGGCGCCCGCCGCAAATAGAAAACTGCGCTCGCCTTCAGAATCGACCAACACCACCGTGGCCGCGGTGCGCGATCCGGCGCGTTGACTCAAACCAGACACATCGACGCCCGTCTCAGACAATGCGCTCCTCACGAATTGTGCGAACGGATCATCTCCCACGTCGGCCAGCGCCGCGACAGGCACTCCCAGGGTCACCAAGGCCCGTGCAACATTGCTGACAAACCCCCCGGTGGTCATATCCACCCGATCGATCGCGGCCAGAGCGCCAGGGCTAATCGGCGTTCCCAAAGGCACGGGCCGGGCAATTAGATCGACCGTCGATAACCCCGCCACCACGACTTGTGCACCTCGGCTGACCATCGGTCTTCAATCTCGCAGGGCTGTCCGCAGTAATCGGTGATGCACCGCCTCGCTACCTCAGGGCTGCCATCGCGGTTGCCGTTTTTCGAGAAACGCCGCTAAGCCTTCTCGTGCATCCGCCGATTCGCGCGCTTGCGCGGACTTGCGTACCGACGCTTGCAACTTTTCGGGAATTCGAGCGTCTGCCATCGTTCGCAAATGGACTTTCGACAGCGCCAGAGCCTCCGGCGAGCCTGATTGAATCGACTGCAACCAATCGCGCAGGGTTGTTTCCAAATGGGTCTCTTCTACCCATTGATGACAGAGGCCGAAACGGTAGGCGTCGTCGATTGTCCACCGCCGTCCGGACAACAATAGATGCGACGCCGGGCCGGCCCCGACACGGTGTACGAGCAATGGCGTCACGATGGCCGCGGTAATTCCGCGCATCGGTTCCGGCAACATGAAAAATGCGGATTGACTGGCAAGCACCAAATCGCACGCCAACACCAATCCCACACCGCCAGCCACGGCAGCCCCTTGAACAACCGCGATCGTCGGAACTGGCAACTGATAGAGCAACGTCAACGCTTCGCAATAGACCTCGGAATCGCGCTGCCACTGCGCTTGCCGATCGGGGGCAGCGGCTCGTTGCTGCATCTCCTCCAAATCCATCCCCGCGCAAAACGCCGTACCGGTACTGCGCAACACGACCACGCGGACCGACTCTTCGGCGCCGACCACATGGATTGCTCGTACTAGTTCTTCCAACGTTTGTCGCGTCAGCGCATTGCGCTTTTCCGGGCGCGCCAGCCACATTTCCGCGACTCCGCCCTGCATCCGCAACTGCAACAATTCTCCCATCAAACTTCGTACCCCCGTGCACATGTTTTCTGGCGATCATCGTACCGTTAGCGCCGCGCGTTGAACACCATGCCATTCGCCAAGCCTTTTCGTTTGCATACGACTCCGGTACAACATAATCGCTGGTATCATGATCCTAAAACTTTACGGTGCAATGACTGATGACCGCGCGACGCGAACCTGTTTTGATCGCCAACGGGCAGGGCTTCTGGGGAGACAGCTTGCTGGGGCCGATCCGGCTCGTTAACGAAGGGCCACTGGACTATTTGACGTTGGATTACCTGGCCGAGGTAACCATGAGCATCATGCAGAAGCTCAAGAGCCGCGATCCGCGCGCGGGCTACGCCACGGATTTTGTGGAAATGGTCCGGCGGGTGTTGCCCAAGTGCCGCGAAAAAGGGATCAAAATTGTGGCGAATGCCGGCGGCGTCAACCCGACCGCTTGCCGAGACGCTGTTGCTCATGTCGTTCGCCAATTAGGTGTTGTTGGGATGCGTATCGCGGTTGTGGAGGGTGACGATATTTTGGGACGGTTGCCGCAATTGATCGATTCTGGCGAACGTCTCCGCAATATGGACAGCGGTGAGGAACTCCAGCCGCACCTCGCCAAAGTGCAAAGCGCCAATGTCTATATCGGTGCCGGGCCGATCGTCGAAGCATTATCCCAAGGGGCCGACATCGTGATCACTGGGCGCGCCACCGATCCTTCGGTGGTCGTGGCTCCGATGGTTTATGAGTTTGGATGGAAATGGGATCAATACGATCTATTGGCGGCGGCGACCATTGCCGGACATATCGTCGAGTGTGGCGCGCAATGCACGGGTGGAAACTTTGCCCGCTGGCGCGAAATTCCCGACCTGGCGCGCGTGGGGTATCCGATCATCGAAGCTTCTTCCGATGGCACGTTCGTCGTAACCAAACATGACCACACCGGAGGCCGCGTCACGGTGGATACCGTGACCTCGCAATTGATCTACGAAATGGGCGATCCGCAACGCTACATAACCCCCGATTGCGTAGCGGATTTCACGTCGATTCAGTTGGAACAAGTAGGCGAGAATCGAGTGCGCGCCCATGGCATGCGCGGCGCGGCGCCCACCGATACCCTCAAGGTCTCAATCGCCTATCACAATGGGTACAAAATCGTGGGCCAGTTGACGATTGCCGGCCCGGATGCTGTCGATAAAGCCCGGCTCTGCGCCGACATTGTCTTCGAACGATTGGCCTTGGATGGAGTTGATTTCTCCCCGCAGGAACGATTTGTGGAAATCGTCGGTACCAACGTTTGCCATGCCGGGATTATGCCCGCCCCGGTCGAGCCCGCCGAAGTTGTGTTGCGGATCGGTGCGCGCGGCTACGACCGCGACAAGCTCGATCGGCTCGGCATGGAAATTGTGCCGCTGGTCACTAGTGGCCCGCCAGGAGTGACCGGCTTTGCCGGCGGCCGCCCCAAGGCCACAGAGATCATCAGCTACTGGCCCGCTCTAATCGACCGGAATCAAGTGCAGACTACCGTCAGCGTCGAGGAAGTTTAGTCCACCTTCGAGCGATTAGGTTTTCTCTCCGGCTAGAATTCCCAACGGTCATCGAACCTCGATACGTGGCTCGCCGCGCCAATTGACGATCACCCGTGCGGACCACCAATTGGTGGGAGTTCAATGCGCCGCCAGCATCTTGCTGACAGCGCATCGCCGTTGTCTCTGGAGACTACTGTTCATACTTCCAGCCGACTTGGTCCATATTCAACACCCAAAATGGGGCATTGCCAGGAACATTCCGCTGGGCGATCGTGAGCTGCGCTCGGACCTTGCCGGTACCCGCTTCCACGAACCTAGTAACGTCTCCGGTAACCGGAACCTCGGTGACTCCATCATCTGGATTTGGAACGAAGCGGAGGTCAATTTGTTCGAACCGAAGAGTCTGGTAGTTGAATAGTTCGATCCCTTGGTGGGCATTGGGCACCGGGCAACTTCCTTCAAATCGGAATGCTAGAGCTGCCGGCGCATCGGTGGGCAACGTTGCTTCAAAGGAAAAACCCAGAATTCGTTGCTGGAACCCACCGGCGACATTACCCACTGCCCGGTAACGCAGATACTGGTCGTTGGATGTTTGCAAATCCGTAATGTCCCCACTGACGTACTGGCCGCGACGCACGGTCATGGCCGCAGCCGGTACGAAGTTCGGTTCTCCACATGTCACGCGCACGAATTCAACTCCGTCAACGCCCGCCTCGACGATGGCCTGCGGCCCTAAATCCGAAGCGATGAAACGAATCCGCGTTTGACTGGTGGGCTGGATATGGTCGCTCAATCGGAAGGACTTGTGGTACCACCCCCCCTGTGTTTCCGGCCCGGCCGGACCAACGACTTCCAGATTACTCCAGGTCGAGCCGCCGTTGTTGGAAACCTCCACCTCGAAAATATCGACTCCGGGATTATTACCCGTATGGTTCGAATACCACCGATAATACGAGACAACAATCTCCTCTAATGGTCCCATCGAGGCGTCGATAATCGGGCTGGTCAAAATCGTTCGCCCATTATCAACGTCGGTATTTCCCGGCCCATCACGGGTCACGAAACAACGCCCGGACCCGTCAGCGTCCGTAGGAGGATCACCCCGCGCCCCCCCTCCCGATGGCACCGCGCGCTCCCAATGCCCGTCCGTGGCGTCGCCGCTGACTGTCCAGCCCTGGTTGGTTTCAAAGTTATCAAGAAATACGGTGGTCAACTGTTCGGCGCTCAGCGTACTGAACACGGAAGTGGGGGCATTGGCAGGATTGGTGACTGTCGTGTTTGTGGTTGTCTTGGCACTGACGTAATAGCTCAATGGCAACGCGCAATCGCTCGGTGGAAATATCGCGAGGTATTCGTTGTTCGACAATTGCTGCATAGGAAACGTCTCGTATCCGTTACCACGATTGACGTGCAAGATGCCGGTGTTCGGTTGCGGTTGCGACCCCAGCGGCTCGACAATGACGCGAAAGGCCGCTCCCCCTTCTGGGCTGACGGTGCTAGGCCGGCCTTCGGGATAAACAAATGACAGTGGATTGAGCGGCGGAGGCGCCATGTTATGCGCACCAAAGCCCGCGGCGATCTGCGCGTAATGCGGCGAGCCATTGCCAATGTCTGCGTCATCATCGTCCAACGTGACATAAATGATCGCAATATTCGGCGCGATTGTCGAATTGCCCGGGACCATTTGGCCACGCACAATCAACATGCCGACAAATAAAGACGCGCCGATATGCCGGTAATTCGCCGGATCGACTTGGAGCAAGGCGTTGCGTGTGTCCCAAATACAACCAGAAATCAACTGGCCGCAAAAATGCGCGCCGCCAGTCGAACAGGGATATTGCAGCGTGTTGTTCGCGCTGCGAATCCCGGCATTGCAGTTTCCTTGGAAGCCATGACCGAGGATGGGTTCGTCTTGCATTAACACGCCGATACAATCGCTGGCCCCTTCTCCAAACTGACCCTGCCCGTTCCCCGTGACATTGACCAAGTGGTGCCCGTATTCGTGATAAACCACGTCCGAAAAGGCCGTGTTGTTGCAACCTCCGCCCGCATTATAAAAGTTGATAGATGTTCCGTTGTAAAAGGCATTGCACGTGTTCGTCAAATTCGTGTTGACAATAAAAAACTGCTGTGTGGCAATCGTGGGAAAAGCGGGCTCGTATAACAACACATAATCGCGAACGGCGTTGGACTCAATGTAAGCATTGACGTTTGCGCGTGGAAACTGCTCCGTGCTGTTCGGATTGTGCAGGAAGTTTACCGGGCCCGGGGGAATGGTGTTGATATCGATCGCCGGAACAGAATTCGAAGCCGACTGATCGCGAACTTCGAACCACCGTCCTCGCAAACGCGAGCGAACTGTGACCTGACCGCTGCCCCCGTGAGGGATCACAAAATTGCCGTTGGCGTCAGCAAAAACTAAATTGCCGCCGACAATGCTGACTTCGCCGTAGGGCAATCCTCTCGTCGTCACCGGATCACATTCCGCTGCACGAATCCCGTTCGTCGCCCGTCCACTGGCATTACCCGTTACATCGATATGATGAATCTGCGGCTCACTCAGCAGAATCTCTCCGGTCGCTAATGAAGCAACGATCAGCTCTTTTTCATAATCCGGATAGGTTTGAACGCTTCCCCGCTCAGCGATGAAGACGACTGCTAATTCCGGTGGTTCCGGTTGGTGATCGATCCCCGCCCATATGACCTGGTACTCGTTGGAAACGACTATCTCTTGCGGACCGAGCAGGCGGCGAATCTTCCCTTCATTGCGTTCGGCAGCGTTGCGATCCATCAATGCGCGGACGTTGTCTAACATCGCCTGCGTCACGGCAACAGGCTGCGCGTCGGGAGGCACTGCAAAAGCCTTGTCGCGAAACTCGCGGATATCGAAGCCCGCCATAACCAAAGGATAGCCTGGTTCGTTGCGCACCAAAAAGCCAATTCCTGCCCGAAATACCGGTATCCCACCAAAATGTTGATTCATTCGCACGGTGTAAAACTTGTGCCGTCCCTGATCGCGATCGAACATCACCCCTTGTAACACATCTCCCAAAGCATTCGCCTGCGGAACCAACTCACCGGGTTCATGGGCAAATAAACTCGGCCATCGCGCCAAGTAATTGGTAACACTCGCGAGCGGCGACTCGCCTGTGGAAAGCGTCGTCCCATACATCATTTGGGTGATTCCCGACTCGCCGTAAAACTGGACGTTCGGTATGGCGTCCATCAGTTCCCGCTGGACCTGGGGATTAAGCTGGGCCAAGCACCGGCTATTGCACTGGAAAACAAGCCCGACGGCGCATGAAACCAATACAGCCGATCTCAAAATCCGGCCACCTGAACGTTTTGACTCTGACCATCTCATCCCGCTAACTCCTAGACTCCGAATCACCAAGCTCTGTTCAATTACGGCCCATGAACGGGAGGGGTGGAGGGATTACTGAGAATGGAGTCTTTCGCTGGCACCGTCGTCACCAAGAGTGGCACACCTGACGGTACTGAACAGCGTTTTCCGCCTAACGGCGGACACCCACCCATAAAAGCCAACTCGCAGTCTAATCCAAGCCCCCAACCCTTTCAACCACCCCATTCATCGCCAATCCAAGAGTTAAAAGAGTTAAAAGGACAGGCATAATCATGACGTCGTTTTTCCCCAGGTTGGCGGTACCCCATTGCCCAACCTAAGAAGCAGGCGGCACAAGCCTCCAAATACGCCTATACAGGGCTTTTTCCCGAACAAAACCAAACTTTGTAATTATGCCTGTCCTTATATTTTTGGGTTTGCGGTGGGGGGTGGGGATTTGATAGAACGGGGAATCGGCGGGGGTTGTTTAGGAGATGGAGCGGTTGTGATGCGCATTGGGGGGCGGACGATTGGCCCCGGGAACTCGGTATTTGTTGTCGCCGAACTCTCCGGCAATCATCGCCAGGATCTCGACCTGGCGAAAGAACTGGTTCGCGCTGCCCATCGTGCGGGAGCCGATGCCGTCAAGCTGCAAACGTACACCGCCGATAGCCTGACATTCAATGGCCACCAAACTTGGTTTCGCATTGAACAGGGAACGGCGTGGGACGGAGCTCGGCTGCACGATCTTTACCGTGAGGCCGCGACGCCTTGGGAATGGCATGAACCGTTGCGTTTGCTGGCCCATGAATTGGGGCTTGTTTGGTTTTCCAGCCCTTTTGACGCGGCCGCCGTCGATTTTTTGGAATCATTAGACGCGCCCGCATACAAAATCGCCTCCTTCGAATTGGTGGATGTCCCCTTATTGGAACGGGTGGGGGCTACGAGAAAACCGGTGATTCTATCCACCGGCATGGCGACAGTTGAGGAAATCGATTTGGCGTTAAAAACATTGCGGGGGCAGGGCACATCGGAAATCGCACTGCTGAAATGCACCAGCGCCTACCCCGCTCCGCCCGAATCGATGAATTTGTACACGATACCGGATATGCGCGAGCGATTTCAGGTGCTCGTGGGACTATCCGACCACACCCTCGAACCGGAAGCAGCGGTGGTCGCCGTTGGTTTAGGTGCAAGGATTATCGAAAAGCACTTGACACTATCCCGCGCAGACGGCGGCCCCGACAGTGGTTTTTCGCTGGAGCCGTTAGAATTCGCCGATCTGGTTCGGCGGGTTCGAATCGCCGAACAGTCGCTGGGGAAAATCCTTTACGGCACCACGGAATCCGATCGGAGAAATCGGCATTTCCGTCGATCTCTGTTTGTTGTACAGGACATTCGGGCTGGTGAGCGATTGACCTCGGAGAACATCCGTTCCATTCGGCCGGATTTGGGCCTATCTCCCCGGTTTTATCACTCCGTTCTTGGGGCCCGAGCGATCGTTGACATTCCGCGGGGAACGCCCCTGGAATGGGGACACATCGAATCCCTTGCCAATCGGGAGCCGGTGGGGTAAATTCTTCGGTTTGTCAAATCATGGATTGGTCTATCGCAACGCCCTGTTTGATTGCAACAGGGTGGTGGTGTCGAAACATGGGAGCTGCCGATCGTGGCTGGTACGAAGAGTTTTTGCGCCCAACCGGGTGAACTGGATAAAACGTGGTGGTTGATCGACGGTGATGACGCCCTCGTCGGGCGGCTCGCGAGCGAGATCGCTATGATTCTGATGGGAAAACACCAGCCGACCTACACGCCTCATTTGGACACCGGCGACTATGTGATTGTCGTCAATGTGGACAAGATTCGGTTTAGCGGCAACAAAGCCGAGATCAAAACGTATTTGTGGTATACGGGATACGCGGGTGGCTTGCGCTCTGAAACCGCGGCAGCGCGATTGCAGCGCGCACCGGAGCAAGTGTTGCGCGATGCCGTGCGGCGGATGCTGCCAAAAAATAAGCTGGGTGTAAAGATGTTGGACAAGTTAAAAATGTACCGCGGCAACGAGCATCCCCATCAAGCACAAAATCCTCAGCCTCGACAATTGAAAGCGAACGCCCGCGGCTAATGGGTAGGTAACATCATCCAACAACGCGAATTATCGATCAGAAAGTTAATATCATGCTGACAGCGAAAAAGGACATCCGCACCGGTCATGCGCTGGGAACAGGACGCCGCAAGACGGCAGTCGCGCGGGTACGCGTTCAAAGCGGCACAGGGAAGATCACCGTCAATGGCCGGGTCCACACCGATTATTTTCCCACTGTCCAGGATCAAAACGCAGTTTCCGCCGCGTTGGATGCCGTTGGAGTCCGTCAAACGGTCGATGTTGAGATCACGGTCACTGGTGGTGGCATGACAGGGCAATCGGGCGCGGCGCGGATGGGTTTGGCCCGCGCACTGGTTGGCTTCGATCCGCAACACTTTCAAAAGCTCCGTGACGAGGGTTTTTTGACACGCGACTCGCGGATGAAAGAACGAAAGAAGTATGGCTTGCGCGGCGCCCGGCGCGGGACGCAATTCTCGAAACGGTAATTGGCGCGATTTCGTCGGAATCGAGGCGAACTGTTGGCCGAGTCCTTTGGATGCGACTATTCCTCCTCCAAGGCAAATAACTGTAAGCGTTGCCGGGCTTCATCGGACCAGGGACTCTTCGGAACTAATTGGATAAATCGTTGCCAATGCGCGGCGGCTGCGTCGCTTGATCCAATTTCATCGAGCAACCGCGCCAAGTGAAAATGGGCGTCGGGGTAGTCCGGGTGATAGGCGAGCACCCCTTCGAATGTCGCAATGGCTTGATGGACTTCACCCAGTTCCGTCAGCACACATCCCAAGCTAGACCGCGCTTCGACAAACGAAGCATCCAGCTCGACTGCCATGGAATAACGCTCGCGCGCCCCACGCAGATCGCCCAGGGAGTACAACAGTTCGGCCAAGCGAAAACAAACATCCGGCGTAGGACCAAACGCCAATAACTGAGCGCGATAGGCATCTCCCGCTGAGGCCAATTCCCCGGCATCCTCCAACTCCCAGGCCAGCCGCGTATAGTCCAGCGGTGTGGCCAACCCCTCAGACGCCTGAATCGCGGCGCCGTCGCGGCTGAATTGCAAGATCATCGAATCCGCGTGACCGTCGGCTCCCGAGCCGCCTTCCAATTTCTCAAAATCGATCAACAACTGGCCGCCCGGTTCGATCAGTCCGCCACCCTGCTTGAGCAACACGTCTCGGCCGTGCACGAGCACGTTCAATTGCCCCAGCGGCAAACGCATTTCCGGAAACATCTCGGCTAGCCGCGACAGTTTCGCCTCAATCACTAACGGCGAACGGCCTTGTGAAATCCACTTCGCCAATCTCTTGGCTGAAGTGACTTGTTCGAAGTCAAAATAGGGTAGTTTGTGGATATGCTGTACGGGCGTAATCAACCCCAGTCGTTGCCAACGTCGAATCGTCGGCAAGGGAACGTTCAATAACTGGGCCAACATGGCGGGAGTATATAGCCGACGCGATTCAATTTCCGCGTCCAATCGTCCCAATCGCTGCCAAAACTGCGTTTCGGTGATGATTTCCAAACGTCCTGCAGCCGCCGCGGCGATGTTGGCCTCGTCCAGTAACGCGGACCCGTCGTCGCCGGGCAATTCATCGGCACCGATCACAATCAAATTGGCCGAACCGTCCCGCGCTTCGACCATGTGGGCAGCGGCGCATCGAATCAACTGCCGCGCTTGGCGGCGATTAACGCTCCCTAACTTCCCAACAAACGCCACGCGGCGTTCGCGCAGCCAATCATAATCGAGCGCTGCTAACTGCTCGTCCCAACCCAACATGGATTCGCGTTCATCGGTCATCACATCACACTGACGCGAATGGAATCTCGTCGGCAAGGCGGACAACCGAGGTTCGCCATCGCTGGAGCCCTGCCGCCGATTGTGCTACCCACACGACATAACGATGTACTCCTTGGATTGTAGCCAACCGCAGGACAAGCGCGCGAATTCTGAAGGCAATTCCGCAAGCGGAATGGGGACCCGTTTCAACCTAACCGCCGTTCATGGGTGGGTCGCTGGTTTCACTATCTGGTTCCGACGATTTTGATTGAGATGCATCGGACTCACGGTCCAACACCGACTTCGTGCCGTCACCAGACTCGCTGCCACTGTTCTCCGGCAGTTGAGGCGCACGATCCGCTTCTTCAGGCAACGCCGGTTTTTGAATGCGCGTCATGGGTTCGGCAGACGTCGCCGAGTCGTTGGTTCCGGGCACGGCGTCCAAAACACGCCGCTCAAGCAACACCGGATTACCGTACTGGCGCAGCTCTTCAGGAATGGTCTCATTGCCCGTTTGATAGACGGGCCGGGCGCGATATTCGATGGGCCCTAAACTGGCAGCGCCGCCTCCCACCACCGTCGATTGCACTGCTTGCCAATTGGGACTCAACGAAGTCACCTGCGGCGCCGGCAGAGGATTCCCGCAGGCATCGGTGGGGACTTTCGTCCACACGGTGCGCGCCACGCGTTGCGTGGTTTGATAATCGACGCGGCGTTGTACCTGACGAGGAACTTGTACCTCACGTACTTCAGGGACTGTTTTGAATACTTTCACCGTGTAGTGCTCGACTTCTTCCACGGGTTCGTACACCGTTTCGACAAAGGGGACGCGTCGGACCACTTCTTGTTGTTCATATCGAGGGGGCACGGGAACCTTTTCCACGCGTTGCCTGACGACTGGTTTCTGCACGGTTACCGGGACGCGTTCGGTTTGGACGACTTGTTCGGTTCGCTGAACTTGAACCGGAACCTTGCGCGTTTCAACCACATCTTGATACGTGGTGATTTCCACAGGTCGTTGTTGCCGGACGATTTCGGGAACCAACGCGGTTTGGGTCGTTTGTTGAGGGACCAGCACGGGAACCTGCCCGACCTGATAATTGAGAACTGGGGGGGCCTGGTTTTGCGTCCAATGCAAGCCGGCCCGACGAAATACGTTTTGTCCGACGGCGGGATCGTAATAGTATCCACGCGGCAACCATTGCAAGCCGCTGGTGGTCGCACCGGGCTGCAGCACGGGTTGAACCACTTGTTGCGTCGCCGGCAGATACACGGTTTGCGTTGTCGTTTGCGGCCTGTAAGTGACGACATCTTCGGTTTGCAAATATTGCTGGGTAACCGGCTTGCGGACAACATAGGATTGGTCTTGATATACCGTTTCAATCACCGGACGGTTGACAACGACTTGGCGATCTTGATACTCGACGACATTCTCGTAAACGATTTCGTCAACGGTACGTTCGGTGTAACTCGTCTCGGTTACTGGCTTGAGCACGGAATAGCGCTCTTCCAATACCCGCTCGCGGCGGACTGGCTTGTGAGTAACGACGCGACGAGAGCGGGGCTCATCGACCCACACGCCGCGGTACTCGGTAACCTGCTGTGTTTCATATTGCGTCTCGGTCAGCCAACGCGACGTGGTGATCGGTTGGTCTTCGTAAACGACTTGGGGAACCCACCGATAAAATTGTTGGGCGGCGCAGGGAGAAACGGTGGCCGCCGCAACCAGCGATACGAAACCAGCGACGAATGAACGATGCCAGGACATAAGACGACCCTCGAAAATATGCCTATTGGGACTCTGTTACTATCTTAATCCGATTCGATGGGAAAAGCCAAACTTGCCGTCTTCAGCAACGCCGCCGACGTGGGCAGCGGTCCGAATGGAATCGGTTGTTCCTAGTTTGCCAAATGGCCGTGCCGGTTTCAAATGGTAGCGCGAGAATTTTTGATGGAAACTTGCTGGCAACCGCGCGAGATTGCGCAAACTGGCTAGGGCGTTAGCGATTAGACAATCTGAAACAGATGAACAATATGCGGTTATTGGTTTGGACATTTAACGATCCCTCAGCCAATCTCGCGCTGGATGAAGCGCTCTTGAATCTGGTGGATGCGGCTAGCGTTCCCGGTGTCTTGCGACTGTGGGAGCCATCGTCGCATTTCGTAGTGGTTGGACGCGGCTCGCAGTTGGAACGCGAAGTCCATTGGGATCAATGCCTTCGCCTGTCCATTCCGGTGCAGCGGCGGGTCAGCGGCGGAGCGGCGATTGTAACGGGTCCGGGCTGTTTGATGTACGCCGTCGTGCTCCCCATGTTGGGAGAAAGCAGCGGACGCGATATCCAACGCATTCACGACAACGTCATGGCGCGGCACGTGGCGGCGCTCGATGCCTTGAATATCGAGGCGCGCCGCGAGGGGATCTGCGATCTGATTGTGGATGGAAGAAAAGTGAGCGGCAACAGCCTGCGTTGCGTACGCAACGCCGTACTCTACCACGGCACGTTTCTGTACAACTTCGACCTAGAATTGATCAGCCGTTGTTTGCGGATACCGCCCCGGATGCCAGAATACCGCCGCGGACGCAGCCATGCGGAATTTGTCGGTAGCATCCCGACAAGCAGAGCGGAATTGGAAGCGGCCCTGCGTGAGGTGTGGCAAGCGGAGACGCTGTTGACGAATTGGCCAGCGGAACAAACCGCGGCGCTGGTTCAGTCCAAGTATGCACGGCCCGACTGGATCCAATCCGGACGGCGTTCGTGAGACGGTCTTTGTTACAAATTGCCGCGCCGCGCTTGTTCGATCTCCAACGACTCAAAAAGTGCTTTAAAATTCCCTTTGCCGAAGGACTCGCTGCCGCGGCGGCAGATGATTTCGAAAAATAACGTGGGGCGGTCTTGCAGCGGTTTGGTAAAAATCTGCAGCAAATAACCCTTGTCGTCCCGATCGACTAAAATTCTCAAGTCCTTAATGACCTCGTGATCTTCTTTGATTTCGCCGACACGGTCCCACACAAGATCGTAATATTCGTCGGGAATCCGCAAGAAATCGACGCCGCGTTGGCGCAAACGGGCCACGGTGTGAAGCTCATCTTTGGTCAATAGCGCCAAATGTTGAATGCCGGGGGTGTTGTGGTGCCAGTCGAGATACTCTTGAATTTGGCTTTTCCGTTTGCCTTCCGCCGGTTCGTTGATGGGGATTTTGATCAACTCACGACCTGAGTCCATGACCTTGGACATCAGCGCTGAGTACTCTGTGGAAATGTCCTTGTCGTCAAAATGTTTGAACAGTTTGAAGCCCAGCACGTCTTCATACCATTGAACCCAATAGTTCATTCTCCCCAGTTCCACGTTGCCGACGCAATGATCGACGTAGAATAGGCCCACGGGGTTGGCTTTGTTGTAGGCGTTGATCGCCAAATTGTCGAGCGCGGCGAACTGGGGCAAAAAGCGGCCGCCTCGCTTCACACGCTCCAAAGCATAGTCACCGCGGCGAGAAACAAACGAATGGATCACGCGCCCCATGGTTTTAATCCCAGCCAAGACGACACTTCCGGTCTCGTCCCCCATTGCGATCGGTTCATAGGCTGACTCAGCCCCATTTTTTAGAGCCTGTTCATAGGCCCGTTCTGCATCGTCCACGGTGAAGGCGATGTCCTTGATGCCATCGCCGTAGAGGCCCACTTCGCGCTGCGCCTCGTGCTGAGGCGTCAACGCCGTGGTCAACAAGAAACGAATGTTACCCTGCGTCAACAAATACGTCGCCGAATCGCGAACGCCCGTGGTTAAATCGCTGACCTGTTCAATCTCGAATCCAAAGCACTGGGCATAAAAATAGGCCGCTTGTTTGGCATTTCCCACGTAAAATCGAACGAAATCGACATCGATCAACCGCAGTGGATCCGTGCTGGGTTCTGATTGGTGTGCCGGTTGCGGAATACTGGCTGTGCTCATCGCTGATTGCCTTTGATAAAGTACTTCGAACGACGGAAACGCTTGGCAGACGCCATGTCACCTCTTGAACTCTAACGAGTACTTCTATTTTCGCGAACGCGCGGCGATGGGTCAATCCGAGACGCCACAACGATTATCGTCACACCCCGGAGTGGTCGTTTGCTGCCGTTGGGGAAAACCGAGCGGCACGAGGAAAAACTCGTGCCGCTGGTTTGGCTATGCAGTCGCCAACAACTCGACTTCGCCAGCCAGTCGTTGACGTGCGACGTGCAAGCGCCGCTTGATGGTGCCCACTGGGGCATCGAACTCGTCGGCCATCTCCAAGATCGACTTGCCGTCGATGTAGAACGCGACCAGCGCCTCGCGGTCCATCGACCGCAAGTGCTTCAAGCCGGCGCGCAAGACTTCGGCGCGTTCTCGATCCAATGCGTCATCGACCGGTGACGGATCGTTCGATACGCCGTTCCAGGTGTCTTGCTCCAACACGGTTGCTCGGCGCCGCTGCACAAAGTTCAGCGACAATCGCACGGCGATCGACTTGATCCAACCCGGAAAGGCCTCTGGCTGGCGCAGTTGGACCAGCTTTTCGATCACCTTCACAAACACATCTTGGGCCAATTCCTCGGCGTCACCGGCGTCTGGGACGCGGCGCGCAATGATCGACAAAACGACCGGACGGAACTGGTTAAACAGCTCGCCCAACGCCGCGCGATCTCCCCTTTGGGCGCGTTGCACAAGTTCCACATGACGAGTTAAAGTTTCTGTATTGTGAGCGATTGCGTTCATGGCTCGGGAGCCTTTGCTTCGGGTTTTTTGCTCCGCCTAAACATACCGGTCGATGGCAGCGCGGCTGGTCGCATGGACACGATCGCGCGGAACCGCTCGGCAGGGTCCCGTGACCAGCGCAACGAGTGCGCGATCACGCACGGAGTCAATCAGGGATTAAATAAAGAGACGGCCAAACAAACTAGACACAGGGAAAACGTTGTTCGCGAGATAGGCGATCGCCGCGTTGCGATGTATCGCCCATTGGCTGGTAACGTTCGCCGATTGGTCCCCGTTGGCAGTACAATAAGAGGCGCTGCACCGAGACCGAGTGCGTGCGCGAATGGACTACCACCGGATTCGCTCGGCGACCGACGACGTCGTTCCAAGTCATGGTGGAGTTACTATTCTTTCGCACGACACAGCTCCTTGTTGCTAGCGCACTAATGCAGAAAACCACGAACCTAAGGCCAATCCCACTTGGGATCAGCGCGTGCAGAAGGAGACGGTTCGTCATCCTCCCGAGTTCCCAACGTTACCATTGAACCCTCAACCCACCAAAAAGTTCGCGCCTCCCCCCAAAATTCCCCAAAACAAAAAGACAAAAAGAAGACAAAAAGGACAGGCATAATCACAAGTTGCAATTTTTGCGAAGAAATAGGCTATTTGCTGGCGGGAATGCCCGGAAATTCCTAAAATGTTTCTGGCAAGGTCGGCCCCCCAAACGATTCTCTGGCAGGGAGCTAGGTCGGGGGCACTCAGCCTGGAGGTGAAGAATGCGTCATTACGGGTTGTTTTTGGCGGCGTATCTGTCGATGGTCTCTGCGGTATCCGGTCAAATGATCGGAGTGACGCCGTCGATGTCCACCAGCAGTTCAATGGGATTCGAGCGGATGGGGGTGGGGTTTGGTTTTCGGCTTCCTGCCGCTGTGGGCCCCGGTTCGCGGATTGTTGGCCTGGGCCCAGGTGGCCAACTGTTTCCCAATGTTTCGTTTGGGCAGAATAGTTTCGGCAGTGCGATTCCAGGTTTTGGCGGCTACGATCCCAATGCGTCGGGGCGCATTGGTTTTGGCCGAATCGGGGATGGCGGCGGGGGTTTTTCGCTGCTATTGGAAATGGGGAAGGGGAATAGTCGCACGCTGTCGAGCGTGGCTCCATCGATAATCGTGCCCAACGGCCAAGGCGGTGCGATGTTTGACGGCGAGATTCGCCCGTTTGTAACGGGGACCATTCCTGTAGTTGGATCGGCCTTGGGAGGGTCATTGTCTCCTTGGGAACGGCAACAGTTTGCCATCTTAGGGACCGATCCAGCGCTGACTGGACCACCTGCGGGCAATCCATCGGCGGAAGCGGTCATCCGCATGGCAAAGGAAGAGGCTGCTCAGGTCGGCGCCGACCAGATGAATCGCGTCAGCACTGCCACGCGTGGTGCCCGGAGCGTCGCTTCGATTCGCGGCGATCGCGACGCTGAAAAGGAACGGAACCGGACTGAAATTGCCGCGTTACTGGCCGAAGCCGATCAATGCGAAGCGGCCGATGACCCGGTCGGCGCGCGGTATTTTGTCCGTCGCGCTTTGGCTTTAGAGACCGAGCCGCACCGAATCCGCGATTTGAAAACCAGGCTGGCCAACTTGCGTTGATAACCGAGCGCCAGGCCAGGCGCCGAGAGCAGGCGCCTTGGCGTGTACTTGGATTGCCACTTGCGGCCCGATCAGGGACAATAAGACCGTGCAATCAGTCGCGGTCTTCATTTGGCTGGCGATTGATACAAACGCTGGGAACCTTCAAGTGGCAATCGCTGGGACAATGGATGGATCGCGCCGAGTCGCAGTTGCTTTAGGGCCGCGCACCTACCAGATACATATAGAAGCCGGCAGGCTTCAGAATGCCGGGCACATCTTGGCGCCATGGGTCGATGAACAAGTCGTGTTTGTCGTATCGGATCGGCAAGTCGGCCAACTCTATTTGGGAAGACTCATTAAGCACTCGTTAGCTACGGCCGCCCGTGTAGAAACATTCGTCGTCCCGCCTGGTGAAACCAGCAAATCCGTCGCTACCGCAGAAACGATATGGCAAGAAATGGTTGACCGCCGTTTGACGCGCGAATCCGTGGTCATTGCTTTGGGGGGAGGCGTAGTCGGCGACTTGGCGGGCTTTGCCGCAGCGACGTTCATGCGCGGATTGGACTACATTCAAATCCCGACGACGTTGATGTCGCAGGTCGATAGCAGCGTGGGGGGCAAAGTCGGTATCAATTTGCCCAGCGCCAAGAATATGATCGGCTGTTTTTGGCAACCGCGATTGGTTTTGATCGATCCGCAAGTCTTGACCACCTTAGACGGCCGCGAGTACCGTTCTGGTTTGGCGGAAGTCGTGAAGTATGGCGTGATTCTTGATCCGTTCCTATTTAACTACGTGTTCGATCATGCGGCGGAGTTATTGGAGCTAGAAGCAAATGCACTAGAATACGTTGTCGAACGTTGTTGTCAACTGAAGGCTGCCGTCGTCATGGATGATGAGCGCGAAACGAGCGGCGGACGGTCGATCTTGAACTACGGTCATACGTTTGGGCACGCGATTGAAACCGCGTTTGGATATGGACACTATTTGCATGGTGAAGCGGTCGCGATTGGCATGACCTGCGCCATGCGGTTGGCGGTGAGTCAGGGGTTTGTCCCGCGCGAACTGTTGCTGCGGCAAACAGCGTTGTTGGAACGATTCAATTTACCCGTGCAATGCCCATTGGACCGACTGGACGAATTGATGACGACGATGAAGCGCGACAAGAAAAGTACCCGCAGCGTCATGCGTCTGGTTTTGCCGAAGCGATTGGGGCAAGTCCAACTGGTTGACTGGCCCGGAGATGACGCGGTGCGCCAAGCCTGGCGCGGCGACTAATCAGGCAAACGAAACCGGCCCATCTATGAGCGCTCCCTCACCTACAGACGTGCGCGATGCCGAACGACTCGCGAAGCTCCGTTTATCCATGGTTCCGGGATTGGGGCCGCGATTGTTTACTCGATTGACGGAAGCATTGGGAACCGCTCAAGATATCTTGGCGGCCTCCCCCGAGCAATTGCGCCACGTGCCGGGAGTGGGCCCGAAACTCGTGCGAGAATTGGTAACCGCGCCAAGCGGAGAAGACGCCGAACGTGTGCTGGACCGATGCCGAGCCCACGACATTGCGATAATGGTGACGGGCGACGCTAATTATCCCCGCTTGTTGTCGGAGATTCACGACCCACCGCTTGTTTTGTTTTATCGCGGTACGCTAATGCCGATCGACAACTTGGCAATTGCCATCGTCGGCTCTCGGCATGCGACGAATTACGGATTGGCGCAGGCCGAAAAACTCGCCCGCGGATTAGCCCAAGCGGGTGTCACGGTGGTCAGTGGGCTGGCCCGTGGAATCGACTCGGCAGCGCACCGCGGCGCGTTGGCGGCGGGCGGTCGCACTCTGGCGGTACTGGGGAACGGCCTAACGGAGATCTATCCCGCGGAACATGCCGCACTGGCGCGCGAGATTGCGGCTCAAGGCGCGATTATCTCCGAGCAATTGCCCGATCAACCTCCGAAAAGCGATGCCTTTCCCCAACGCAATCGGATCATTACAGGATTGTCCTTGGGGCTAATTGTTGTTGAGGCAGCACAACGTAGCGGAGCCTTGCTATCGGCGCGACTGGCCATGGAACAGAATCGCGAAGTCTATGCCGTGCCGGGGCGCGTCGATAGTCGCATGTCGTGGGGTTGCCATCGGTTGATTCGCGATGGTGCGAAATTAGTGGAAACCGTCGATGATATCTTGGAAGAATTGGGACCACTTGTCCAATCCATCCCGATCAGCGAGGATCAGTCGATTCGCCATCCCGGCGAGCTGTTGCTCAATGAACAAGAAAATCAGGTTTTGCAGGCGATCGACGTGGAACCGACAACGATCGATGCGATTGTGGCTCGATCGGGCTTGGCGATTCAGCGCGTGCTTTCGACGATCAGTGTCCTGGAGATGCGCAAACTCATCCGCCGCGTAGGTGGACAACAGGTGACGCGCTTGTAATACAAAGAACGAATGCAATTTCAAATGGAGAGAATATGAGCCTTGTCCAATCACTGCGTTGGTATTTCTTTTTGGCGGCCAGCATGGGCCTGGCAAGTTGCGCAGCGTTGCCGCCGACACTCGGGCAAGATCAAACGAAGTCCCTGTTCGATGGCCGCTCACTGGAAGGTTGGCACGGGGATCGAACCCTGTGGCGCGTGGAGGATGGCGCGATCACGGGCGAAACCAAGCCGGACGCGCCGATCCGCTCCAACTCCTTCCTGGCATGGCAGGGGGGCGAACTTCAAGACTTCGAATTGCGTTTGAAATTTCGAATCTTTTCGGGCAACTCCGGGGTGCAATTTCGCTCCCACAAAATCGGGGAATTTGGTGTGGGCGGCTATCAGGCCGATATCGACGCCGACGGACATTGGCTCGGTATTCTTTACGATGAAGACGGGCGTGGCATTTTGTGCCGGCGCGGTGAAAACGTGGTCATTTCCGCAGACGGAAAACGACAGGTCACGGCGATCGATGGGTTCGATCCCCAGGTGTTCGCTGAGCGTACCAAGTCTGGCGAGTGGCATGAATATGTCATTCGCGCTGAAGGTAACCGCGTGACGCAAACGATCAATGGCATCACCACCATTGCGTTGGATGATCGTGAAACCGGCAAGCTCCATGCGCGCGGAATCATCGCTTTGCAATTGCATACTGGCCCGGCGATGAAAGTACAATTCAAGGACATCGAGCTCACCTTACTGAACGGAAACTAAATGGGCGTCCGCGCACATTGATGCGAAAAACGCCCGGTTGCAAGACCGGGCGTTGGCTGCTGGAATTAACGTTGCCCTTCTAGCTGGCAATCAGCGTCCGTGCGTCAAGACCATCTCCGGAAATGACATCCGCAATACCAACTCGCTGCGCGGGCGATCGTACAGGAACTTGATTGCGGTGGCACCGGTTGCCGCGTGCGGCCGCAATTTGTTGTTGATCGGGCCAATCCCCTTGGCAGCCTCGGCGGTGATGTCCTGGCGGCGACCGTTAACTAGGCTGGAAATCTTTCGTTCGTAGTCGCTTCCTTGGATGAATTCCACTAATTTCTTCACCGCGTCAAACACGATATTCCCATCGACGCTCGCCTTGGTATCGCTGAACTGAATGGAAGCATCGGCAACGCGGAGGGGGTTTTGCACGTCCCCGCTCGGCCGCAAGGTGATCGAAACAGTTATTGTGGTTTCCACGGAGATGGTTGGGTCGAAAAAGTTGTTGACCTCGGCTTTAAATCGCATCTTGTTCCCTGGGACGCGGTATTTCAACGTCACCGATTGACCGTCGGCTGGAACAACTAAAAAAGTCGTGGCCCGGCTGGAATCGGCCATCGTGATGCTCAAGTCATACAGGTTCCGGCCCGCTAACGATTCCAGCGTTTCGCGATTGCGGTGATCCCGTGGCCCTTTCTCAAAAAAGAAGGTCAGCTCATTCTTAATCATGCCGCGAATGACCAACCAAGCGGTTTCCATTGTCGCGGGCAAGTTCAAATCTCCAACGTTTTTGTAGTTCTGGTTAATAACGCTGATACCTGCTTGGGCGACCTCAATGCGCGATGCACCATGAAAGACCCCCGAGTAACCGTTGTTCGGACCCGAGCCCGGAGGCGTTACCGGCGGGAGGGAATTACCGTCGATCAAACGGTGATCGCGAATGCGCGGTGCCAGTTGACCGTCGCCAGTTCCGCGCCGATGGTCTCTAACTTCTCCAGAAGCAATACCATCCATTCGCCGTGGGAGCGATTGCGCCTGACAAACGCTACTTAGTTGCATAGTTGCCAGCAACATGGAACTTACGATAACGCGGGCGAGGAACTTCGTGGTCATAATCGATTCTCCTTTTCGCAACAAGCGAAACTGATTTACTTTTGTCGCCGGTCCCAGTGACCAGCCCCACGACACCAAGCGTCCTGGCGCCCCCGGCGTTACTTAAAAATCCAAAAGGGGACATCCACTTTTTAGCAGACCTGCGTTTAATCGTGCCAATTTGGCATTAATCCCAACGGCAAAAAGCAAAAAGGACAGGCATAATTGAAAACCCCCCAAACTTCCCAAGCTATCCATGCTTCCCATGCTTATCAAACCAACAAATTAATTATGCCTGTCCTAAAAACTAAAAAGAGGCCGCGGCGAGCACCGTGCGAGTGCTTTTTTGCGAACCAGCTACTTGGGTAACGGTTCTGGTCGTGGCCGACTCAGCTAATGGAGAATTCGGGTGTCCCCTTTTAAGGGGTGAGCCAGCGTTTGGCGCGGCGGTAGTGGGGGGAGGCGTAGTAGGTGTTGACGATCTCACCACATTTGGCGCGGCCCGAAGCTGAATCGCCGGATCGAAATGCGCGGAGAGCTTCGTCCATCAGGCGCTGAGCCGGTTCCCGATGGCGTTGCTGCAAGTCGTCGAAGGCCTGTTGCAACTCCGCGCCGATGCGCGACGCACCAAACGATTCTTGCCATTGAAAATAGTCGTCAATCCAACGGCCGTCGCGATTGGCGCGAATCGCGGCAAGCAAACGTTCACCATCGCGATTGGCCGCTTGTTGGTAGGCCTCCCAGATCGGTGAAAACTCGGGCCCCGCGCGCAAAGCGATCGCTCTGTCAATGGCAATGCCCACGTCGCGCCAGGCTTTCTGGTCCACCTGACGTTGCGCTATCGCCAAGAGCCGTTCCACATCATCGCCGGCGATAACGTCCAGCCATTCGATCGCTTCGCCGACAGGCAAAGCATCAAACGGGTGACCCAACGCCGGGCTGATCAGCTTGACGCGGGGAAAACCATGCGCGAGGAACTGGCCGTACGCGTCTTGACCCACCGAGAAATTCACAACTTGATCCTGCTTGCCATGTACGATTACCATCGGCGTGGATCGTTGTTCGGCTTTCAGTTCCTCATCGGCAAAAACGTCCGGCTCGGCTTGCATTATCACACCGCCAGCGATGGGAAAAGTTCCGGCCAACTTTTCGGGAAAATGCATATGCAGAAGGTAAGTCAGGTAACCACCTTGGCTATGCCCACCCAAGAAAACGCGTCCAAACAAATAGGCGTTTTGCAGTTCGTCGATGACCTGCATGACGAGAAAGGGACTTTCGCGATCGGTGAAGGGGTAACCTTGGTACATGCTGCGCCCCATCCAGTTGACATACGTGTAGTTGAAACGCAAATCATCCGCGTCGCTCCACGGCGCCCAGTCCTGACCTTGTATGCCTAGAATGGCGAAGCGTTTGCCGATCGATGGCCAGCGGTTGGCAAGGACATGCACCATCCCGGCTGTGGTCCAATTACTGCCGTGCAGCAGGACAATCACATCCACCTCTTGGCCGCGTTGCCACTCGTCTGGCATCCGCAAATAGTACATCATACCGTTGTCGGCGTACCCGCGGACCACCTCGCCGGCGATCGGTTCGGCGTGATGGGCAAAGTCGCGAACGCGTAGTCCGAGCCACACCACGGGATCGTCGCTTTCCGTTGCGCCGAATAGCCGCGAACCGTCGGCAGTCATTTCTAGCCAAGCCGGACCGGACCATTGAATCCGGCGCCAGGTGAATTTCAAATGTCGCCCTTGTACCTCTCCCTCGATTGTGCCCCAACCTTCGCTGCCGTAAGTACCTGTCACCTGGTGGCCGTGTTGCGTCAACTGCAGGGTTCCCAACGACGACAACCACACGCCGGAGAAGTCCGCATTATCACTGTTAATGGCTTGCGGATCGCGTCGCCAACCGCGCCATTTGCCGCTGTTGTTCCCCAAGGACCACGTTCCCTCGAACGACATGTTGTCGGCATCCAACGTCAACTGGATTTGCCCGGCCGAATTGCCTGAGGAGTAGGTTCCTACCAGCCGATTCCCCGTAACGGTGCCCGTGAGACTGTTGCCCTGGTCGTACGTTCCGGAAACTCGATTTTCATTTTGCTGAACCAAAAGAATTCCCCTGTCAGTGATCCATTCGCCCTGCCAGGCAGGGGTTTGCGCCGATCCGACGGTCATTGCTCCGACAAGAATTGCTAACGTGTAAAAAGTAACTGGAATTGGCCGCAACATTGGGCGATACCTTCTAGGATCCGCGGGCATCAAAACTGTGCATTCTACGTGCGTCGTGCTGCGCGGAGCGATCGATCGGTGTCACAGGGTTGTAACACGTTTCAGTGGGCGGTGCGGTCTGAATCCGCCAGCGCCGATTGCAGCGCTTGCATGATACGGGATAGCGCGACCCGGATCGCGCCATCGGACTTTCCCAGCTGTGCGGCAATTTCAGCAGTGGGAAGGCCATCCACATATCGCAATCGAACCATCTGTTGCTGATCCTCGGAAAGTGCTGCCACCGCCTGGTTCACGCGTTCCAACTTCCAGTTGCGGCTGACTGCCAAACTGGGCGACGTGACGCTGGCGATGAGCAATTGTTCCAACGCTGCGGCATCCCGAGAATTGTCGTCGGACAGGGTGCTGAACACCTGATTGCGGGACTGAGAACGTTTGGCCGCGCCAAAATGTTCTCGATGGGCATCGACCACGCGGCGCCGCGCTAGGCGATCTAGCCACTGATCGACATCCAGATTCTCTTTCGGAATCTTGGACAAAGCCGCCACAGCCGACTTGGAGACTTCTTGAAATAAATCATCTAGTTCGACGACGCGCAACAAGTGTTCGCCAGTCACATGTCGGAGCAAGCCCATGAGTCGCGTCTTGCGCAACGCGAGAAACTCACCCAAGGCATTGACATCGCCGTCGCGAATCCGCGCGATCAATTCATCCTCGTTGGGCATCGTGTTGTCCTTTTGCGCCGAAGGATTGTTTGGAAATCGCTTCGCCAGAAACCCAGTTGCTCACAACCGACCCTATAATTGTAACCATTCCCAACGGTGAGAAACCATGAGTGCAACAGAATTGATTCGCAACCCCGAGCACTCCGACTGGCAGCAGACGGTAGCGCTGTTGGAACAGTGTTTGCAACAATTGCAATCGCTGGCGCCGGTCGAATCGATCGACGAGCTGCGCCGGTTACTGCCCCCACATTGGAACGAAGGACACCGCTTGGTCTTAATCGAGTTGATCAAGTTCGATCTGGCCGCCGCCGCCCAACTCGGAATGGAACGTCGCCTTGAGGATTACTTGCGCGAGTTCGCCCGCGAGTTACCCCCCGAGGCCGTTCCCGCTGACCTAATTCTGGAGGAGTTGCACGTTTGGGGAGCGTTCGCAAGTGGCCCTGACATCAATGACTACGTGGGCCGCTTTCCCCACGCCGCGGAGTTGATCAAGAACTGGCATGCGATCCAGTCGCACGCCACGATGCAGCAGTTGGGGGTATCGTTCGGTGCCGCACCCGAATTTGAAATCGGCGGCAAGGTCGAGGACTTTCGTATATTGCGTTGTGTTGGACGCGGCGCGTTTGCCACCGTGTATCTGTCTTTGCAGGAAACGTTGCAGCGTTTGGTGGCGCTCAAAGTCTCGCAACGCAGCAGCGACGAACCGATTACATTATCGCAATTGGACCATCCCAACATTGTCCGCGTGTACGATCAAAGAAATCTGGCCCAGCCACCGGTCCGCTTGTTGTATATGCAGTTCGTCGGTGGCGGCACGTTGTCGGCATGTTTGCATCATGTTTCCCCTTTGCCGATCGAGTTTCGTTGCGGCCAGCATATTTGGGAGTCGATCGTCAACCATTTGAAAACGTGTGGATTAGAACCGCCAGGCCAACACGAATTCCAGGTGGCCATTTCGGCATTTACTTGGCCGATGGCGGTGGCCTGGGTGGGACAGCAGTTGGCTGAAGGATTGGACTACGCGCATCGACGCGGAGTGATTCATCGCGATATTAAACCGGCCAATATCTTGTTTGCTGCCGACGGCACCCCGCGTTTAGCCGATTTCAATGTCAGTTTCTCCGGCGTAGCGGGGCGCGCCGGTGCTGCGGCGTACTTCGGTGGTTCGCTGGCTTACATGTCGCCTGAGCAATTAGAAGTTGCCGGTGCACACAATAGCCGTCGCGATGCCGCTGATCTGGACGGCCGCTCCGACCTGTTTTCCCTGGGAATTGTCCTGTGGGAAATGCTTTATGGGGCGCGCCCCTGGACAAAAGGCAAGGTCCCCGGCAGTTGGTCTGAAGCACTGGATGAAGAATGGACCACGCGCCGGCTTCCGTTCTGCGAGCGCCCAATTTCCGAGTCGATCGCGCAAGATCCAAGTTTCCGCGTTCTCGACCGAACCATCCGTCAATGCCTGGCCGTGGATCGCGAAGACCGCCCGGCAACCGGCGCCGAGGTCGCCGAAGCGTTTCGCGTGGCGCTCCATCCGCCCGCTGCCAGCCGATTATATCCACCATCCTCTACCCTGGTGCGTAACTTGGTCAGGTGGCCGGCCTGGTTGGTATTGGTCTGCGGGGCGCTCGTACCGAATTTGATTGCGGCCGTGTTCAACTTCTTATACAACAGCAGTCAAATCGTCCACCAATATCCCGACTTGTGGCCGACATTCCTGCGAGTTTCCGCGTGGGTCAATGGTCTGTTCTTTCCCCTGGGCGTTGGATGGGGAACAGCCTTGATTGTCTCCCATTCGCAGCGTCTGCGACGCTTGGGTTTCGGCAACGATCCGCCAACGTCTTGGGCGGCGGGCGATTGGGATCTGGGGCATCGGATCGCATTGATTTCCGGGGCCTTATGGTTATTGGCAGGCCTCGTTTTTCCCAGCGTGTTGTGGGCCAGCTATCGTTCCTTCCGCTGGGATGACGCCCTTCATTTCTTCTCGTCGTTGACGATTTGTGGCGGTGTGGCGATGGTTTATCCATTTTTCTGGATCAATTGGGTCAACCTGCGGCTGTATTTTCCACCGGTTTTAGCGCGCCGGATTTCGGACGTATCGCTTTGGGAGTCCAGCGAAACTCTCCGTCGCCGAGTGCGCACCTATTTGACAATCGCAGCAGCAATCCCGCTGGTCGCGCTGTTGCTCTTGGCAATTTCCGTCGATATCCCCAGACACTATCTCCTGGTGACGATCGTTACCACCGCAGTTGGTTTCTTTGCGTCCATTGCCGCTGTCCAGTTCATCGACGGGTTTTTCCAGGATTTGGAACCGATCGCTCGACGCGCGACCGTGACACGCCAGTCGGCACCGACGACCGCCAAGACCTCTACGCCTCTGCAATCGGGAACTGCCTAAATGGATATGCCGGTTCGGATCGCGCCTAATTTTCGCATGTTAGGGATCGTATCGCCCGGCGAGAAACTGGCGAGTTTAGGCGGTCTGTGCGTCGATACAAGTTTTATTAGTCCAGAGTGGCAACGGAGTGTGACCCAAGACACGGAGCGGTAAGGGCCTGGGCGTTTTGTTTATCAGTCCAACTGAACGGAACGCACACATGGCAAATCGGATCATTCGCATTGTTTCTTGCGCCGCGGACGGATCGCTGCGCAGTCGAGATTATGACAGTCTCGACGCGGTATCGGAATATTATGAGCAGATCGGTGTTGACGATTGCAGCACGGAATTGAGCTTGCGAGGTTATCCGCTGTTTCGCGGACTCGTGGGGCCAATCGCCGAAGGTCGCACCGTCGCCCGCTATGAATCCCCGGACGTCTTTGAAGTCATGACCCGGGAATGGACACAGGACCGCCGTCGGAAGAAGCGGGCAAAGACAGTCGTCCCGCCAGTCCATTTTCCGATTCCAGGCGGAGCCTTCGTCCCTGAAGTCGTTTGACATCCGCTTACCGGATGGGCCGGGGAGCGAACAACCGCGCGAACCACACAGGCGTAACCAACGTAACGGATGGGCCGGGACGCACCGCCGATTCCCAAGCATCCTGGGGCGTCGCCGACAGGGCGGCGCCCCGGCAAACTTTCCGCCATTGGTACAACAGTGGCGCGACCTGCTTGGTCTGTGGATTGTGCGGATGTTGCAGTCACAAAAACGCGCCGTTTCTTTGACTGCGGTGACTTTCTGATCTATTGTTGCAGGCCTAAAGCTTGTGGCCCTGGCGATTCAGGCAACGCCGAACAACGGGCCCAATCCTGAAGTGACTGCTTCGGCGATGGCGTGCCGCGCTCCAGAATTCTCGGCCGCCCTCTGCAACGAACGGTCGTCCTCAACGGATGGTTAACGCAATGGATGTTTGCTCCCGGTTGGTTCTCGCGCGGTGCTGCGCTGCGCTGTGGTTCTGTTGGTCGAGCTGCGCTTGGTCGCAAATCGATTTGCCTTTTTCCAGCGGCCGGCCAGCCACTCTGTTGGCGCCGCAACCTGTTCAGCCGTCGCCGTTGCAGCAAGCCCAAGAACACGAAAGTCGTGGTCAATGGGCGGATGCATTAGCGATCTACCAACAAGCGTTGAAGCAAAACCCGAATGACACAGCCCTGTTGCACAAACGGACTCTGGCGAGAATCCAATGTGACTTGTCGCGGCGGTGCAACGACCTGGGGCTGATTGCTCAAATCGAACAGGGCGATCCTCGAAAGGCGTTGAGCCTGTATTCGGAAATCCTCCAAAAAATTGACACGTACCATGTGGAAACGCCCGACTGGCACGCATTGTCGCGTTATGGATTGATTAGCCTGCAAGCGGCCTTGGCCAACCCGTCATTTCGGCAGCGATTTCTGCCTCAGGCCTCCGAGCAGCAGATTCAACGTGCTTGGGAACAACTGCACGTCGCCTTGCGAGATACGACGGTGCGCGGCCGCAATGATTCCGTTTGGGTGGCTGAACGCACGGCGCAGATCATGCACGATCAACTGGGACTCAAATCCGCCGCCGTCTTTCACGAGTTTGTGGCGGGTACAACCGCCGGACTCGATTTGTATTCGAGTTATCTGACGCGCGATCAATATCAAGACACGATGTCGCAAATCGACGGTAACTTTGTCGGCTTGGGGGTCGAACTGAAACTACAAAACGATTCCCTGGACATAGTCAACGTGATCGACTTGGGGCCTGCTGGCCAAGGGGGCATCCGCCGCGGCGACAAGATCATTGCCGTGGATGGCAACTCGGTGGCACAAGTCGGCGCGGAACGCTGCGCGGATTTGTTGCGTGGACTCGAGGGAAGCTTCGTCAGCGTCCGTGTTCAGCGACCGGACGGCCAGCAACATCAACTGAGTTTGCAGCGACGGCGAGTGGAGATTCCTAGTTTTGACCGGGCGGGTATCGTCGATGCGGCCCGTGGCGTCGCCTACCTGCGGTTGGTCAATTTCCAGAAGACGACCGGTCAAGACCTTGACGCCGCGCTGTGGCAACTACATCGACAGGGAATGCGGCACTTAATCATCGACGTTCGCGGAAATCCCGGCGGCCTGTTAACGGCGGCGGTGGATGTGGCCAACCGCTTTATTGATCGCGGCGTGATCGTCTCCACCAAAGGCCGCAACCCGCTCGAGGATTTCACGCATCAAGCCCAGGCCGAAGGTACCTGGCGCGTTCCGCTAGTCGTCTTGATCGATGAAAACTCAGCCAGCGCGAGCGAGATTTTTGCGGCGGCCATCGCGGATCACGGCCGCGGCATGATCGTCGGCCAACAGAGCTACGGCAAAGGAAGTGTGCAGGGCATCTTCCCGCTGAATGGCAACACCGGAGGGTTGCGATTGACAACCGCCCTGTTCTATTCTCCCCGCGGCGTTGCCATCAGCCAACGCGGCGTTATCCCCGACGTGGCCGTACAACAGACTGCCAAACCGGCGGTGAGCGAAACGAACGAATTATCAACGTCACATTCGGACGATGTGGTCCTGCAGACAGCGATCGGTTTATTGCGGCGGCAAGCCGAGGCGTCCACGCTTTATCAGGCGACGATTGCCGGCCAAAAATAGTAACCTATCCTGACACAACGGCAATCACCTTAGAATACAATGCGCTGAATAACATCGAACGGAATCGCCATTGGTTCCGAGTGCATTGGATGGCTGGCGTCTGTGCGAACGATCGTCAAACCGGCGGGCGACAGCGAATTCAATTGGAAGCCTAACTTACCTCCGAGTACAAACAACTCGCCGTTCTTGAGCAAGACCGACGGCGCTGTCGTGTAGGCTGCGTCGGGTGGATCCGCAAACCAAATGGTCGGCAAGTGACCCGAATTGGGTTCCGGCCATTCCAAGGACTGCAACTCGATGGGGAGTGGTGGTTCCTCGTCCACGGCCAATCCGTTCTCATTAACAACCTCCAGGCCTCTGGTATATACCCCGTCAAACTGTCGTCGGGCATTCGTTGAATCCCAAGCAATACGTGTTTCATTCAGTGATAATTCGTCCGTGGAAATGCGAGCTGTCGGGAACACGAGCTGATACTTGCGCCCCGCCCAATCTTCCTGGTTGGGAAAGCGCATGAAGTCCCGCGCCGACCAGATCGCCAAGACCTGCTCTTTGGCAAAGGCCCCCATCTCCGGCCGCGAGGGTTGGAGTCGGGGATCGGCCTGAATTTCCACCATGCTGCCATCGGCTAATAGCGCCAACCACCGTTTCGAATTGCGCGCCGGCTCTGGAAACGAACTTCCCGGAAACAACAGGTACTCCAGTTCCTCCAGATCGAATGTAACTGGTGCCGACGCGCCCAGCGGCTCGATGGTCAAGGTCCGGTCGTTGCCGAATCGGACGTGGTCGGCGCACCAGACATCGCCACCGCGAACACCGATACGATACCGCTCAGCGTGGAGTGGCGGCACGTTGACTGGAGACGAGAACGCCACATTGTCGATCGCATAATCGTCATCGACTCGCCGTTTTAAATGGAACAGCGAGGGATTCGACAAGAACCTCACGGAATGAATCGGCTGCGCGGAGGCTACCGCAAAATAACCGCACGGCTGATCACTCGACTCGACTGTCGCCAACAGTCGCCCAGCCGCATCAAACGCCTGCAACACAAAATCTCTAGGATTGTCTAAGCGGGCGGCATAACACTCGAACCAATGAACTCCGGCGGCCTCGGCAGCACGACCGGGCATACAAAACGCTATTTCCGTAACACCTTTAAAGCGGCGCGTAAAACTCCCACGCGTGTCATACACGCAGATCGAATTGCCGCGCGGCGGACGCCCTTCAAAATTGATCTCGTAACCCGAGATACCGATATATCCCACATCCGAATGGAACAGCAATCCGCGATCCGCATATAATCGGTCCACACTGGCCCCGCGTTCCAATGGACCTCCCAGCAAATCCCGCTCAAAGTCGATTTCTGTAAGATCGCCTGGTCGGACCTCCGGCGGCTGAATATATGCTTTTGCTCCACGTTTGGGCGTCCAAGGCCCGGTCGCCGATGCGTGGTCCATCTCGGTGGCCATCCATCTCAATTCGGCAATGTCTCGACGACTACATTGAAACGACTGGCCGCGCCACTGAAAAGCGATCGTGAACTCACCTGCGTCGCCGCGCATGTGCCGCCCTTCCTTCAGGAACAGCACATCGAAGTTGTCGGCAGAACTCGGTGGCTGGTTGGACACGACGAGCGCGCTCAAAATGCGCTGAGCCCGAAATCGCACTTCAAGGCGTTGGTCGTTTACCGCATCTTCAATAAAGGACTTGAGGGTGGGATTGGCGGATTGATCGAGCATCGACTTTAATGTCGCTTCCGCTTCTTCGCGTCGCTGATAACTCTCATCCCCTAGCTGAACGACCAATTGTTTTGCAATCTCCAAGAACTCGCTGACGGGCGAGCCAGAGAGGATCAGGCGGTCAATCGAGGTGAGCGAATACCGTTGGGGCTGGCTGGCGCCCCGGGCCCGAAATTCAGTCCAGGTCAACTCAAAGGCTTCCACAGCCGCGGTCAATGATGAACCATTGCGCAATTTCAATTGGATAACCTGCTGACCCCCAACTACGGACGCCAAACAACTTACTGCCCCAAACATCAGTAGTGAGGCCCAAAGAACAACAGAGCACCGGCGATGAAATAGATGGGTTGGCACTTGGAGTCTGTCTATCTAGTTTGACGGTCGACTGGTTTTTTCCCATTCAGGAACGCACACATAGCGATAGCTGCCCCCCGTCTTTTCCGCCAATTCACGCAGAAACCCGCGATTCGGGGCCATCGATTCCCAGCCAAATTGTAAACAGTGAATCTGCGTCTTTCCACCACATGCGCGCTGAATGGCCGCCATCTGGCCGGCATTCAAACCGGGTTCGTCTCCATCGGTAAGCAGGACCAGGATGTCTGGTTGCAAAGCCAGAGCAGTGTAGATTGCTCCTTCGTAGTTTGTCCCGCCATACGGGGCCAACTGATCCAAGAAGTCCGCAACGTGCTCGATGTTGCTTTCCGAGGCCGGCAACATTTCGCGCCGATTCATCATCACGGTCGAATGGTGGAAGGCGACAATTTGAAACAGGTGGTGGTCCGCTAACGATCGCAATGCATCGCCCAACTGGTTGCGCGCTTTGCCCAAAACCCCCAGGCCCTGCGCCCCCATGCTTTTCGAACGATCGATCACGAATACAAATCGTTGGCCAGTGATGGGCTGACTGCCGAATAGCGAAACAGTAGCCGGTGGCCCCGACGGCCCGGCCGCCGCCAGCCTCTTTTGATCGGCGCGGATTGCTTCCAAATCCGCCGCTGTCAGCTCGGCGACCGTCGCCCGCGGTCGTAGATCTCCAGTCGTGCGCAATGCCGAGGCATCGGGTGGCAACCAACCGAAATCGTTCGGGGGAATCAACTCCGTGTCACTCACCGAGCGATTCACCTGGGATTGCCCAGGCGGCTCCGACTCGTCGGTGGCGGACGACATCGCGGGATAATTCGCGTCCACTTCGGCGAAGACTTCTTCTTGATAGGTTGTGATTTGCTCGACGTCGTCCACAATTGCCAAAACGATCGTTCCCGGACGAATGTCGTCCCTGCCCCCCGAACCCGCGCGTTCCGGCATCAGCCAAATCAACAAAGCCAACAGTGCCGCATGCAACAATAAGCTACACACGAAGCCGCGCCTGTTAAAACGGGCGGCCGACAAACTCCGCGATGAATCCGAAACAACCACGCTGCGTTCTACTGCCGATAGCAATAAACTGACTTTGCCAGTACAAGTATAGGTCAGCCCATACATGGAAGACAGCGCCAGAAAAACGGATGCGGCGGGACGTTGCTCGACATCGCTGGTCGCGGAGAATTTCAGAGAAATTGCATGCATAGGAACTGAAGGGTGATGGGAACCATTGCTGCGGTGCTAAGTGGCCTAGTGCTGCTCGTTTGGGGAGGCGAATGGCTCGTGCGCGGCGCGGAACGTCTGGCGCTCTCGTTTCGCGTTTCGCCACTCGTCATTGGTTTGACCGTGGTGGCGTTTGGAACGAGCGCTCCGGAGTTGGCAGTAACGACACAAGCCGCCTATTCCGGCACCGATGTCGGCTTGGGCAACGTCTTGGGATCCAATATTTTCAACGTGCTCGCCATACTGGGCTTGGCGGCCGTCGTTGCCCCGCTGACCGTCTCCAGCCTTCTCATTCGTCGCGATGTACCGATTATGATCGCCATTTCCTCTTTGATGTTTGTCACCTGCTGTGATGGTGAATTCTCACGATCGGAAGGAATGACGGCCGTTGCAGCGCTCGTCGCTTACACGTGGTGGTTGGTCGGTCAAGCGCGTCGAGAACAATCAAGGGAAACCGTCTTGCCATCGGAACCAAAACGCTCCACAGGTTGGATAACAAATGTCCTATTCATCGCCGCTGGTCTTGCGTTGTTAATTGTCGGCGCGCGGCTGCTGGTTGGCGGAGCAGTCGAAATTGCCCGCGCACTTGGCGTTTCGGAGCTGATTATTGGATTGACCGTCGTCGCTGCGGGCACATCGTTGCCGGAAGTCATCACCTCGGTCGTCGCCAGCCTCCGCGGCCAGCGCGACATTGCCGTTGGCAATATCGTCGGTAGCAATATCTTCAATTTGCTCTGCGTATTGGGCGTAGCCGCTTCGGTGGCACCTAATCCCATTGCCGTATCCGAGCAAGCGCTCTGGTTTGACTTTCCGGTAATGATAGCGGTTAGCGTCGTCTGTTTGCCCATCTTTATCGATGGCCTTATCGCTCGCTGGGAGGGTATCTTGCTTCTGGCATATTATGTGGCCTACGTCACCTACCTTATCCTCGACCAAACCAGCAGTATCTGGCGTGCCGATTTCGCCCACGCCATGCTCTATTTCTGCCTACCCCTAACCCTCCTCACCCTCCTCGTCCTCGCCAAACGCTAACCCAGTTAAAAGTTAAAGGACAGGCATAATTATGTTGACAGGCCCGGCTGGATTTGATACAGTGCGGAAATCTGGCAGGGAGAGCGGGTCGGTTGATTACGGGAGTTGGACCATGACAATGCCGCGAAAGTTGCTGGTCGATGTGAATGTCACACGGTTTTATCACTGCATTTCCCGCTGTGTCCGAAAGGCTATGCTC
>JACTND010000249.1 GCA_014584305.1 Planctomycetota bacterium | reverse complement strand
GTGATCATCGCCGCCGGCGTCGTCGGTTCCATCTCGCGCGGTGGCGTGCTGGGCTTGTTGGCGGGCGCTTTGATCGGCATGTTGTACTACGGCATGGCGCGTAAACCCAAATTGGGGAGCTTGATGCTGGTCCCGATGGTGGCAGCGGTCCTGCTGTTGACCAGTTGGATTGGGTTCTACGATCGCATCGTGGCCCGTTTCGACGCAGTGGACCGTAACGACCGAGAAGAACTGGATGCGCGTTTGGACAGTTGGCAAACAACCGTGCCCGTCGTGTGGCGCGCCGGTTGGATCGGAACGGGGTTGGGAACGTATCCGCGTGTGCATCGGATGCTGGCGGATGAACCGGAGCGACACACGTTTGTGCACGCCGAGAACCAATTCGTGCAGACCGTGGTCGAGATGGGTATTCCCGGATTGTTGTTGCTACTGGGAACTCTGGGAATCGGATTTCATTGTGCTCTGTTTTTGCTGTACCGCGGTTCTTCCGATTTCACCGTCGGTTTGGGTCTGACGGGGGTCTTTTTGCTCAGTTCACAGATTGTGGCCGGATGTTTTGATTTCGGTTGGTATGTCCCGGCGAATACGATTGTGTTTGCGGCATTGGCGGGTGCGGCTTGTTACCATTGCCATAGTCTGGCCGGACGATTGAAGAAATGGAGTTGGCTCCGATACGAAACGCCCGGTTGGTGGGTGAAGGTCGTCGCGTTGGCTTCCGTCATCGGCGTCTTGATCGTGATGTTAGAGTTTCGACAGCGGCAACAGGTAGATGCGGAATTGCGCGCGTTGCCGCGCCGCTTGCTGCCGTCCAACCTACCGGAGGCGGAAACGGACCAACATATCGAACGACTGACGTCCCTCGTGCGGCGCGGCGCCACTACCGATGCATTGAATCAACTGGCCGAGCTGTGGATTCATCGCGGCCGCCTGGCCTATTGGGAGTCGCTGAAAGCCGAATTTGGTACCGGGCGATTGTCAGAAGATCAACGCGAAGAAATTGAGAGCAATCTTTGGCAGTTGACCTCGGTGCTGCGCATGCAAGAACAAGTGGGCTATTTGCGTTTCGTGCGAGGCGCCAGCTATGTGGCGGAATTTCGTCGTTCCCCCTGGGTCGAACGTTATTTGCCGTTGGCGCGCGAGGCATTGCAAGCGAGCATCCAGATCGTTCCCATCCAGCCGGAAGCTCAAGTGCGTTGGATGCAACTCGAAGCGATCATGGGTAACGTCGGAGATGTCGCCTGGCGACGGCTCGATCAAGCGGTGCAATTGGCGCCGACCAATATGAACTTGCGCTATATAGCCGCCTTATCGCATTGCTTTGCCGACCGTTTGGATCGCGCCTATCCGCATTTGCGCGTGATGTTGGAACTAGACGATCGGCAGTTTGCCCGGACCGTGGCGTTTTTGCGCGGTTTGACGGGGCGGATACCGCATCCCGTTGATAACCGAATTGTTGTCGAAGAGATCCTGCCACCGAATCCCAAGATGATGTTGGATTATGCGGTGAAATACTTAGGCGACGAACCCGAACTCAAGCGATTGTTATTGCAAAAAGCCTACGATATGTTGGCAGCGAAGACGCTTTCGGATCTAGACAGCGTGCGCCTGCGGGCAGACGTTTTATTAGCGAGCGGCGAAGTTGAGCTGGCTGTGCAAGAACTGCGGTCGGTAGTGGCCGCCGACGCCAACGATCAACGATCGCACATGAAGCTGATTCGCCTGTTGTTGGATGCCAAAAAGTCGCAGGAAGCCTTGCAGCTCGCCGAACGCCTTGCGAGAATAAATAGCCGCAGTCGAGAAGTCGCGCGACTCTTGGAAGAAGCGCAGGAGGCCGCGGGTGCTGCGCGTACAGCGGTGACGCCCAATGGGCGGTGAACCGAACCGCTAGGGCACCCGTACAGGGGACCAATTCTCGGAATGGCCTAGCGACTTAGGGCATCGTGATGATCGAATTATGCTGTATTTTGTCATTTCCATTTACGTCGTCGCCGCGTTAATCGCGCTATGCGCAATGCCCGCCGCCATGGCCCTGGCCCGACGGTTCGGATTGGTCGATAAGCCCGACGCGGTGCGTAAACTTCACGAGACGGTCATTCCGTTAGTGGGTGGAATCGTCGTGTTTGTGGCCGGAGTGATCGCGTTCTTTTCGATCTTCTGGGCGTGGCCATCGATCGATCGTTGGTCGGAAGATGTACTGGAACTGTTTGGCCTATTGGCCGCGGCGACGTTGATCGTCTTGGTCGGATTTTTGGACGATCGCTTTGGATTACGCGGTCGCCAGAAACTCGCCGGCCAGATACTGGCCGTCACGATATTGGTGGCCTGCGGTTTCCAAGTCCGGCGCGTAGATTTGTTCGGTTTTCCAGTCGAGTTTGGAACGTTCGCGTTTCTGGTCGTTTATGTGTGGTGCTTGGCTGCCATCAATTCCGTCAATTTGTTGGATGGCGCCGATGGTTTTGCGGCCACGATTGGAATCGTCATCAGCGTGGCGTTGAGCATCATGGCGTTGTCCCGCAATCAATTCCTGGACGCGGGGATTTGTTTGGCATTGGCCGGAGCACTTTCGGGGTTTTTGTGGTACAACTTCCCGCCCGCCAAGGTTTACCTCGGGGACGCGGGCAGCATGTTGATTGGCTTGGTGTTGGCCGCCGTTACCATTCGCTGTTCGTTCAAACAGGCGGCGGCTTATGCCTTTTTCGCGCCGGTGGCGCTGTTGGCCATCCCCTTGATCGATACGGGGGCAGCCATCGTTCGCCGCCGATTCACCGGACGCAGCATCTACATGGAAGACCGCGGGCACTTGCACCATGTCATGGCCAAACAAGGCTTGAGTCCGCGGGCCAGTCTGTTGTGGGTGTTTTTGTTGAGTGCGACCACTGCTTGTGGCGCTACTCTGTCGATCCTGACTCGTCAAAGCGAGTATGCGTTCGCTTCCGTGTTCGTGGTTTTGGTCGTCATGGTGGTTGGCCGCATATTCGGCGTCGCTGAATTGCGGCTCTTCCTCAATAAATTGGGCGCCATCGCCGCGTCGTTCGTCAAGATTTCCAAACGGCGAAAAGAATTTGGTCGAGGGATTTCGGTACAACTTCAGGGGCACCGAGATTGGACGACCGTATGGCAACGGTTGCATGAGTTTGCCCAGGAGCATGAACTGCTCGAAATCATGTTGGATATCAACGCTCCATGGATGCATGAAGGTTACCATGCGCTGTGGCGCCGAAGCGGGATCAAATCCAGCCCCAGCCGCGAATGGCACTTTGAGCTGCCTTTGATCGTCGAAGGCGGAATTCTGGGAAAAGTCAAAGCTGCCGCCAGTCGCGATTGCCGCTTTTCGCACCATGAAATCGTCACGCATTTACTCAAACTGACTTACGATATCGAACTGGAGTTGGGCCGCGCTTCCACTAACGCAACGACTCTCAACGAACCACCAGCTGGGGGGAACTTGATTGCTGCTGCGAATCCAGGGACCATCGAATAACTCCTCAATGCATCGGCATACCGGTTGTTCCAAATCCTCCGACCATTGCTTTTAGGTGTGCGTTTTGGACCCGTGTTTGAGTCGTCGAATAGCCCGGCTAAACACTACTCCTGCTATCGTCGGCACGATTCAGCCGAAATGTCGTGGGCGCCGGTCATTGTCGCGCGAACTGCATCCGATAAATCAAATATTGCAGCTTGCACCCGCGGCGGGATCGCGGTCAGCCCTGGCTTCGTCCGTTTGACGACGTGCACATCCAGATATAATAATGGCGGAGCACGGGTGGGACCCGTGTTCAGAATTGGAATGCGTTACTTTGCGGAGTCAATTTGATGAATCGTCGAGTGATTGCCTTGTTTACCTGCGTGGCGTTGGCCTTAGGCGTGATTTTCAGCCAAGCCTCCGGCCACACGATTTTCAAGAAGCAAATGCAAAAGAAGTTTGAGAATTTGGTCGTCAAATGCGAAGCGTGCCATGTCAAGAAAGAGCCCAAGACCGTACGCAATGCCTTTGGCGAGTTGTTTTTTCAGGAATTGAAGGACGATAACCTGACCGCGCAATGGGAGCAGCTCAAAGGTTTGGAAAAGAAAAAATTTGAAACTGAAGTAATGGCTCCCCGATTCGACAAAATTTTGGAAGAAATCAAGGAACGCACAAACAAAGAAGGGGAAAAATACGGCGACATTTTGGCGGCTGGAAAACTGGAGAACACCCGCATCCGCTCCGACGATGAAGATGAAGACGAGGATGAAGACGAAGACGACGACGACGATGGCGGCGACGGCGGTTAGCAGCGCATCGCCGGTTCCGGTCTGGCCCATTGAACACGGCCCAGTGAGCGGTCTCGGGAGGACTAGCGTATTCGCTCGCAATGCCGATCCATGTTTAGATAGTTTGACAACTTCGCGCGACGGACTCTGACGCGCACCAGGGCGATTAGCTCAGTTGGCTAGAGCGCTTGCCTTACAAGCAAGATGTCGGGGGTTCGAGTCCCTCATCGCCCATCGAATTGCCGCATAATTGCGAATTATCGGCATTTTCTTCTATTCCGGTTGTGCTGTGCGCGTCGATTCTTGCCGGGTCTGCGTCGTTATTTGCGTCGTCGCGCCGTGGACTCCCAGCGTCGATGAAGTCCGTTGCCTTAGTCAACGAATAACTGGCCAATGCAATCCCGGCAGAATGCCCCATCCACGCGCACGATTTCCGCAAGCCGAATTGATCCATCAGGTCGCAGGCAGCTGACGCGCGAAACGCATTCCAGAATTTTTCCCACTCAGGCACCGCAGCACGTTTGACGTACTTTCGCGCCGTCGTCGATAGGTTTGAATGCCTCGACAGCGTAGGGAATACCAGTTCGGATTGACTGCGCCGCGCCATTGCCTCGAATAGCTTTTGCAGTTCGGAATGGACGCCCGGCAAGATCGGAACAAGCCGTTCGGCCTTGCCGTGCCCGGCCGTCTTAGGTGAACGAATTAAGATTGTGTTTCGCTCCCAATCCACGTCACCCCAAACCATCGTTTCGATTTCGGAGGGGATGCGCGGGCCTAGATGTCGCGCCATTGCAAACAGCGCCCGCCATTC
This sequence comes from Planctomycetota bacterium, assembly GCA_014584305.1. GTDB lineage: Bacteria > Planctomycetota > Planctomycetia > Pirellulales > Pirellulaceae > BJ22. Next base: position 2,136 of record JACTND010000249.1, on the reverse strand, counting down.
TTGCGACGGGCACTTGTCGAGAATCTTGTCGAGTTCCACCGGCAAGATGTATCGTTTCTTCGCAGCCGATTGACTCACGCGAAGATGCTTGAACGGGTTTCGCGTTATCACTTCGAAGTCCACGGCACGATTGAAAATCTGCCTGGCAATTCCCGTGCGGCGACGTGCCGTGTTAATTCCGATGTCGCCGCCATCACGGTCAATTAGCCAGCTTGCAAACCGTTCCGCGTCGGCGGGTGTCACGTCGGCAACCTTGGCGCCTGCCGGGAAGAATTCGTTTAGGTGCTTCTCGACGTTTTGGTAAGTGATAATCGTGGACGCGCTGGAGTTCGAACGTTTAGACTCGATAAAGTCCGCGACGAATGCCTCGACCGTTGGGGAATAAACCACGCCACACAATCCGAATCCGGCAAGTTTTGCAATCAATGCTTTGTCGGCCTTGTGCAGCCATGCGCGGGTTTCCGGTGATAGGTCGATGCCATGGCGTCGGGAATCAATCAGGTCGAAAATTGCTTTTGCGACCGCATAGGCTTTTTTCTGCCCGGCCCCAAGATAAAAGTTTACGCGGCGCCCATCGGGCAAGATCGGTTGAATCCGGTAGGTCGTCTTTCCCGTTCGCTTTGACTTGATTGGTTGAATCTTCATCGTCGCCTCAAAAGTTCAAGAGTTCATTGCGCATGGCGTTCCCCCAATTGGTATGCGTAAACCGTTCGCGCAGAAGCGCTAGAGTTTCCAATGGGGGAACAAATTGTTTCGACGGTTTACGCGCCATCACCCTACCATGCCACACAATTCAAAACAAGATCGACCGGCAGCGCGGGACGCCCACGGTATGCGTCCACACGCCCCGGCCCGCAGTGTAGTTAGGCCCTTTGCCCCTATAGTTTTCGCCATTATTAAACCACCAAAAAGCGGAACGTTGCGGTTCCGGTCCCGCCATTTTTCATGCTCAGATTTTGCCCACCCCCTGGAGCGCCGCCGGGTCATGGACCGCGTCGCACCGATCGCAGATGCCCCGGAAGATCACCCCGCCACACTCGCAAACCGGGTCGGCTTTTTGGAGTTTTTGGACGGGTCTATGGGGGGCGATTTCGGGCTTGGATTCGGTGCTGGGCGCGGGCCGCACCATCGCCAGCAATTCGGCTTTGTGGGCTTTCAGCCGGTCCAGCAGGTCGATAGGCGCGCCGGTCATATCGTCACCCCGCACGCGGTTTGTCGTTTCGGGTTGCTCAAAAGCGCTCCCGTTATTCCCAGAATTGCCGCTTTCCGGCTCGCCGGTCGAATTGTGGGAATTGTGGGAGCGCTTTTCGGGCTTCGCGTCGGCGAATGCCGCCGGGTTCAGTTCGTAGGCTGGCGACGGTGGACGACCGGGGCCACTCGTTTCCGCCGGCTTGGGCCGGATGAATCCCCGCCGCGTCAGTTCGGACAATGCCGCGTCAATGTCATCGGCTTTCGGGAATCGCCGCTTGCCGTGGTGCTGGGCTTCGCTCTTGGTGAACTCTCGCCGGCCGTGGCGTTCGATCCACCGCAAAACGTAGCGGGCGTCATCGTCGGCCGTTTCTTCGCTCGCCAACATCATGTTCAGCACGGCTTCGGCGTGCGGAAGTAGGTAGCGGGCAATTTCCACCGCCGCCGCGATGGTTCGCCCCTCGATGCGCCCGGCCGGGCCACGCTCCACGCAATGCAGCACGGCCGCCAACCGCAGCGTCGCGCCCGCCAACTTCGCCCCCCAGTCGCGCATGATTTCCATTTGGCCGCCGTCACTAAGCATCGACTCGATTTCGGCCTCCCAGTCGCGCAAGGTGGCCGCCGCGACGCCCGCCAGGTGCAACACGGTGTCGCCGTCGACTTCCGCCAGCGTCCGCACCGCATGGCGATAGGCGTCCCGCGTGGCGTCGGACAACGGCCTGGGGGCGATTTCACGCCGACCGCCGGCGGGATGTATTTTCCGATGATCCTGAACAGCTGCCCGACGAAGCCGGCGGGGGTCCAGTTGGCCAGGCCGATGTGGCCGCCGCTTCGGCATACGCGCGACATCTCGCGGGCGGCCTGCGCCTGATCCGGGGTGAACATGACGCCGAAGGTGGACACCACCACATCGAAGCTCGCATCGTCGAAGGGGAGGTTCTCCGCGTC
>JACTND010000247.1 GCA_014584305.1 Planctomycetota bacterium | reverse complement strand
CGGTTGCCGGAGTTGCCGCGGGTGGTCGAGGTGGCGTGGGCGATGCCGATCACGGCGCTCGAGGGTGCGGAGCGAGGCTACGTGGCGCGGCTCCAAGCGTTCGGGTCCGAAGCTGCCACTAACGCCGCGGCCTCGACCAACGGGTCGCGTGGTGCCGGGGCAAGCCAACGCCAAGCCGTTAAAAAAAGGATGACCAACGCCGCAGAGGCTGCCAGCATTACCCAACGGCTCCATCCAGCAGATCGCGGCAGCTGTTGACTCCGATGGACCAAGTCCTGCGCTGCACGCCGATCGGCTTGCGATGTCAGCGGAGTGAAACCGGCGGCCATCTTGGCCATCGCCGCTTGTCCCGATTCGTCCATTTCCCGGAGTTCTTCCAAGAACATCCGGACCGCCTGCGCCGAATGCGGACGCTGTTTCGGGTCAGGCTGCAACATTTGTTTTACCAACTGATCAAGCATCACCGGACAATTCAGAATGACGTCCGCGACGCGAGGCGCCGCGTCCAACGATTTACTTTGGACCATGCGCGTCAACGTTTCCGGCGGGCAGGGGAGTTGACCCGTCAGCATCTCGTACATGATGACTCCCAACGAATACAAATCCGAGCGCTCCGTGGGATCGCCGAGAATGTGCTCGGGGGCCAAATACGCAATCAGTTCCAAATCGCGTTGCACCCGGTGATGCCAGGCCTTTTTTTTCCGCCGGTGATAACGCAGATCAGTCAGTTTCACCTGGCCACTACTATCCACCAGGACTTTTTCCGGTGTGAGTTTCAAATGGAGTAACGATTGCCCATGGATATATTCCAAGGCTGCCGCCAATTGAATGGCGACATCCAATACCCAGTCGACACTCAGCTTACTGCGCCGCGCCAGGAGTTGCGCCAGCGATTCTGCGGAAACCAACTCCATGGCGAAAAAGACTTGGTCGCCAGCAACGCCAGCGCCGTAATTGCGTACCAGATTGGGGTGCCGCAGGCCGCGCAGCAAGGCAAATTCGGCTTGTAACTTCTCCAAGGCACGCTGCCGGTCGCGATGCGCCGGCAACGTGATGAACTTTACGGCGACCTCGCGGTTTTGCTCGATCTGGCGCGCGCGAAAAACTTTGTTCCTCCGCCGCGCGCCGAGCCGGCGCTCGATGTAAAAAGGACCAACCTGCGTGTTTTCCAATTCGACGCCCATGCGCGTATCCATCTGATAATGCTCGTTGTCGCCAAATAGTAATGGACACGCTCGCTGTCGCCTCCGGCTGCCGCTATGCTGCTGATCTAGTCGGCAACTGGTGAAGCGTCAAAGTGTTCCGTTCGTATCGTAATCAAAATAAAACGACCGGGTTGCGTTCCACCACCCGGTCGTTTGGTTTCTCATGATTCGAAGGCCAACGTCGTTAACGGAAGGCCTTCTCCGAATCGTCGAATGTTCGCCGGTCGCCGGAGTGCCACAAGGGCAAACCTTGCAATGCCCGCTCTGCCAAAACATCTACCTTTTCTTCAGTACCGGGCAATGCACGAGTCGATTGGTAGTCAGTCTCGGCGACCTCCTCCGGTTCATAATCCCATTGCCCGTTCCGAATCGCGTCCAGTACAGATTCTGACACAGCACCATTTCCTTTCTAATTCTTACGAATGATATCAATCAGTGATCCACCCCTCCCTATACGATTGATTGCCCACCGACCCCCTCGCTCCGTTTCGCCTCCTCGGCCGTTAGGCATCATTGCATCCAATGCGCGAATCGATTCCCGCCAGTAACTGCTAGCGTGAATTCATCCCCCAATATGCCCGTTTTTTTACGAATGTCAAGTTTTGTTCACAAACTCACCGTTTCGGTTTCGCCCACGGCAAAAAACATGCCGGGCTGCGTGAAATACAAATCGCCGAGTACGGCGCTGGAATCCAAACGCGAAAAGTCAGCCACCAACCGACAATAGGCGGCAACTTGTCGCCGATATTTGGCCGCTTGCCGTCCGACGTGGCGCCGCGACACTTGATCCGTCTTGAAATCGACGACGTGCGCGCCAAGGAGTTGATTCCCCTCATAAATCGAAACCCAGCGGTCCACGACCCCCTCCACCAAACCCAATCCATCCAACCGGCCAGCCAGCCGCTGCTCATTGGCCACTGTCAACCGGAGCGCCTCGTTCCAGGCGGAGGGAAAATGGGGGAATCGTCTGAGGATCCACTCGAGATACGTATCGCGGCGAAAAATCCGCTCCGCCCCTTCCTGACACAGTACAGCACAAACTGCCGTGTGCAGCGCGCTCCGTTCGCCATCGTTCAGTCGCGCGGCTTTAGCGACGACCGCCACGATGGGGAGTACATCCTGTCGTGCGCGCAGTGTTCGCGTGGTTCTAATCAATTCCCAAACATCGTCATCGAGCCAGTCGATTTGTTCCAAGCAGGCATGAATTAGGCGCCCCATCGAACGATTGGTTTCGCGCTCGATGCGTGGGGCCAATCGCGGAATCTTGCGCACGGGAACGGCTTCACTTGGTTTCGACCGGGCTCCAGCCGCAATGTTGTCGATGGCGGAGGTCAGAGCAGGGGAAATGACATCGCCGTTGTCAGTATGTTCGCTGGTGGTCAGGTGTGTCAGGCCCTCGTCAACTTCCCGTCGAGGTTTTCGATGCGGCAAGGTGGCTAGAATCTCCGCAGACAAATAGAACTGAGCGAACTCCGAGGGCCCGGATTCTGCCGCCTTGCGCCGCGGCGAGACCTGATACCAATCGGCCTGGCCGCATTCGTACAGAACCCCAATTGCGTCATCGCCATCCGCCGCCAGAGTGGCCAACACGACCCCCGTAGCATTGTTGTGCTTGGCCTTGGCTTTTTCCGGAATGAATATTCGCAGTTCATGCGCTGCCCGGGTTAACATCACGTACAGCACACACAATTCGTCGCGCACTTGAGTGCGGTAGTTCTCGTCGAACATCGCCTGCAGGTCAGGGGGCAGGAAGTTACGTTGGCTTTCATTGGCCCACCGACAAACGGCATCGATCGGCAGTTCGGGCAACGGGCGGCGGCTGACAAAGGCAGGACTCGAGGGCGTCCATCCGCTCCGCTGCGACAACATGGGAGCGAAAACGATGTCGAATTCCAAGCCTTTGGCCGCATGGATGGTCATGACACGGATCGGCGCAGTCGATGGTTCTGCCACCGGCGTCTCCCTGACGTGCTGTACAAACTGCCCAGGCCGATGCCGGTGATTGTCCCCGCGCGCTTCCGCCAATTCGATCAGTTGCTGCAAGCGCAACAAATCGCGAGCAGAACAATGCGGGGCCAGAACGGTCGCCCAACGCTCGATCGTTCCGGCCAAGTCAATAGAAGCTACGACGCGCCGCCACCGCGCCGCCGTCGTTTGCACCTGCCGCAAATTGTTTTCCGCCGTCAGCCCGGTTTCCGGCGCCAAGCCGAATTCCCCGGCCAACGGCCCATGCGACACATGAAAACGCGTCGGACCATCGTGCGGATGGTCAATCAATTGCAAGGCCGATAGGACGTGATCGACAGCCGCGGAATCCGTTAGGGGGTTGCCTCCTTCTTCGCTGGCCGGCACGCCGCGCAACTGAAGTTCATGGACCAGCCAGGCGATGTGGGCATTGCCGCGCATCAAGACAGCCACAGTCGCATTCGGTTTCGTTTGATGCGCGCGACAGACTTCCTCGACAACCCGCTGCAAAACCGCCTCCTCACCTTGAGCATAAGACGTCAACTCGGGATCGTTTAGCGCTGGGACACGTTCTACTGCGACGTAACCCAACATCGAAGCCAGCGCCGTCCGATGTGTTGGAAACGACGCCTGCATGGTGGCCAGCATTTCTTGTCCGACCCGATCGTCTTGGCCAGCCGATGTCAAGTTTTGAAACACGCGATTAACTGTATCCATGATGGGCGGTGCCGAGCGGCGACTTTCCACCAACGGCTCGCATGGCTCCAGCCGTCCCGCTAAACGTTCTTCCACGACATCGAACATCTCGGCCACGCCGCCGCGCCAAGCATAAATGGCCTGCTTCTTGTCACCAACGCAATAAAATGAGCCTTGGCCCGAGGGCGCAGTCACCCGCTCAATAATGGGCCTCAATACCTGCCATTGCGAGGGCGAAGTGTCTTGGAATTCGTCTAATAACACATGCTCAATCCGCGTGTCCAATCGGGACTGGGCGGCGTGGTCTATTTCCGGGGCCGCACAAGACAATAATCGTGTGACATCATCGAATCGCAACAACCCTTGGCGTCGTTGGCGGGCCAACATCTCTTGGGCATAGCGTTCCGCCAACTGCCCCGCTGCTGCGGTTCGTCTGCCGATCTCGTGCACGACGGCCCGCGATACTAAGCCGATCATCTCGCGATAAGCTGCCACCAGTTGTTCCGGCAACGGGACATAGTACCGATTCGAACCGTTCGCCACATTTGTGAGCGGCGCGCTTTTCACCAAATCGTCCCAGGCCACCAGCGCCAACAAATCGAGATCCTCATGCCATCGCTTGTTTTGTCGCGAATCCGCGACCGAGAGGTCTCTCCACCGCTCCAGATAGGCGCGGACTTCCGTATCCGGAACGGGCGGAAAGTTGGTCACCCACGTCCAAGCGGTCGGCAACGTTTCCAGAAACAATTGGTACGTTCCGTTGATTGTTTCCAACGCGCGAGCCGCCACCGCCCGGTCGGCGTCGCCACGGGCAATCAGTTGCAGCAAGTCGACAACCTCTTGATCCCCCAGCATTGCGCCCAACGCTTGGTTAACCAAGGGAGCCAAATCCGACGGTTCCGCGATATCCCAGTTGAGCGGCAATCCCAGATCGAGGCTGAGAACGCGCGCTAAGCGATGGAAGAAACTGTCGATGGTGCCCATTTGCAAGCAATGAAAATTCACTGTCAGCACGCGAAGCAGCTTCAATGCGTCCGCTGCGGTCAGACTCACCCCCAGAAAGCCACTCAGTCTATCCGCTTCGTCCACGTTCCCCGCCGCTTGGCACAATCGGCCCATCACCCGGTCCAAGATCTCGCCAGCGCCTTTTCGCGTGAACGTGGCAGCCAATATGGAATTCGGCGCAGCACCCCGCGCCATCAACTTGAGAAAACGATTCGACAAGGCAAAGGTTTTTCCAGTACCCGCCGAAGCCTGTTGCACTTGGTGCGGTGCCGTCGCTGTTATTGGTTCGCGCGATTTCTTGCGTGTTGTAGGACTCATACCGGCGCTGCTCCTCCAAATACGTGGTCCTGGCAAATGGCGGCAAAGTCATCAGAGTAGTCCGGTGGAACAGTCGCGCGCGGCCAAAATTGACTCGCGCCAATGCGCCGCAAGACCTGCTCGGCGGTCGCATCCGCTGACGCTAACTCGTCGGCAGTCCATACCGCTTCGGTAAATTGGATATCGCGCAAGAGGCTTGGCAACTGGATGTAACCGGTGACCACTGTATCGCGCACGGCCGCTGTGTCGGGTTGCCAAGCGACCAACAGATGCCGATACAACGGCAATTGCAAATCAATCCATTCATCGCGGCGCCGATGGGCAGCATTGGGGGATTTCGCCGATTCGCTGGTCTTGTAATCCCACACCGCGTACCGGCCGTCGTCGTGTTGGTCGATCCGATCGATGCGGCCACGAAGCGTAAACGAATGTTCGTCCACCACCCACGGCGCGTCGATCTTCAATTCAACGGCCACGATTTGCCAACCGGATTGCCGCCGTTCTGCTTGCTTAATGGCAAACTGCCGCAGCCGTTTGCGCAGATTCTCGAGTTGAATGCGCACGCTAGGGACTTTGGCCTCCAAATCGAGCGCTCCACGCCGCGCATCGAGCACTGCCGACAAGTAGTCGGCGATCTCGTCGGCGTCGGTCGAATCGCGCAGTTCGCTCTGGCCAAAATCTTGCAACACATGATGGGCCAAGCCCCCGTAGCTGCCCGCGTCCATTTCTTCCAGTTGATCGGAAACCGACTGTAGTCGCAGCACATGTTTCAGAAAAAAGCGATACGGGCACGCCAAGTAGTCGCGGAACATCGTCACGCTGACCGTGCGCAGCGGTTGCACATCCGCGGGTTGGGGAACGGTAAATCCGGTGGTCGGCTGACCTTTCGGTCCAGGCGTCAACCACGCGCGCGGCAACGTGCTTCCGCCGAAGGAAAAGAACGCGCGGGCGCGACGCAGCAGGCGTTGATCGTCGGTCGCCAACAACAGCCGCGATGGTTTGCGCGGATTTCCGGCCACGTCGCGCCGACCACAAACGAGTTTTACTTGTCGGTGTGCTTGCAGAATCAGATTCAATGCATACACGTCCCGCGCCCATCGCCGTTGATTGTCTTCAATGCCCAATTCCGCGCACAACGAATCCGGCAGAAAAGGGTGTCCGGCAGACGTCGCCGGCACCACGTCATCGTTCATGGAGGTCACGATTACCGACTCGGCATTCGACCAAGGCAAGTCCAACCAACCAGTTAACTCCAAAGCATGCGGTTCGGGTACGTCAGTGATCGTCTGGCCGCCATAGAGATCGTCGATGACATCCACGAAATCATTCACCGACATCGGTTGTGGGAAATTGTCTTCCGCCGTTGCGACCTCGGCCATAGCCGACGCCCAGGCATCCAATGCACCGGCTAGGCGCCGCGCCTCGCGGGGCTCTTCGGGCCAACGACGTCCGGCATACGCGCGATCGAGCATCTCCGTGAATGCCGTGCCCCACGTGACCATTGTCTGGGGACGCGGAGCCAACGAGTCCAACAAGCGATAGACTTCGCGTCGAATCCGATGGAAATCGATAGCATCCGATTCCGAAGCGGCCAATGCATTGGCGGTTGGTCGCTCCACACGGGCCGGCAAATACTCGTTTTGAAATTCATCGACTAGGTGCAGCCAGCCGTTGTACTTCAAACGCCGTGATATAACGTCAAAAACATCTGGATGCCGAACCAGTTGGGCAAATCGAGGAAAGGTTGGATCGCCGACAAACGCCGCTGCGAGTCGGATCAGTTGCCAGGGAAGGGAATCTCGCACCGCGATTCCGCCTTGCCAATGTGTTTGCACGCCGTGCCATTGCAATGTTCGCTCCAGGGCGGGAACCAATGTAGCGTCCGGGACTCCCACAATAGGCGTTGATGCGACCGTGTTATCCCATTCGGCTAAAGTCGCCAGAACCGCCAACGCTTGGTCATGGGGGCGATCGACAATGACGATTTGATCGTCAATCGCGTCAACCAACCGCGCGGCCCAGTAACTGATGACGAGGCCACGTCGCCGGGTCACTTCCCC
>JACTND010000239.1 GCA_014584305.1 Planctomycetota bacterium | reverse complement strand
ATCATCGACAAAGAAAAAACGATGGTCTTCACTCAGCCATCCTTGATGGGTGTATCCGTGCTGCGGATAGGGGGTCCGCGAGATCAGCACCGGAGTCTGTTTGTTCGTCACATCGACGATAGTCAACGTATCTTCATTGGCGCAAAACGCAATTTCGCGTCCTAACAGGTTGCCTGGGTGTCCCAACGGCGGACCGGTAAAATTGGTGTCGGCGCCATGGTACAGAACCACTTGAACATCGTGGCAATAGCCATCGCCGCTGTACACGCCGGCCAATACGGGCATGATTCCCTGTTTGAGATCGAGCATAATCAAGCCGCCTTGCGAACTCAAACTCGGTGACCCGACGACATAGGCAAATCCGGTCGCCTCATTAATAGCAATGTTGTGGGCGCGCCCTAGGCCAGTGTATCGGGCATTGACGGCAAACGTTTGCGGCGAAGTGACGCGCAACAGGCGGCGCATGTCAAACACTTGCACGCCATGTTGGCTGTTGCCGCTGCCGTCGGCGACAATATAGACGTTGTCCTTGTATATTTTCGCGTCCCGCCACGCCTGATTGCCATGGGCGGTCGGAAGAGTTCCCAAATAAACAGGATTGACGGGATTGGTAATCTCGACGAAGGCTGTACCGTTTGTGAGGCAGAATATCGCAAACTCCCGACCCGTCGGCCCATGCGTCCAGCCCCAACAATCGTTCCCCAACACATTGTCCGATGTGACGCCGACATCCGCCAATGCCAGCCGCGCCAGAAGCTCGACATTCCACGAATCAAAGACCATCTCTCCAGGTTGACTGGCGGGAGGTAGGTTCTCGGGAGCATTGCAGCCGCACATACATCCAGACGTACAGTGTTTGTGCCCACAATTGCATTGCCCAATGGCGACGTGACTCACAACAACTACGGTAAGTACCCAACCCAGAATCCCCATTAGCCTTGACATTGGTTGACCCCCAATTCAAATCGACTTATCGCAAACGAACTGTCGCACCCCGACCAAATTCTAATGGACTCAATCTGCACTCACAAGCACTTGATTTGAGCCCAAAATCCGACATGATGAAGGAATTCGCGAACCGTGCTCAGTAGAAACTGGTGAACCCATGTGGCGTGTCATGTATTTATTGGTAGTGACCATTCTCTGGGGTTGGTCCTCCTATGGTTGGGCCCAGGATTTCGACTGTCGATCGACACATGCCAACGCAGTGCGATGCGGCGGATCGAGTCTGGCTTGCTGGCGAGTCGGCATCCGCGCGAGAACCGTGATTGCGGCTCGTTCGTTCCGTTTCATTTCCAGTTGCAACCGGCCGCTTGCGTGTCCGACTCCGACGTATGACTGCGAACGTTCGCGTCCGACCATCGCTGACGCTGACTGCGCGGATTGCGCTAAAGGCCCATTGACGGGAAGTCACTCGCCAACGACAAATCAGTCGCGTGCTCCTTTGCCAGACGATTAAACGCGATCGCGTTCCTGCGGCACATTCGATTCCCCAGCGACCACGGCCGGCGCGCCTTCAATGAGACGATTGTCCGCCGACAGAAAGGGAAAGGTCGCAAATCACCGGCACATGGTCGGATCCTTGCGGATTTCCCAATTGGCGCCTAAGAACATGGAACACCGGCGACACGAAAATATGATCGATGGGAAGTCCGACCCACAAGCACATGGAATTCCAACTGTTGTGCAGCCCCTGACCCTGTCGCGTATCACGTAGCCCTGCTGTCCGTAGGAAACGGTGGATATGAGGCGACCACGGCGTAGCGTTGAAATCCCCCATCACGATCGTGGGTACTGGGGATGATTGAACCAATTCGGCTAGTGCTGCCAATTGCCGATTACGGATTTCCCAAGTGTAGCCATGGATCGGATTGGAAGCGTGAATTCCCAGAACCCGAATTCGCTCGCCGCCGATCTCGAAGTGCATTTCCGGAATGGGACAGGATAACATGCGCTCCGGCAACCACGTGACTCGCTGATCGGACAAGGGGTGCTTGCTGTACACGGCAAAACCGAGCGTGTAATAGTAGTGGGGTCGGTCCATCCCATAGGGAAATTCGTCGCGGAGCGCTTCCAAACGTTTGGCCATCGCGTACGTCAATTCCCAAATCAACAGGATATCCGGCGATGCCGCACGAACTTCACGCATGATTGCTTCGTCATCGACATTTGTTCCCATCACATTGAACGTCATGACTCGAAACGAGGTTGGACCGGGTGGAGGTTGGGACGCGGGCCAATAGACGCTAAAGACCCGCCAGCCATGGATCGCGGCCAGAACAGCAACAACGGCCAGTAGTATGCAGCTTCGGAAAGCGCTGCGGCGGCGCGCGCACGTCCCTTCCGGGACTGGTTCGGTGGCATCGCATGTGGCCGGGCAGGCCGATCCTACGGCTTTCGTCAACCACAGCGAAAACCAAGATACGACTAGGCTCCAAAATAAAACGAACTGGAAGCTGTTGACAAGTTCAGCCCATACCGTCCAATTCGCCAGCCACGAAAAGGCGACCGCCATCACAACGGCCGCGGCCAACAGGTGCGCCGCCCTCGACCAGAAGCGCAGGCCGCGTCGGTTGACACACGGCCGCGCGGTTCTCGCTTGCGCCGCAGCGTCAATCGAGGACGCATGCGGGTTTGGGTTCATCAGGCGACTTTCTTTTCAGCAGGTTGTTCCACACGATACATTTGGGGATTAAGCGTGGGATCATTGTACATCTTGTTTTGGCGAAATGTGCGATGCTCAAAGTGACCGGATCGGATGCCGTCCGCCAAGCGTGCAGCGGCCCGCACCAACCAGGTGTGTTGGTGCAGGCACACCTCCAACTTGCCGAGGACGCGGCGGCGATGGTCGTCGTCGACATCGGGCCGGGCCCGTTGCTCATCGAGATGAAAAATCCGCAATGCCAATATCGATAGCCGATCGATGACACTGCCGATAGTTTCGGTGTTGGTCTCCGCACTGGGGCGCAGTCGGACGCCGAGGGAGCTCAAGGTTTCGCTGATAAAGTCATCGATGCGTTCGATCCAATCGTTGCGCAATTGGTTGTATCGATCGATACGCCGTTTTACGGCCGCAATCTCGGAGTCACTGGCGGCGGGATTGCGCGCCAGGTCCTCTTCATGCCACAATAAGAAATTCCAATGGTGTTGTTCGCAAATCAGCTGGAGTTCACCGACTTCCGTGTTCACGAAAGGTTCCCGGTGCCAACGGGCGACCCATTCCATCTGCCGGTCCGCAATGTGTTCAATATTCAGCACGAATCTCTTCCTTGCAACAACGACAACCAACGTACAATCAGGAACACAATTCCAATTTGCGCGCCGACAAATGTCCGAACACGAGTGACCGGTTTGACACGCGGAGGCCAGTTTACGACATTTTCGGCGAGTTCGCCAAGTTGAAATTGGCGTGCAAAACTCAATATATTCGGTTTGGTTAGAAATCACATTTGCCGTACAATAACGATGGCCAGGCATCCGTTGAAGAAATCGACGGGGCATATTTCGGGATTGGATGTCGCCCCGCAGTGTGAGTCAGGCAGAAGCATGACGGGCTTCGCTCACGCGGCTGGTTTGTACTTCGACATATCGCAAGGTCGAATGGGATCCAACGCTGGGCTGTCGATCGTCACCACCAGAAAGAGAAAGGATTGAAATGCCACTCACCCGACGTGCTCGATCCGCGGCAATGGCTGCGTTTGTTGTGGGGGGAGCCATGGTGTTCGCCAGCGCTGATGCCGTTCAGCAAAGTCCTTTCGCCGAACACCTGTCCGTGGCAGGGGAGGGCGATCCATTTGATGGCGAGTTCGCTATGTCGGTGCTGCGCCAAGTCTGCGATTTGGGACCGCGAGTCAGTGGCTCCGCAGCCATGCGCCGGCAGCAGGAGTTGTTGCGGGCACATTTTGAGTTTTGCCAAGGGCAAGTTGGATTGCAGACGTTCCTGGCCATCCATCCACTCAACGGTCAACGCGTCGAATTGGCGAACCTCATTGTGCGTTGGCATCCGGAACGTAAGAAACGCGTGATGTTTTGTTGCCACTACGACACGCGCCCATTTCCAGATCGAGATCGTCACGACCCACAAGGGCTGTTTCTGGGGGCGAACGACGGTGCCAGCGGCGCCGGTTGGCTGGCGGAGTTTGGGCGGCATATGCCAAACATGGCCGGCAATTTTGGCGTGGATTTCGTTTTTTTTGATGCTGAGGAGTTGGTTTATGTCTATGGGCGCGATCCGATGTTTCTCGGCTCAACGCATTTCGCCAACGAGTATGCCGCGCGTCGCTGGGATGTCACCTATGACTACGCGATTTTGGTGGACATGATCGGCGATGCTGACTTGCAAATCTATTTCGAAGGGAACAGCCTTCGCTATGCGCCGCGCTTGACGAAGAGCATTTGGGCGGTGGCCAAGGAATTGGGCGTCACCGAGTTTATTGCCGAGAAACGCCATGAACTGCGCGATGATCACTTGCCGTTGAATATGATTGCCAAGATCCCCACCTGCGATGTCATCGATTTTGACTTCCCCAATCCGCAATTGGGAAATATCTATTGGCACACGCGCGAAGACACTCCCGATCGCTGTTCTGCTCAGTCGTTGGCGAAAGTGGGACGCGTGCTGTTGGAGTGGTTGCGCCAACTACAAAGATTGCGATGACCACGATTTCGTCGCTAGGTAAGAATTCAAATAAAACGATCTGCTCACAACGATGCCGGAAAGCACGCGCAATTTGCTGATGGTTCTGGGGATGGCCTGCTTCTCAGGTGGTATTTTGTTGATGATCAACCATCGGCGACAGTGGTTGCGCAACCTGAGAGCTGCGCGGCATCCCGGCGCCGTGCTGTTTGAAACGGCCACCTTTCGCCGTCGCGTGATATTGGCCGGCATGATTGCGGCCTGCGGAACAGGTCTTTCCGCGCTTTACTGGGCGCGCGATCCGCGCGTGATTGCGGCGATTACAGGTGTGGTAATCATCCTGTTGCTGTTCGTCATGTGGCTCGCGCTACGCGATATGTTGATCATCGGGTTGTACAAGATGGGGCAAGCCGACAAACCGGCCCAACGCGAACTGTTGCGTCGTTATGAAGAACTGAAACGCCGGCGCGCCGAAGCAAACGCGGGTCATACGGCCGATGGCAGTTCCTCTGTTCCCACATCGTCGAACGACGAACCGGCCGACGGTGAAGCCATTAGTGAAAACAAATGATACTCAGATGATTTGTTGCTGTCGCGAATCGAATGGGTCCTGTTGGGAGGCGCTGCGGAAATTGTCATCGATAGCGACCACTGGCCACCGCGAAAACGGCATTACGACGGGAATCTGTGTCGATCGGGCAACGAATACCACTGCGTCGTCAATGGAGACCTGTTTCAAGTCCAGATCTTCAACGATCCGCCATTCCCGTTCCACGCTCCAATCGACGATCCGATTGCCGCGACGCGATTGCGCCATCTGAAAGAAGGGGCGGTCATCCTCAGGAAGCTCCCGCCATAATGCGTCGTCGCCGTAAATCACTGGACGAGCCCCGAGTGCGATCAACCGCTCGCGGCGAATAGCGATACCAAATGGCTCGAAATCCCAGCGGCCGAGGTGCGGCCGAAAAATGCGCAGAGAAGCAAACCGCTCGAGGGGCTGAGCCGTAAAGCAAACCACAGGTTGCTGGCCCCGGATAAGATGTCGGCTGCCATGAATGCGACCTCCGGCCAAAATGCGAATGAGGTTGGCCAATTCGCCAACGAACCGATGATCGCCAAACAATAAACGATCAAAATACGCATCATCGTTTTCAGGTCGATAGGGGCGTAGTGGCGCTCGCGTGGCATGGGACAGATAGTCGCTCCATGGGATCGAGGCGACGTCAAGCGACTCGGCCTGTTTGTGCTGCGTTGCGACCGGCGTACGGATAATTGGAGCAGGCTTCGCGTCGGTTGCCGGTGGTTGAAGTAACCAGGATGTGGCTCCGCGTCCGATCAACTCACTGCCAACATCGTGCGGTGTCGAGGTCGAATGTAACAAAAACGTGAGCAGCGGCGGTTGGGTACGTTGCTGCAAACGGTGACGCACAAGCTGTTGAATATGGCCGTCACGCCGCACGAACAATACGCGGACTTCAATTGCCAACACGATCGGCAAATAATCGGGAACCTGCTGGATTTCACTAGTACCATCGCAACTGGAGTCATCCCGCGCCAGCCGGAATGCGTACGCCGTCCACTTGGATGGGATGGTTCCAGAAGTGGCCATTTGCGTAAACCACTCGCTATCGACGCGCTTGGGCATCCATTGTATTTCGATCCGCGGGATTGTGAGCAACATTCCCAAACGCTCCAACCAGGGCGCGGTCGTTGTTCCGCTGGCTATTAACAATACGTCGGTTTGAGGGTTGCAATAACAAACGGACGTTCGCAGGGCGTCAATCCAATCGGGATGTTGGTCGGGGCGCCGACCGATGCGGGAACTCACGATCGCCAACGAACGGAGTGCGGGCAATCGTCGCGGTGCCCACACCACCAGCCGCGCCGTTTCGTTTGCCGCGCATGCCGTTTCCGACTCGATCGCGTAAAACCAACCGTTCAGGCCGGAAACTTGAATCGCACTCGTTGCGCCGATCAGGGGCGACCTACGAGTTGTTGGGGGGTCACCCGTACATTCAAAGTGTTGCGGCGGGGAGGCCAGCGCGCGGGCAATTGCATCGCGAAGTTCAGCAGCCAAGGTCGTCATTCCCGCTCCCCATGTGTCTGCGAGGACAGCACCAGTATAGTGATGGGGAGGGGAACGAGACATTGCCGAAACCGCGCTACAGCGCAGCCGCGACGGAAATTCCGCCTTAGAACCGTGGCCCAGCTATGATTTTTCCAGATTCGTCGCGACTCGCCACACTGCGCGCCTTGGTGTAATCGATAGTTCCATCGGGCAGCTCAATCCAACCCTCTAGGTCAAATCCAGGCTCGCTGCCTAGCACAGGGTTGATTAGGATCTGCCCCTGGAGTTTAGTCCCTTCCGGCGTCAATACGGAAGCTGGCCCGAAAAACCCGGTGACTTTGGTTCCATCGTCTCGTTCGACGACCTGGTATGTCCCTTTGAACGTCCATGATCCTCCGTTGGCCAATGGGTTGGTGATGGAGATATTCTTGCCTTGCTGTTCGATCTGCATCCTTCCGGTCGCAGATTTGGGGACGTCGTAGATGCCGGCGACCACGGGTACGCGCGGGAGTTTTTCGTTTTCCATGGTTTCAATGACCGGCCATACCAGATGGGTCACCGATTGGCCATCGACAAAAAATTCCACCTCGTTGGATGGTCCCACAGTCACGCGTACTTTTTTTCCACGGAGATCTGGGTGCGCTCGGCGCGCGGCGTCTATGTACTTTTTCTTAGCTTGCCAACGTTCGGCAGCGTTAAAATCAATATCGATATCGCCATCGGAGATTCTCCCCTCTGGAGCATTTGGATTCGAACGGTTGCGGTTGCCGGTCGGGCCCGGGCAATTGGGGTTTGTACAATCGGGACCCTGCCCGAGAAACCCTGTTTCGCCGCCGCAGGGGCGTCCGTCGGCGTGCGTATAGGGGCAGGAAACGAGAAATTGCCCGGCAGCGAAACCAAAACTACTCAAGCACAACACAACGGACCAAAACAAAACCCCAACTGTGTTTCGCGGACACATAGTTCAACTCCTCGATACGTGCGCCATCGTGAAGTTGCCCCAGCTGAAACCTCTTCGGCCAACCTGACAAAGCACCTTCTATATCGGGATTCCCAAATCCAGGGCCATTGGCCAAGAATTCTGGCAAAAAATTGGAAAAAATTGGGGACACCCAAAAATTGGGGACACTCAACGTTTTTCCTGAGCCCCCCTGCACATTGCCGGTCAGATTCAGATTGGGGGTCAATATGGGGTCGGTCAATTTGGGGACAGCCCTATTCGGGGATGCCCCTATCAGGCGGCCTGCCGCCGGGACGGGTGGCTGATCTCGTTGAGAACCGCCAGAATTTGGGCATCGAGTGAGTCTAACTGTTCCAGGACGCGATCCTGCTCAGACAGGATTCGGTCGATGAGGTTGGATGTCCCCATGTCAGTCGGTTCAGGATGCGGGGCGAAATCGGCTGATTCCCGATTGGACAGAGCAAGAGATTCTTGCGGACAGGGTCCCTGCATCAGTATTTCTGAATCCACAACTGGCCACCTACAGATGTCAAAATGAATCGGCTTTATTGCATCGGTCACAAAGGTCAAGAATTGGCAATTCGACCCGACGAATGCCGGTTAATTGCATGAGTCGTGAAATTCGGAAAGTGCGGGACATGCGAGTTTTGACCTCGGTTTTGGGTGTGAATATGCCGATCAAGCAATTTGGCCAAACCGGAACGTGGCAAACGACTTGCGGCAGGACTGGACAAGTTGGCATCGATTTTGATAATCTAGGCGAGTTAACCATCGATCGCAAAACCAATCGTGCAGTTCCGTCAGCTGGGCCAGTTGGCTGTCGGTGCGCATCGGGCCTAAGGGCTCCCGGACGTTTGAGCTTCGACTTGGTGTTGGATCCGGGGTAGCAAACCGGAATGATGGCATTGTGCTTACTCGGTGCAGTTGCCGCCGTTGGCACTTTCGGCATCGCCACGTATTGGGGTTATTGACGAATCAAAGTTTTTTAGCAAAGGAGATCGCTCGGCATGAATGATCGGATCGTTTCGGAGGCACAATGGTAAAGTTATTGCTGCGTGAAAAGGAATCTATTCAAGAAGCAGTTCGCCGGTTCCGGAAGTTGGTTGAGCGCAGTGGCATTAAGAAAGAAATGCGTCGCCGCGAACATTATGAAAAGCCTAGTGAAATCAATCGTCGCGCGCGACTTCGCGCCGAGCGCCGCAACAAGAGCATGCGCAAGTTAAACAATCGGTAAACTCACCATCGTCCACTGCTTGCCTATGGATCGCCTCTGACTTCCCAGTTGGTTATCCAGTGACATTTCGGTGCGACGTTCAGATGACAGGCGATCGTGCCCAGGGCAACGAATGTTGGGCGAACACGGTTTCGCATTCCACATGTGGGACGATGCACAGGACTGGGACAAACTAATCGAAGGCCTTCGAACGGGTGACCCCGACACTTGTCGCGCGTTTTGGAATCGATATGGGGCATTGTTGGAACCCATTGCCGCTCGACAGATGTCCGCACGTCTGCAGCGCCGCATTGGACCCGACGACATCATCCAGTCGGTATTTCGAACCTTCTTCCGACGGATGGCAGGGAATTTATTTGACATCACCGACGCGGGGGCGCTTTGGCGACTCATGTGCGCCATAACGCTGACCAAAGCACGCCGTGCCGCACGCGACCAAAGTCGTTTAAAGCGTGGCTTGGGGTATGAAATCGGTTTCAACGAAATATCGCCACAAGAATTGCGGGATTTCCCTCAGCCATCGGACGCCCCAACGGAAGATCCGTTATGGGCTGTGGAAATCGAAGATCAATTGCATGTGCTTCTTCAAGAATTGACGGAAGAACAATGTCGCGTTTTGGAGCTGCGAATGAACGACCTAACCAACGAGCAGGTTGCTCAGGAACTAGGGTGTTCCGAACGCACCGTCCGTCGGATCGTGGGTAGCATTGAGTCGCGTTGGCGCGCCAAGTTTGCCGAACTCGAAAGCACACATTAGCTCCTCATGAGTCCGGCTTAGACAACGCCCGAATAGAATCGACGACAGTAAAGGACCGGTCCAATTGCGCGGCAATGAGCTTGGTACGATTCTGGCCAAGGCCCGCATCCCACGATAAACAGAGCTTGCTACCTTTACGTAATTCTTGTGCCGCATTGGATACGGTACAATCTAAGCATGTCGAAGTAGCGAGAACAAAACAGTATTGAATTTGGTCCGTTCGGCCAAACATGCGTGTTCAGCTGACTTCCTGTGGGTCGGCGGTGTTTGCCCATTATGAATACATCGCTGTTTGATACGTTGATCTGGCAGTTTGATCGACAGGTGTGCGATGGCGCATTCGTTTCCATTGACCATGTTCTTAGCCAGATTTCGCCGGAACAATGGACGGACGCGATCCGAGAATTGATCGCAATCGAGATGCAACACGGCTGGTTGCGTGGCAACTCGTGCACGGTCGATGAGTATCGCGCCCGGTATCCACAATTCGCGGCCGACGTCCAGTTGTGGGACGAATTGTTGACGGAGGAGCTGATTGCCCGCCGACGGGCTGGCGCAGAATTGGATGAGTCGGACCTCATTGCGCGCTTTGGAAGTTCGGCACCGGACATTCGCGCGCGGTGGTACGAGGTTTGTAAGACCTACCAAGTGATTGCTTCCGCCGATACATCCGCTTCGCTTCTCGCGCGGCGGGTGAAGGGTCGCACGATTGCTGGGCGTTATGAGATTCACGATCTCGTAGGCCAGGGCGCCCACGCCGAGGTCTATCGCGCCTTCGATCGTATCTTATTGCGAGATGTGGCGGTCAAAATGTCGCGACATCCATTGGACACGGAACATGCGCTCGCCGCGCGTTTGTCGCGTGAGGCACTCACCATTGCCCAGTTGCAGCATCCAGGCATCGTGTCCATTTTCGAACACGGGCAGATGGACCAGAAACCCTATATCGTGGAAGAGTTCATCGAAGGGGGCACCCTGGACGATCGCATACGGGCGGGGCGCATTCCGATCACTCAAGTCGTGGCTTGGATGCGTGAGATTTGTGATGCTGTGGATTACGCGCACCAATGCGGCGTCGTGCATCGCGACTTGAAACCAGGAAACGTGTTGATCGACCAAGCGGGGCGAGTGCGCGTCAGCGATTTTGGATTAGCAGCGCTGCAGGAGGGAGACATCCGTTTGACCCAATACGGGGAACTGCTGGGAACGCCGGCGTACATGTCGCCGGAACAGGTACGGGGCGAGCACACGCACGATTGTGCGACCGATGTCTATTCCTTGGGCGCCACGCTGTACCAAATGTTGACCGGTCAACTACCGTTCTCGGGCTCGACCGCGGTCGTCTTGAACAACATTGTGCGTTCGGACCCACCGGCGCCGCGCGCCATTCAGCGCGACGTCCCCATAGAACTGGAAACCATTTGTCTGAAAGCCATGGCCAAGGAAGCGGATCGTCGCTACAGCTCAGCGCGCGATATGGGCGAAGACCTCCGCCGGTACATGGCGCATGAACCATTGCGTGCGCGGCGTCCGGGGTGGTTGGGGTTGGTCCGATTGTGGGTTCGTCGCCATCCGGCGACGGCCGCTACGTTCTTTGCATCTGCGTTGGTTGTGCTGAGCGTTGCGTTCTTGAGTTTCCGGCGAATTGCGAATGAGCGCAATCGTTTTCGAGCGGAACGCGATCGCGCAAATGCGGCCCTCTTATCCGCAATTAGTTCCAGCTTGGACAACGAATTGCGGGTGAAATCCGTCGGTTGGTATGAACGAGCGACGAACGCACTTCAACTGGCCGCCACAATACCTCAATCGGCTGGCGATCGTGCGCCGTTGCGAGACCTGGCGATCGAGATGTTGCTCGACCCCAATCCCCGGATGGAGTTGGCGATCGTTTCCGCGCCAGTTGGACAGGTATTGGGGCCCGGCAATGGCGGGACAACGGCTGTGGCCATGGACCGCGCCGACCTGCGGGGGATAGTTATTGGCGATGCGGCTGGAAACGTCGATTGGCTGAGTTTGGTGAGTGCCCAACGACATCGGTTATCGACCGCAGGTGCGCCCATTCGACAAATGCAATTAGACCTGGCACAGGGTCGTTTGTGGACCTTGGCGGGCGGCATCCTAACACTCTGGAATCTTGATTTTCCTTCGATTGAGGAAGTCCAGTCGCGCGAGTCAGTCGTACCGCGACTGTCGATTGTCGACACGTTCGGCGATTCGATTGAGACATTTGCGGCACACAATGACGACGATCTCGTGTTTTGTGGTTTTCCAGACGGGCATGTCGAAGCGCTGCGGTTCGGTGGCAACCACTGGCAACGCGCATTCATTTGGAAAGCCCACGATGGTGCATTATTGGAGTTGCGACTCTCCCCCGATGGGAGCATGATTGCCTCATCTTCAGTGGACCGAACAATCAAGGTCTGGGACGGGCGGACAGGGAGCATGGTGAGTCAAACCGAAACGTTGGAGCCCGCGCGTTCGCTGGGTTGGCTCGCGTCTGATCGAGGACTGACTTTCACTTGCTGGGAAACGTTTGCCGTTTACCAGCGGTCGCGCGGCGGCGAAGTTCGTGAATTACGGCGAACGGTAGCCGCATGTCGTCACGTGGGAGAGGCAACCGACCGAATGTTGGCAGTCGTTACGGCGTCGGGCGAGGTGTCGCTCCTGCGGGACAATCAGATATTAGCTGGTGTGGTTGGGCCAAGTGAACCAACTTGCTTTCAGGCCTCCGCCAACAGTCCTTTCCTTGTCGTTGGATCGAACACAGGAGAAGTGTTTGTCTGGCAGATTGTACATTCAACGCTTAATCAGCGGTTTCCGACACGCCACGCGATCGATGTTGACAGCCGCGGAATGCTGTACGATGACTATGGCCGACTATCGCCGGAGAATCCCGCCATACGCGAACTTTCGTTTTTGCGTAATGAAGCGGTCGCCCTCGCCGTCGGAGCTAACCGGGCCGTGGCTGCATTTGCTAATCCACAAGGCCAAGTGTTCGTGTGGCGTGAACAACAAGTAACCGCGATTCCCAATGTGCAGGAGCGCGGCCCTACCCACCTCGCAATTGGTAACTACGATCAATGGTTGTGGACTTGCCTTGAACAGGGCCCGCTTGTGGTCCGCTGCATCGACACCATGGAAGTCTTAAACGAGATACCGATCGATGTGGGGGATGTTATGCGACTCGCGACGCAAGCGAATGGATCGCGGTATGTCGTAGTTGGGCGCGCCCGAGTAATCGCAGGGGACATGAATGGAATATCCTCTGTGATTGACGACACATTACAGATCAATAGTGCCGTGGCAATTTGGGGCAATGCACTTGCTCGTTCGTTGTCTGACGGGAGAATTGTCGTCGGCGACGGTGATTGGCAACACATCGATACAGCGTTGCCGTCGCGTGATCAAGTCGTCCACGACCTTCGATTTTCGCGCGATGGCGAACTGCTCTATGCGCTGTACGGCAACAAAGAATTGGTCGGATGGGATTGGCGCAATGGTGCGATCAAACAGTCGAGTATTTTGGATGCCGTCTATTACCGATTGGCAATCGATCCAAGGTCTCAGGATGTGGTTGTTTCCAGCCCGAATGACCGGGCATTAGTCTTTGACGCCGCACGCCTGCGCTGCCACACTCAATTGAATGATTGCCGTGGTTGGGTGGCATTTGCCTTCGACGGCGGCAGATTGTTCATTGCTAATCAAGGCTTGCACGTTATCGATCGGGAACGCACCTGGTCCCAGAACATCGCGGTGTGGGAACAGGAGTCAGCTGGGCGAATCATCGATCCGCCGAGAGAAACATTGGTTGCCGGTGGACATGTCTCGACCGTGTGGTCCATCGATATCAGCCCAGATGATCGTTGGACGGCGAGCGGGTCCTTCGATCGCTCCGTCAAGTTGTGGGATAATCAGTCCGGGCAGTTGATCGCTGACTGGCCGAAATACCCCGAATCGGTGTGGCGGGTGCGCTTTTCTCCGGACGCATCGGTGGTGGCGGCAGGTTGCCAGGACCCGGAGCGACATTGCGGCGAAGTGATTTTGCGGAGTACTTCCGACGGTGCCATTGTAGCACGCGGTTCTTTTGGCTCTCGACTCGTTGCCGGTCTCGATTTTCATCCGAGGCAGCCCTGGCTGGCTATCGCTACTTTTGATGGCACGATTGCCATGGCCGACTCTCAGTCTCTAGCGGACATTGGTTCGGCACATCCATTGGAACATCCAATCATGGATATCCTATTCGACGGCAGTGGCAAGTCTTTAATTGGCGCATGCCTATCCGATGGAGTCGCGGTGTGGAACATCGGTGAACAAACGGCTCAACTCGATGCCGAGTTGGGTGCGCCCGAGATCTTGCCGATCGCCGGGGAACGCGTGTGGGCGGTGGCACTTTCCCCAGATCAGAAGTGGTTGGCGGCGGGTTGTGAGTCGGGCGCGGTAGTTCTGTTTGATTACCCGACTCGGCAACGAGTCGCCGCCATCGAAACCAGTTGTACCCGGATCCGGTACCTTCGATTCTCTCCCGATGGAGGCGCATTGGCGTGCAGTGCATTCGCCGGAACGGGATGCGTTGTCGGCATCCGCGAACTTCGCCAACAACTCAATACATTTGGACTTGATTGGTATTGATAATGCGCTCGCGACTGGTCAGCCCATCAAACCAACGCAGCCCTGCGTTTGATCGGCAGTGTGTTCCAGGTATGCCCCGTGATCTGTGCCCATGGAATGGACTGGCCGAGCCGTTTGCATGCGGTGAAAATGGCGCCGCAAAATGCGCAACTGACCCTCAGTTATCCAGCCGCGCTGCACTGCTTCGGCGCAGAATTGTTCGCCGCATTCGGCAGCCCAGTGAGTGAGCTCGGCCTCCTGCTCGGTCGTGAGTAGTTCCAATTGGCGCGCGGCCGAGACAAACGATTGCTCAGGTGCAGCAGTCAGTTGTTCCCAAACGCGCTGTATGTCTTTCGGTGTAATCCATCCCTGTCGAACGGCCCCCCAGCCAAGCGTCGCATCCAACTTCCGGCGTTCCGCAGTCAACATGTCGAGCTGCGAGCGATTAAGAACGCCAACGCGCACCAAATAATCGAAGAACGTCTCTTCCATGGCACCGATCCCGGTGAACACATTGCGGCGACTCGAGCGGCGGAACATTGGTTTATGCGACGGATATCGTCTTGATCTGCAGGAAACTTGATTGCCAGGCTGGAGAATGGCCGCCACAATCGGCGCGGCCGTCATTTTCCAAACCCAAACAGGCAATCGCCGCGAAAAATCCGGATGTATCGGCGCTGACTGACCGCAGAGCCGACGTAGGCTTTCTAAGGCAGGTTTACCATGAAGTCTTTTCAACGCAAACGCAATCTCGTTGATCAAAATGTCCAAGGCGGGCTGGTTCGCCGGATGCTCTTCCATTGGTTGGTGTTCTTGGCCGCCACCGCATTGACGTTTGTGGTATTGCGAGCGATGTTGGGCGACCCTCGGCTGTCGATAGGGGAGCGCTTGGAAAGCCACGTCGGCGATTTCGTGTTGCTCGCTGCTCTGCTCGTTTCGCTCTTGCCAGCATTCATGCTCGATATGATTCGGTTTAGCAACCGGTTTGTCGGCCCATTAGTGCGGATGAGATCGCATGTGCGGAACATGGCCGATGGGAGCGAGGGTGAACGGATTTGCTTCCGCAAGCAGGATTTTTGGCGCGACTTTGCCGACGACTTCAACGCGCTGGTCGAACTGGTCAATCGGCAGCGTGCGCGCATTGTAGAACTCGAGGCTGCTCGCAGCGACAGTTCGGAACCTGCCAATCTCAGCGGCAGTCGTTGATCGTGAGGTCCCAGCGCCTTTGTCAAACCCACGATTGACTGTTGACGCGGACCAGGGCGCACATCGACTGGCAACGGCAAACCACGGAGTGCGTTTACCGTCCCACTGTCCCGAATTCCCGCCCGCTCGCCCGTATTCGAGAGAGCAGGCGGGGAAACTGCGGTAATTGGCTCAGAGTGTATTTGCCAATCAGGCCGCACCTTTACATTTGTGCTGCCCCGTAGGTGGAACGAAAATTAGGCGGGGCGCTGGCACTGGGCGTGTACGCCCCCATACGATTTGCCCCGGCAACTCCACCCCGCTCGACCGCAGCCTCTGCTTCGTCGTTCAAAACCTGCAACAGTTTCGTGATACAGAGCTTGTTCATGCTGGTATTGTGGTCGGTAGCCTCACGCTTCAGCGCTTCGTGAACGCTCTCCGGCAATCGGACGGTGATCACGCGGGTGGGCTCCTGAACCGCGTGGGAGCCGGGAACCCGGCGACCGTGAAGGCTGTTCAGCATATTCTGGATTTCCAGGAACTCAGGAGTTCGTTCAAATTGGACGAACTCACCTTCAGCCGCAAAGCATTGCCGGGCCTTGCCCATGATCCCCAAGATCTCGCGAAAGAAGCTCAACCAATCGGGATTATTTGAGTACATCGCTCGGGCTGCCGACAATACACGTTGACAGCGGACGGCAAAATCCTCCTGCATCAAGGTCGCGTCGTTCATTGAAAGATTCCTTTCCAAAAGGGGTCGAAAAACGAAAACTCACCTGCACCGCCAGCGTTTTTGGCGGCTTTGCTGTCATTTTTTGGGGCGGGACAATGCGCCGATGCTATCAGCCAGCGAGGCTGGAACTTGCGCGCATCGCACCCATTTGTAAATCCAGAAGACAGAGATGCGCAAGATTTGTGCGTCCGGAAATTGCGCGCAAATTGAGCAGGCTGGAGAGTCCGATTGTCCAGGTGTCCGGCGGAATGGTGCTGGCAACTTCCGGGAAATTGGCGGACTATTCACAAATTCTGGGACGAGCCCGGTCCCCATACACCTCCGACTGCCAATCGGTCGATAATCTTCGAAAGCTCCATCTGTGTCGCAAGGACGCGCTATGCAGAAGAATTCGCAATGGCTAAGGCATTTTCTTTTTTGGGTGTCCCCTTTCAGGGCCTCCCCTTTTAGGGCCGTTTTTAGGGTGTCCCCTTTTGGGGTCGGTCGGTGGGCTATTGTCGGAATTATGGTCGCCATCGTTTTGACGGCGCCGGCTGAGGGCCAGGACGTAGGGGCATCTCCAAAGGGAGCGGGGACCAATTCCCCGACGCAATCGCCTGGTCGGGCAACCTCCACTGGGTCCGAGTCCACAAAGATCGCCTCGTCTAAACGGCTGACCGATGTCATCTACGCTGGCGGTCCTTTGATGATTCCGATTGCGATTTGCTCGTTCTTACTGACCGTTTTCACATTCGAACGCATGATCGCTTTGCGGAAGGGCCGTATTATCCCAGGACCTTTTGTCACCCGTTTTTTGGAGCAACTTCGCGATCGGGAACTGAGCCGCGAGTCCGCCGTGGAACTCTGCGACAAGAATGACTCTCCGGTGGCCCGAGTATTTCGCAGCGGTGTCCTGAAATGGGGGCGTTCTGGCGTGGAAGTCGAACAGGCAATTTTGGACGGCGGGGAACGTGTAACCAACGAATTGCGCCGTTACCTGAGGGTTATCAACGGCATTGCCACTGTTTGCCCACTTCTTGGACTATTGGGGACCGTATTGGGGATGATTCACGCGTTCGATTCCATAGGCGCGGCATCTCCCGGTGCCCTGACAGATCCGAAGGCCAGCATCGCCACCGGCATCAGTACGGCGCTGATCACTACCGCTGCCGGAATGACCGTCGCCATTCCCGCCCTTATCAGTTACTTGTACTTTTCCAGTGTCGTGGATCGACGGGTAATGGAAATCGACTCCCTAGGGATGAAGGTTGTGACCTTGATCTCCGCCGAGGCCTTAGCCGACGAAGGTCGCAAACCAGTCGGCCGAACCAAGAAATCTGCCGCCTGACCGCGCCGCTGGGAAGTCTTAGCCGAACCGATGTTGTGGATACGGGGCTATGCCACTCAAAATTCAACGCGACGATCAGCTTTCGATCAACCTCACGCCGATGATCGACATTGTGTTCCTGTTGATCATTTTTTTTATGGTTGGCACGAAGTTCAGTGAGTTGGAAACTGCCGAGCGCGATATTGCACTTCAAGTTCCCCAGGTCTCCAACGCCGAGTCCCTCCACGACCCCCCCAAGCCACAAGTCATTAATGTGTATGCGGACGGAACGATCGCGTTGAGCGGAGAGTCGTTGTCCCTGACCGACTTAGCACGACGCTTGCGCGATGGAAAAGCGACTTACCAACAATCCGGCGTCGTTATACGCGGCGACGGGCAGGTCGTGTACCAACAGGTCGCCGACGTGATCGCCACATGTCGGCAATCCGAAATTACTAACCTTAATATTGCCGTTCGTCCCATTGAGCGGCGCTAGCCCATGAACGATTGGTGGACAACGTGCGTGGCGATTTGGAATCGCATTTGCCAGGCCGCTCAGGCCCCCACCTTACAGATGATCGCCGTCGGTGGACTGTCCATCCTGGCCATCTGTTATTTGTTGTTGACGCGCACGCGGCTGGCGGAAATCAAGGCCGTTTGGAAATGCATCATCTTGTCGGTAGTCGCCCATGCCTTGTTGATTGTGTTGGCCTACGGTACGCATTTGATGATTGACCACAGTGAATTGCCGGGCGGTGATCCGTTGGTGATCCGGCTCATGGACGATCTCACCGATGACGAGGGGGGCGCATTCGGTTCCCCTGCGGCAATTGCGATACCAATTGCTTGGGAGCGCCCCGCGCCGGCACTCCTCGATCCACCTGTAGCCGCGGAAACAAATCCTGTCGAGAACGAACGACCATTGGTTCAAGACACGGAATCGCCACCAGATCCGACGGTTTTGCCAATGCCATCACCTGCAACAGCGGCCGATGCCAACGAGGAACGTTTGGAAGCACTCGAAGACATGCCCCGCGTAGAACTGGCCGACATTCATGCGGCCGATGCTGATCAGGCCGAAGAAGTATTGGCGGAGCACTCCGGGGACTCCAATGCCGACAACCTAGCTACGGAGAGTCAATCTCCGCCGACGGCGGATTCAAACGAACACGCCGTCAATCCCAAGGCGGAAAGTGCGCTAATGCCTGATGCGGTGATTCCTATCGACACCGTGAATTCACCAGCAGTGCCGGCACCCGTTATGAGCCCGCTGGTCCCTCCGCGAGCCGAACCACGGCGGGCCGGCGACGGGCAACTGGTCCCGCGTCGGCTGGCGTTGCGGACACCGCAGAATCGGCGCCACGCGGCGTGGATATCTGGAGGTTCTGACGCTACGGAATCGGCTGTGGACTTGGCCCTCCGATGGCTCAGTCAGAATCAAGACGCGGATGGCCGCTGGAGCGTTGCGCGAACCGGCGGTGGAATCGATCGTCGCGATTTGGGTCAAGACCGCCCCGGATGCGGTCGGCACGCCGACACAGGAATCACCGGTCTCGCACTGTTGGCGTTTCTCGGTGCCGGGCATTCTCATTTGGATGGGGAACACCGCGCGACCGTGGCCAATGGCCTTGAGTTTCTCCTTCGCAGCCAACGTTCCGATGGATGCCTGGGAGGCGAAGCGCAGCTATACGACCAAATGTACTGCCATGGAATTGCCTTGCTGGCGTTGGCCGACGCTTGGTCGTTCACTGGAGATCATCGTCTCAAGCCTGCGATTGAGAGGGGCGTCAACTATACGGTTCAATCGCAAAGTACTTTGGACGGCGGCTGGCGTTACCGTCCCGGCGACGCGGGGGATATGAGCCAATTCGGCTGGCAAGTCATGGCATTGTCCAGTGCCGAACTCGGAGGCTTGCAGCTCCCAGAACGGACGCGATCCGGTATGCATCGCTTCTTGAGCAAAGCCACGCGCGGTCAAGCTGGTGGGTTAGGTTGTTATCGCCCCGGCGAAGGATCTTCGCCGAGCATGACAGCCGAAGCCCTGGTCTGTCGATTCTTGTTGGAGCGGACTCCGCAACGTACCACAATTGAAGAAGCAACCGCGCACCTTCAACGATTTCCGCCGACGGCCAACGAGGTCAACTACTATTACTGGTATTACGGAACTCTGTCGATGCGGATGGCCGGCGGTGAGCCTTGGCGCGAGTGGAACGAGCGACTGGTTACGGCATTACTTTCTAGACAAATCATTGTCGGCACTGCGGCAGGCAGTTGGCCAGCCGATGGCTTGTGGTCGGGCTACGGCGGTCCGGTTTTGAGCACCGCACTAGCGACGCTATGTTTGGAAAGTTATTACCGGTACGACATCGAGAACTGAACGAGGCGGGCAACCATGCCGCTTCGGTAAACCGAATTCGTTCGGACGCAATACCGAGAAGTCTTGACAAAATCTTGAATAAATATGGCAGAACACAAAGTGCAGAAAAATCGTTTTGCACGCATTGATCCGAACGCGTCCGCCGTTCGGAATCTGGTTGGGTGGAAATTGTCGGAATTGGGCTAGACGGCGCCTGGCGGATGCCGAATAATGAACGGCGTTGAGGATTGAGTTCCCAACGATAAATCTCTGGCGAATACGGCTGAGGGACCATTAAATAGGGTTGGCTTGGATCGCAAACAGCTTGTGCTCAGCACGCTTGATCCCGCCTTTCTCCCAGCAGCTCCCATTGCTGCGAATCCGCCGGAGTTTTTGATACCGCAATGTCTTGATTCAAGGCAGTGCGGTTTTTTTGATCCATCCCGCTTCCAAGCAGGTCGGCGCGGCGAGAACGCGCCAGTCAATATCTTCTTTACCAATTGTGTTTCCGCCAGATTCATCTTGATTGGTGGATGTGCACCATCAAGTTTGGCACATCGTGCGGCGAGTTAACGAACAGTGCGAATCATCGCGCAGAGATTCCGGCGTTGGGCGAACAGTCGCGACTCGTGCATTTGATTCGCTGCCGAAGCGTGGGTTCATCACACATCGCCCGAGGCCATTCAGTCGCCGTAGTCGGATTGTGTTAATTGTTTCCACGATTTCGCCTAATCGAAAAAGCTTTTTAAAATTATCGCCGCGCTGGCTGGCGGTCCCCGTACAGCTTGCCGATATTCCCCATGTTGACCCGTTGTTTTGTTGGTAGTTTCTCGAACCAGCGCCGTCCGCGCCGAGATGGCCAAACAATGAGGAGACTTTGCCGATTATGCGGCAAGATCGCGTAGAGATAGACAATTTGATTCAACTGAAACAATTTGTATCTCGCACGCTGTGTCAACTAAATGATTTCGAGGATGGAATTTTCCAGATCACTGAACGGATACTCATACGATGCGGAAAGAAATGCGGCATACTGTTCTGTTTGCATGGTCCGCGCAGTGTAAAACTGATGGCGGTCTGGGAAGCTGTCTCCAACTCGGTCATTTTTTATGGCTCGTCGGGCGAGAAAATTCAGAAAACCGCTTTGGCGGAAGTTCTGGATGCTGACTCGGAGTTAGTGGCCGTATAGCGACGACTCACAACGATTTGGAGGAGGTTTTCCAAATGCTCGTTCTTTCCAGGAAGGAAAGCGAAAAGATAAAACTTGGCGATTCGATTGTGCTGACGATCGTCCGCATTTCTGGCGATCGGGTCCGATTGGGGATCGAAGCCCCAGCGGACATGTTGATCCTGCGACATGAATTGGAGCTGCCCACTCCCGCGGTTAGCGGGGGCGAACAACTCGCCGTGGCGTGATACTGGTCTTCACGACAGGCAGGCGTTCTCGGGATGATCCCGTGTAGTGCATCGAATCATCGTAATACGAAAAGGCAACCGCATGGCGGTTGCCTTTTTTCTGTTCTGCTTCGATCGGCGCGCCGTTATCAAGATGTTTGACCTGACGTCGAGAAAAGAGGCTAGTTCCTGGGTTTTCCACCCGGAATGGCCATTATTGGCTATCCAATAAGTGGGTGGCACCAAATCGCTTAACTGATCAATTATTGCGACGGTAGCGCGCGTACGCCGCCCGGGCAGCGCCGGCACCCAAAATGGTTTCCAGGTTAAGGTAGGGTCGCCGACCCAAGACGCGTCGCTTCTGCGGGCCGATGATCGGTGCGTCGCGACGGCAGGTGGGGCAAATTGTCGAACGTCCGATGCGCGGCGCCCGGCACCATTGGCAATACGCTGGGATGAACCAATGAACTCCGTCGGACTTGCCGGGGGGAAAACTCTCGACGCGCAGAGGAATCGACTGTTCACGCGCAGTGCGACAAGCGCGCTCAAACATGGTAATATCCAACAACAGGTTCGGCACGCTTTGGACCGTTTGTCGCACCTTCCAGGCCCAGGACACCAGAATTTCCAACACATCCGCGGGCAGGGGATCGACTACCCACAATCCATACCAGCGCGGATGAGTCACAGTCATGCCGAGCCGTTCCCAATGTCCCCAGTCGATCGATACACCGTGTTCATCGAGCCAGGCAAACAAGTCCCATTTCTCGCCTTGGTCCGCGGGCATGCTTTGTGCTGCGATACATCCGAAACATCCGGCCCAAGCGCCGGCGCAATTCCATGTGTTGGCGGGGCAAGCGGTACATGCCTGGTCAAGGTTGCTGCGACCGCCGTAGGCCGTGAAAACTTCTTCAATCAGGAATCCGTACGGAGGCGGTATTGGAAGCATCTCCGCATCGTGATTTCCTCCCGACGCGCAGCGATCGTCGAGAGCGTCGCGTGCCCAGGCAATCCCGTCGCAAACCCGACTTTGCTGCTGGGCGCGTGTAAGTTCGCTCAAGGACCGCAATTGGCGAAACACGCTTGTTGGTAAATCATTACCTGGCGCGCGGCGCAGTGAACATGTCACTTCCAAGGACCAGCGCACGTGCGCGGGGGTTGAGCCAACAACAGCCGCCGCCCGTTTCATAGAGATAGTTTCAGCAGGTCGATAATGGATCTTGTCTCCGTCGCGGTAACTCTCGCTTACAATTGTTCCACGTCCCAATAATAAGACCGGCCAAGCGTTACCGGCGCGGTTTGCCAGGGTAATCGTAATCCGGATTGTCGGGGTCGAAATCCAGGTCTGTTAAACCGACGTTCAATTGAATCTGCGTGTACAAGTACTTTTCGATAAGGACCGGCGGATCGCCTGGTTTCTCGGGCCACAGGTAGCCTTCATAACCAATCGGAATTTGATGTCCGATGTCGATGTAGATCCGCGCAATGTGAAAGTCTATGGCACCTTTCTGTTCCGGATGTCTCACCTCCAACAGTAAACATGGGCGATCGTCAATGGTAATGTTGCGCGTCAATGTGACTTGGCAATCCTGGCAATCGCGATCACGTTTTCCTTTTTCCAGAAGAATATCCAAAAATCGCGCGAAGCCCATTTCATACATCGGATGCAGGTTACCTTCCATGGCAATGGGGCCTTCGGGGTCAAGCCAAAAACGGGTAACGTTTAACAACCCCGTGGCATGGGCGACGATCTTGCCGTTGTTTTTGCCCTCCACCCAAATGGCTTCCTGCCCCAAAACGTTCTGCGGGGCAATGAAGCGAGTATAGATGCTGAATGGTGTCTGCCGCCCATCCGCATCCACCTGGCGATGACGGATTTTGCAGAACATGAACTGCTCGTCGCGAATGGGGCGCGATCCGACGCGGACTTGATTGATCATAATGGCCGTATAGTCGCGAATCTCTTCGTCGATATATCGCTTGGCAGCTTCTGCGATTTCCAGGACAGGAATCAACGGGTGTTCCGCCGTGTCAATCGTCGCCTGCGACAAACCGGCCAGCATCCCCGGCAGATCAATTGCCTCTGCGGAATCGTCCGCTCCGTGCGCAATTTCCGACAGCCGCCGCAGTTCGGGATCGACTTTTTCAGCCAGCCACTGTTGCCAGGCCATTGCGGCACCGTAATACAAACATGCCAGCAGCACCAAGCCGACCAGAGCCAGCAACAGCGTGCGGCCCCATTTGCGGCGGCGATTCGGCAGATGCGCAGCGCTGGGCGCGCTGTCCAAGGTGGGGTGTGATAACGAATCATTCATTGCGGCGTTCAAATCTCCAACATCACCACGTAGTGAGTTACCTCATGATACCACAAAGCGCCGCGCGTGGCATTGTCAATTTGGCAGTGCTCACGTAAGCTGAGCACTGCCCCGCTGCGACCCGCGGGCCGATGAATGGATCTGAAAGGAGTTGACGAAGTGTTTGTTGCTGCCTCGACAGCGTGTTTCCCCGATTTGCCGTTTGACGAAGCAATCGAGAAAATCTCTGATCTGGAATTTGCCAGCATCGAAATTGCCATCCACGAACATGGTGCTCATCTCCGGCCCAGCCAGGTTGTCGAAGATTTTGATCATGCGGTGTTGACCTGCAATTCCGTACGCCGCATGGATGTCACTGGATTCAGTTTGGACTTTGCCACCACTGGCGAGGAGTATTTTCAACAGTTTGAACGGTGCTGCCAATTGGCTAAAGCCGTGCGGGTGGTTTCACTGACCGTCCCGAGTGCGGAACTGGGGACACCATTCAACGAAGAAGTCGAAAAATTCAAACGCTTGGCCCAAATCGCCGAGCAACATGGCGTGCGCGTGGGAATGCGCAGCCAATATGGCCGATTGTCCGGCGACGTGGACACCGTTTCGGTCATTTGTGGGCATGTGAAGGGAGTCGGGTTGGCGCTGGACCCCAGCCAATACATTTTCCGCCACGAACGCCCGGTAAATTACGAGAAATTGTTGCCGTATGTGCAGAACGTCTATTTGCGCGATTCCAACAAGGAGCACCTGCAAGTCCGCGTCGGCCAAGGAATCGTTGATTTCGGACGACTGATCGCCCAGTTGGCACAGGCCAAATACAACCGCGCCTTGGTGATTGAGATTGTTCCGGAAACTGACGTGTATCACTTCGGCGAGCTTCGAAAGCTACGCTTGTTATTGGAAAGTTTGCTCGTTTAATCTCTTTGACCAACTGGCAAGGGTGATGCAGAAGCAATTCTGCGCTTGGTAACCGTCAAGGTCTTCCAGCGGCCTTCCAGATCATCCATTAGCGACGCGGACAAATCGCAAACGGCGGTGCTGGGCAGACGTGACGCCAATACGCGGCGTGCGGATGGTGCGAAAGGAGCCCCGGTCTTTGTCGCCCGACTGAATCCACAAACGGCGTCCGACAGTCAAATCCCAACCATCAAAGCTCCGATCGATCAGCAACGCCTGACACAATCGCGCTGGTCCGCTGGCAATCACACCGCCGGCCGTTGTTAAACCGCGATTGCGGATCATCGCGGCAATCCCCAGTGATGGCTCGATGCCGCGGATCAAGACTGCCGCCGGAACGCCTTCCCGATCCGTCACGACATTGAAACACCACTTCGCATGGATGGGATAGACGTAACTCAATCCCGGGCGGCCAAACATCGATGCATTTGAATTGGTGCGACCGCGATAGCCATGCGACGCAGAATCTCCGCGCGGCAAATACGCTTCGGTTTCGACAATTAAACCCACCAAGAGGCGGCCGCCGACGCGGCGAACTAAGTGGCAGCCGATCAACTCCCGCGCCACATCGATCGTGGATCGAGCGTAAAATCCGATCGGTAGTGGAGCGATGTCCATCGGCGATCTCGCAGCTTCCGCCGAACGATTACGCTCCCCGGCTGCGGGCCATTGCCATTTCAGCCTTGTAAATGTAGTTTTGATCGCCGGTTGCTTCGAAGGCCCGTTGATATGTGACGCTCAACGCTGTGAAGTTGAAGGCGTCCGTTGGTTCTAATTCACAGGCGCGTTCCGCGTGGCGACAGGCTAATTCGGGGTCGCCGACACGGTGGTATAAGACGGCCAACCCTAAATGGGCCCGTACAAAAGACTCGTCGATGGCCAAGGCCCGCTGCAGCACTTCGATCGCCTCGAGCCATCGATTCTGCTGCCGCAAGGCGTCGGCTTCCTTTTCAAGGGCTAAAACTTCGGGAGACACCATGGTT
Organism: Planctomycetota bacterium; assembly: GCA_014584305.1. Taxonomy (GTDB): domain Bacteria; phylum Planctomycetota; class Planctomycetia; order Pirellulales; family Pirellulaceae; genus BJ22. Next base: position 10,674 of record JACTND010000239.1, on the reverse strand, counting down.
CAATCACCCTCTCGCAGGGCGGCTTGGGCCGCGCTCAATCGCGCCGTCGGAACGCGGAATGGAGAACAGCTCACATAGTCCATTCCCAATCGATGGCACAGCTCGATCGAACGAGGATCGCCGCCGTGCTCCCCGCAAATACCGATCTTCAAGTCCGCACGCCCGCGTTTCCCACGCTCGACGCCCAATTTCATCAACTCGCCGACGCCCGCCGGATCAATGGTTACGAACGGATCGTCGTGCAAAATCTCCTTCTCCAAATAATCCGGCAGGAACGTTCCGATGTCGTCGCGACTGAATCCGAAAGTCATTTGGGTCAAATCGTTGGTCCCAAAGCTGAAGAATTCCGCATGTCGCGCGATCTCTTCGGCCACTAACGTGGCCCGCGGGATTTCAATCATCGTGCCAATCAAGATCGGTAATTTGCCGGTAAACTTCTTGGCTTGCTTGACTTTGGCGACGGTCTCTTCGGCACGCACTTTGAGGAACTCCAATTCGCGTACCGTCCCGATCAGCGGGATCATAATCTCGGCGCGGGCGTCGATTTTCTTGCTGCGGCAATTGATTGCCGCCTCGACAATCGCCGTCACCTGCATTTCCAGGATTTCTGGAAATGTAATGCTCAACCGGCAGCCGCGATGGCCGAGCATGGGATTCATTTCATGCAGCTGAGACACGCGACGTTGAATTTCGGCGGCGGGCACGCCCAACTCGCGGGCCACTTGTTCTTGTCCCTTCGGCTCATGGGGCAAGAATTCATGCAATGGCGGATCGAGCAAGCGAATCGTGACCGGCAATCCGTGCATGGCTTTGAAAATTCCTTCGAAGTCGCGGCGTTGGAAGGGGAGGAGTTTCTTTAACGCCTGCCGGCGGGCTGCTTCATCGCGCGCTAAAATCATCTCGCGCATGGCCGTAATGCGGTCTTCCTCGAAAAACATGTGTTCCGTTCGGCACAAGCCAATCCCTTCTGCGCCGAATTCACGAGCGCGATGCGCGTCCTCCGGCTTGTCCGCATTCGTTCGGACTTTAAGTTTGCGGTACTTGTCCGACCATTTCATGATCTTGAAAAAGTCGGCCGACAATTCCGGTTCGACGCGAGGCAGGGCACCAGCCATTACCTCACCCGTTGAGCCGTCGATGGAAATGGTATCGGCAGGAGACAATACTTTGCCGTTGACCGAAACTTTGCGCGACTTTTCGTCGATTTCCAGCGCGCCGGCGCCCACGACGCAGCACCGTCCCCAGCCACGGGCCACGACGGCCGCATGACTCGTCATTCCTCCCGTGCTGGTCAAAATACCCGCCGCGCAATGCATGCCGTCAATATCTTCTGGGCTGGTCTCTTTCCGAACCAGTAAAACAGTCTCTCCTCCCTTGGTCCTTTCTACCGCCTCGGCGGCCGTAAACGCCAAGCGACCCACGGCAGCGCCGGGCGAAGCTGGCAATCCTTTGGCCAGGATCGGCGTTTTCGCTTTCACCTTCAAATCAAAACTTGGCAACAGCAATTGATGAAGATCGCCGGCTGGAATTCGCAAGACGGCTGTTTTCTCGTCGATCAGCTTTTCGCGCACCATATCGCAAGCGATTTTGACTGCCGCCGCCGCCGTGCGCTTGCCATTCCGCGTTTGCAACATATAGAGTTTGCCGCGCTCGATGGTAAACTCGATGTCCTGCATATCGCGATAGTGATTTTCCAAAATCTTCTTCACATCCAAAAGTTGTTGGTAAATACTCTTGTTCCATTTGGGCATCTCGTCCACCGACACCGGCGTGCGAATGCCAGCGACGACGTCTTCGCCCTGCGCGTTGATCAGGAACTCGCCGTAGAACCGATTCTCACCGGTCGCCGGATTGCGCGTAAAGGCAACACCGGTTCCCGAGTCATCCCCCATATTTCCATAGGCCATCGATTGGACATTGACCGCCGTTCCCAACAGCCCGCGAATGTTCTCGTGTTGCCGGTAGCTGATAGCGCGGGGCGCGTTCCAACTCTTAAATACCGCCTCAATCGCCAGTTCCAATTGCTTAAAGGGATCTTGTGGGAACTTTTGCCGCGTAGCCTTCTCATAAATCTTCAGGTATTCCGCGCACAACTCCTTCATACCCACCGTCGGCACCTCCGTGTCGGCGATCGCGTTGTACTTCTTCTTGATTTTCACAAAGGCGGCTTCAAAATGGTCGTGGTGGACTTCCATCACCACGTCGCCAAACATGTTGATCAAGCGGCGATAAAGATCGTACGCGAATCGTTCATTTCCGGTGGCTTTGGCCAAACCTGCCACCGACTTGTCGGTCAGCCCCAAATTCAACACGGTATCCATCATGCCCGGCATGGAAGCAGCCGCGCCGCTGCGGACGGATACCAACAACGGGTTGTGGTCGTCGCCAAACTTTTTCCCCAATTCTTTTTCCAAGAGGGCCACATTGCGGCGGACGTCGTCCATCAGGGCCGCGGGGAGTTTCTTGCCTTGTTTGTAATAGGCGTCGCAGACGAGAGTCGTGATGGTGAATCCGGGAGGAACCGGCAGACCCAAGCTAGTCATTTCCACCAAATTGAATCCTTTGCCTCCCAGGATCTGTTTGTTGAGCCCCTTTCCATCAATTTTGGTCCGACCAAAGTAATACACGTTTTTGTCGGCGACTGCAGTTTTCTTGGCCATGCGGCGAAAATTCCCTTATGTTTCGAACGGTCTTCCGAAACCAGGAATGTATCACTCGCGCCAAAACTCGTCAATGAACGAGCAGCCTAACGCGGTGCTCGCTGAGTCAATAAAATGCGCACGTCGCCGACATTCGTATGGGTTGGTCCGAGATCGACATGGCCACCACAGCGCGCAAAGAAATCGAAGGCGTTGTACGCGTCCAGATAAAGGGAAGGATTGACCCCTTGTCGCTGCATTTCCGCGATTAACGAATCATCGCAGTACGCGCCGGCCATCGACGTGTTGCCATCTTCGCCATCGGTCCCGCCCGAAAGCAAACACGAGTGAGGTGCACAAACCTGATCACTGGATGTCGTGCGCAGGATATGATCCAGCACCTGCAATACCAGATGTTGGTTGCGTCCCCCTCGACCGGGATTTCGCCCCACATCGATGACCGGCTCGCCACCGTAAAGCACCGCATGCAATCCCGGCGGCGCATCGCGCCATTGCGCGGCCATCCAGCGGGCCGTGTCGTCCACTGTTTCGCGGCGGTCAGCTTGAATCGAAGAATGCACTTGATAACCCAATTGTTGTGCACATTTGGCAGCCGACTGCAGAGCGACCGCCAGATTGCCTATCACGATATTCTGAACCTCGGACAACGATTCGTTGGTAACATTCGACCGCGGTGTGGCCGCGGACGCTTGCAAATGCGCCACGACAGCAGGCGGAACTTCATCCAAGGGAATCTTTAATTCGTGAAATACGTCCAGGGCGCCTTGTGGCTCGTCTGGCGACGGGGCCGTCGGGCCGGATGCGATCAACTCAACCGGGTCACCCAAAACGTCTGAGATGATCAAACTGATCAACCGTCCCCCCTGCCGCGAGGCGGCCAACCGACCTCCTTTCACCAGACTTAACTGCCGACGGACCCGATTGAGCTGGGTGATGTCGGCGCGGCGTTGACTCAACAATTGACTTACTCGCCGCTTGTCCTCGAGCGAAATTCCCGGAACTGGTTGAGCTAACAGTGCGGAGCCCCCGCCAGAGATCAGGCACAGTGCCAGATCGCCTTTGTGCATCGAGGCAATCAATTCGCGAATATGCTGAGTCCCAATCACGACGTTCTGCGTGGGCAGATTCTCTCCCGCTGGGCGCGCCGGAAACAACGTGACGTGCGGCAGCGAAACCAGATCGCCACCTTCCGGAACGTTCACCCAACCGTTGATTGACTTGGAGGCGGCGATCTCTGGCCCCAGGCGTTCCAGTAACGCTTTGGCCATATAGCCGCTGGCTTTTCCCGCACCCACGATTAGCACGCGCTGGAACTTTCCAAGATCCACGACCAGTTTGCCAATCTTCAGATGTTTCTTCTCTACGTGGACATTATCGGCGACGAGATTCTCCGCGCGGACGGCATCGACTGCCGCACGAAAGATCGCCTGCGCGTCGTCGCGCAATGCGCGGACGCGGGCGGGAATCGCCGCTGTCATTGCCGGCTTGGCGGTGGCGTCGGTCATGGACCCGAATCCTGACTTTCGATGCCGAGCTGGCGCATTTTGCGATAGAGGTTAGAGCGGTGCAGCCCCATCCGGCTGGCGGCCTCAGTCACATTGCCGCGCGCGAACTGAATTTGACGTTTGATAAAATCCGTTTGAAACTGGTCCGTCGCGGCTGCCAAGGTCATGCCATCGTAGGATTGCTGTTCGTCTTGTCGCGTCGGCGCAGAAATGAACGGCAAGTCATCACCATGGATCGTATCGCCGGTTGTCAGATAAACAAGTCGTTCCATCATGTTGCGGAGCTCGCGAACGTTTCCTGGCCAGGCGTGGGCCAGTAAGCGTTTGTGCGCCGCCGCTGACAGATGTGGGGGACGGCGGCGGACATTGATGGAAAATAGTCGCAAGAAATGCTCAGCTAATGCGACGACGTCCTCCCCCCGATCGCGCAACGGTGGAACCTCAATCGTCATTACATTCAAGCGAAAATACAAATCCTCCCGGAACTTGCGATCGCGAACGAGTTGAGCCAAATTCTGATTAGTCGCGGCGACCACCCGGGCGTGGGTGGGAATGGGCGTAGAGCCTCCGACGCGGACCACGACCTTCTCTTCCAATACCCTCAACAATTTCGCCTGCCCTGCCAGGCTCATATCGCCGATTTCGTCCAAGAACAGCGTGCCGCGACTGGCTAATTCGAATTTCCCCTGCCGCCGTTGGTGGGCGTCGGTAAAGGCCCCTTTTTCGTGGCCGAATAACTCGCTTTCCAGCAGTGTTTCCGCGATGGCTGCGCAGTTGACGGCCACCATTACCTGGTCGCGCCGATGGCTCAGATAATGGATCATCTGCGCAACAATTTCCTTGCCAGTTCCGTTTTCACCTGTGATCAACACTGCTAATTCCGTAGGGGCGATTCGGCCGATCGTTTCGCGAATCTTAATGATGCTTGGTGCGTTGCCAATCAACTGGACTTGTTCTGCCGCCTGGTCGGTGATCTGTTGGCGCGACAGGACAAGTTGCTCAACGCGGCGACTGTTCTCAATCGCGGCCGCTGCATGAATGGCTAACTCCTGCAAATCCAACTCGTCCTCATCGCTGAAGCGGCCACTCCGCTTATTAATTAGCTCGAAGGCGCCAATGATTTTGCCCTGCGAGTCGCGCATCGGAACGCAGAGCAAGGAGCGCGTTTGAAAGTTGAGTTGTTGGTCAACTTGCCGATCCACCATCGCCTGCTCGAAGGCTATGTCGTCGTCCACGCGGTGGGTTAAACCAGTGGCGATGGCCCGTCCCACCACTCCGGCGTCAATAGGAATCAGCAATTCGCCCGTTGCGACTCCGAGTGCGGGTTTACCGACGAGCATGTTGCGGACGGAGTCAATCAGAAAAATACTGGCGCGTTCCGCCTCCAACAATTGAGTGCTGGACTGTGCGATACGTTCCAGCAACCGATCCAACTGCTCACCTTGGTTCCAGTCGGCGGTTACGTTCAACAGCGCTTGCAATCGATCCGCGCGGCGAGTCTGCGTAGAGATGCGGGACACAATTTTTTGCACCAGGCCCAATGCGGAGGCAGCAGCGGTTAGTTCATCCTGTTCCACGTCTCCCGTCACCGACAGCAAACAGCCTTCACCGGAATACCATTTGAGCGGGGCAGCAGAACAGGGAAGTGCGTCCACGGTTCGCGTCTGGATTTGGCCGCTATCCAGCACGTCGCTTAACAGATCGATGGGTAGTTTGTCCGATCGAGATTGTGTCGTCGCCAAGACCCTCCATTGGCCTTTGGTACCCTGGACGATCGTCCAAGACTGTACGCTGCTGAGGTGCGCGACAACTTGCAGTGCTGCGGCTGCAAAAGCCTCTAAAGACAACGGTTGTCCGGCAATTTCCACCAAACGGGGAACCAGCTGACTGGTCCATTTTTCCTGTGCCGCCACGTCTGCCGGTTTCATCGCGGTTCCGCCGTTTGCTGACCCTACTGACTATTACCAATATTTCGGTGTAAACTGAGCGACTTTGAGTCAGTGGGGAAAACGATCGCTGCTGGTCATACCCGAGAGTTTATCCAAGTCGTCAATCCGTGCACGTGGCCATTGACAGCCAGTTCACGGTTTCCACGAAACGTAAGCGTAGTCAAATTGTCGTTGTTCATCAATTCAGGGGGATCGATTGATGGGTTTGTTCGAAGGCAAAAAAGGCTTGATTGTCGGCGTGGCGAATGACCGGTCCATCGCGTGGGCCATCGCGCAACAGATCATGCAACAAGGTGGAGAATGTGGCTTTACCCATTTACCGGATCGCCCAGACGACGAAAAGCAAAAAAGCCGGCGGCGCGTTGAAAAGTGTATCGAAGGTTGGCCTCAAGCCAAGTTTCTCGTCCCCCTAGACGTGCAGCATGACCAACAGATTGAGCAGGTAGTGGCGACAACTGCGGATCATTTCGGCAGTATCGATTTCCTGCTGCATTCCATCGCCTATGCCGATCGAACCGATCTCCAAAGGGAAACGATCCGAACGAGTCGCGATGGGTTTCGTATGGCGATGGATATCAGCGTCTATAGTCTGCTCGCGTTGAGTGCCGCTGCGCAAGAGATTATGAATGAGCGGGCAGCGGTCGCAACGATGAGTTACTTCGGCGGCGAAAAATGCGTGCCGGGCTACAACGTAATGGGAATTTGTAAGGCGGCTTTGGAAGCGGCAGTCCGCTATTTGGCGTTTGACTTGGGGCCGCGCGGGATCCGCGTCAATGCGCTCAGCGCCGGGCCGTTGAAAACCTTGGCGGGGAGCGCCGCCGGCGTTGGCGACATGCAGTATCTCTATGAACACATGTCCCCCTTGGGTCGCAATATCACGCACGAGGAAGCGGGCCGTGTCGGCGCGTTTCTGTTGTCGGATATGGCTGACGGGATCACGGGCGAGATTCTCCACTTGGATGGCGGTTACAACGCGATGGGATCGCCGGGCCGAATGTTGGACCTCCTCCAAGTCAAAGGTAATCAGTTGGCTGCCGCCAAGTCGTAGAAATTGCGGACCAAACACTAGGCAAGGCGGTGTTTCACATTTTGACGAATAGTTGGGAATATTTCCCAGTCAGATGGCGTCTCTTCCAATTGGTACAAAAAACACCGTTATCAGCAGTCGCGAATGGTTTGTCTGGGTGATATCATAAGCCAATACGTTGCGCCGACACGTTGCCCCAGTGAGGGTTCGTTGAGTATTTGTGAATCGTTTATTCGGGAGAATTGAAGACTATGGTCGCAAGTTCAGGTTTTGCAGTGAGAATATCCATTTTGGTAGTCATCCTCATTGCTGTTTCTGGTTTGTTCGCGTACGACTGGTATGTTATGGTTCCGAAAGGAAATCAGATTATCGAAGAGTTGGGTACGTTATCGCTGAAATCCAAAGATGAAACCAGCCGTGCAGATGTTCAAAAGGTAATCGGTCGAGGCCCCATCAAGACCACTGCTGTCGAAGGAACGGAATTGGTAATTGAAGAATACCGCATGCCACGCGTTTTGCCTTTCCAACAAGGCACACCCGTTTGGGTTGTTTTCAAAAACGGCACGTTGTTCAAGTTCTCTACCCAAGAACAAACACGTGATACGGTAATGCCAAAGGTGGTTCGCGGAGAGTTTGATCCGGACAACATCCCATTCCAATTGGGCGGAATGGGCGGCCCGCCTCCCTCGCGGCAAAATGATCAGGCGGTCGAAGCCAACCAGGACGAAGAAAAAACAGGCGACGAGAAAACCGACGAAGGCAAAAAGGATGGGGAGGGCAACAAAGAAGACGACGCCAAAGGTGAGGGCGAATCGAAACAAGCCGATGATGCGGCTCAAGGCGAGGAAGGCAAAAAGGACGACCAACAAAAGGACGATGGCAACGGCGGATCGCAAGGCCAAGATGATGGCGGACGTTGATTCGTCATTGTGTTGATCTCAATCTTTCGAAACACGCGCCCCAGTAGCGCGTGTTTTTTTGTGCGCCTTTCGGCGCCGAGACTGCAAATAGCTTAGCCGCGCCTGAAACTTGTCGCGCAACCCAACGAGACATACTTCTCGCCGATTGAAGGCCAACTGCCTCGTCCTGACGACTTGAAATCCCCATGACTTGACGCGCTCGCGAAAAGTATCGATTTCCGCAGCAAGTTTCCAATCGGTGAGTTTCAGGGTCAGGCCTACTCCGACAAAGTGTGTCTTGCGATTCTTCACCAGATCTTCCACGGCTGACAACGTATAACTTGGCGCAACATTCAGGTCGGCAAACAACCAACGAGCTTGACGCAATAGGTTGCGCGGAACCTCGCGGCTGCGCATTCGCAAGTGAGTAAGCCCCGGCGTTTGTAACAGATCCGCGTCAAGTTCTGCCGGGTCAACAGCCAGCACTTTTGCACCCATGTTGAGCAAACATTGTGCGGCGCCCCCCGGTGCACTCCCCAGTTCCACGCATACGTCACCCGCCCGTATCGGCAGGCGACCCCATAACACGGTTTCCGCCATTTTGTAATAGGCTCGGCTGACGACTGATTGCCGACGAATTTGCGGTGGGACCCCCCCCGGCCATTGCTGAGCCGTTACTTGCACGCGATGCCATCCAATCCACCATTCGTTTGGTTCGACAAGTACGACATCGAGAACCAAGCTTCCTGATTTAGCCTTTCGATTGACAAGCAACGCCTGCCCAGAATGCGCCTCCGTCTTTGCACTAATCACTGCACCGAGTTGGTGCGCGAGGGGCGTGTTGAATGGTTCATAACCACCATCGCCAGGCAAGGACTGGTCCCGCTGCCAAACATGAATCGCTTGGGCGCCGACTTCGGCGGCCAGAACTGCCACGCGTTCGGCAAGCTTCATTCCATCGTTTCCCGTGATCCGCTCCAGTGAGAGACCCCACGTGCGAATGAACGTCGATTCCAGTATGAAAGCTCCCTGGTCGAAACGTTTGTCTGCCTGTTTGAAAGTGACGAATCCCGGACGCGAAAACGCCAATTTGGCGCCGGGAAATTGTTGTTCAACTTCGCCCTTGCATGTGGACTCCGCGCCCACTTGGCAGACGACAAAGAAAAACTCAGACATATTGGGCACAAATGATACTTTCGGGAACAGGGAGGTGCTCGCGTTTCTTTACCATCCATTCTAGCATCGAATGACAGATGCGGCAGCCTTCACTATCGGTCTCGTGACCTGAAAACGAAAACGGGTCATGGCCACTCAACCATCAAGGCCACTTCGGTTACGATAGACCCGCGGAAAATCAATAGACAAGTCCGTTCGATATCGCGGAGTGGCCTAACTATGTCATTGTTCACAGGACTAGAACATATTGTACGCGAAAACGAACCTCTCGCTCCGTACACCAGTTTACGGATCGGCGGCGTGGCCGAGTACTTTGTTGAACCGACGACCGTGGATGAATTGTGTGAGGTAGTTCGCCGTTGTGAGGTGCAAGGCGTAACGATGCGCCTGATCGGAGGCGGATCGAATGTGCTAGTTCGCGATGAAGGCGTGGCCGGAGTGGTTCTGCACTTGTCCGCACCGGCCTTTTCTCACCTGATGATTGATGGTGAGTTGGTCACTGTCGGCGGCGGTGTGAGTCTCCCGCATTTCGTATCTGCTACCGTCCGCGAGAATTTGGCTGGGGCCCACCATCTAGTTGGTATCCCAGGAACAGTCGGCGGCGCCTTACATGGCAACTCAGGAGCCGGTGGCCACGACATCGGCCGATGGGTGGTCCGCGCCACCGTCGTGACGAGATCCGGATGTCAAGCGATCCGCGAGTCTGATGCGCTGTCATTTTCCTATGGTTCCAGCAGCCTCAATGAATTAGCCATTGTAGAAGCAACGTTTCGATTTCCGCGCGACACGGCCGGCGACTTGACACGCCGATTGCAAAAGTTGTGGATCGTCAAACGCGCCCAGCAGCCGACGATGGCGGATCCCTGCGCCTATGTCTTCAAAAATCATGCCGGCGAGTTGGCCGGTGAATTGATTGAACGCGCGGGACTTAAAGGAACGCAAATGGGCCGGGTCGAGCTGTTTGACCGCAACCCCAATTTCTTCATCGCTCATCCCGGCGCGAAAGCCGCTGACGTGCTGCGATTAATCGAGCTAGTTCGTACTCAAGTCCACGACCGTCTCTCCCTCGACCTTGCTCTCTCCCTCGACCTCTGGTAAAGTCACAAAGTCACAAAGGACAGGCATTATTGTTTTTACAGGTTTCCATTTCGTCAATTGCAGCCGGGACGCTCAGTCAATATGATCGAGTCACGAGATGCGGCACTGCGCGCACAAGACAAGGTAGCGTTTTCGAGCTTCAATGCTCGTCCAAGCTCCACCGCAAATCATGAGAAGCGTAGATTTGCGTTATCTAGTGTGAGATATTCGTTGAGTGCCAACTCGGTCGAAGGTCACTCTACTTTCTTGATCGGAACAAGGTTGTCTAAATGGTGTCGACCCTTTTGTTGAGCCAACTCTTGCAAGCGTTCGCGAGTTGAGGAAAAGAAACTCCCACATAGCTTCGTAGCACCGAGCAAC